>NZ_JBIGIA010000006.1:0-302006 GCF_043555975.1 Pelomonas nitida | reverse complement strand
TCCGCACCTCGGGCAACAGCGGCTGTATCCGCGACCACAGTGCTGCGCTGACTTCCTTCTTGACTGCCATCTTCCTCAGCGGTTCTTGAACTGAGGCAGATGATAAGTTTCGTTAGCGGCTCTAAGTGCTGGATAGCCATTGGCGGGTGCGCATCATGCGTCGGCCCGCGCCGCTTGCGCGTCACCCGCATCGATGCCCTCAAACGAGGGCCCGCCGACGGGTTCGTGCGTCTGGACTGCCGCCGCCGGGCCCCCACCGACGCGGTCGGCACAAAACACGTTTTGTGCGTGCCGGCACGGCTGCCTAGAGTGGCTTCACGGTCGCGATGCCGACCCGCCTTGGAGGCCCGAATGGATCAGAACCCTTTTGAAACCGAGCTGATGGACGAGGCCCAGGCCTTCGACGGCGCCGACGAGATCGACGGCGCTGACGAGGGTTTCGACGAAGCCGACAACAGCGACAGCATGGACATGATGGAAGACCTCGGGGATGAGGCCAGTGACTTCGGCGACGGCGCCGACGGCTTCGATACCGATGGCTTCAACGCCGCCACCGACCTGGCCGACGACCAGGCCGTCAACGCGATGGCCCTGTGGGATGCGTTCGAGGACGAGGTCGCCGACGGCCTGGACGCCGCCGAGGAGGACGAATTCCTCGGCCGCATCCTGGGCGGCCTGGGCCGAGCCGGCGGCATGCTGCGCAGCAGCCTGGGTAGCGCGGCCGGCATGGCCGGGCGCGTGCAGGGCATTGCCCGCCAGGCGCAGCGTGTGGCCGGTGGCGTCGGCCGCGTGGCCCAGCAGGTGTCGCCGGCGGCGATGGCCGCTTCTCGCCTGGCACAGATGCTCGGCGCTCAAGGCGTTGCCGGCGGTCTGCGCAGCCTTGCCGGCGGCGCCCAGCAAATGCAAGGCTGGGCCGGCACGGCCGGGCGCCTGGCCGGCGGTGTCGCCAATACAGCCGGCAGCGCGCAGGGCGTGCTGGGTCAGCTCAGCCAGCTGATCGGCGGCGGCGGCAACGAAATGGACGATTTCGACGCGATGGCCGACGCCTTCGAAGACGGCGTCGACGAGGCGCTGCCTGCGGTCGTCGCGTTGGCCGCCCGCGCTGCGGCGCGCGGGCTGGGCTTTCGCAACATGAGCCACCTGGCGCAGGCAGGACGTCGCGCCATCGTGCGGGGTACCGCCTCTGCCGCCCGCGAACTGGTGCGCCAGCGGGGACGCGGGGCCGTGCGCGCCCTGCCCCGCCTGGCCCGATCCGCGGCGCGCGTGGCCACCCGCCGCGCGCCCACCCCGCAGCGGGCCGCCCAGGCCGTGCGCCGCGCCCTGCCCGCCACCGCGCGCCGCGTGGCCCAGCAGCCGCAGACGTTGCGGCGCCTGACCCAGCCCAACGCCAGTGCGGCTGGCGCCGCGCCCGAGGACGACGAAACGGGAGCACCGCTCGCCCGTGACAACCGGGTCGGACGTGGCCAACGCAGCAACCACCTCACCGGCCCTCGCACCTTCCACATCGACGGCCCCGTCACGCTGACGGTCACGCCTCGCTGAACCGCCATCCACTGCAAGGAGATCACCATGGACCGATTTGAAGCCGACGTGATGGACGACCTGATGTCCGACGCCGCCGAGGGCCCCACACGCGCATCCAATGCCTACGACGAGTTCGACGAAGGCGATGAGTTCGATGAGTTCGACGGCGCCGACGAAGGCGACGACGAATTCCTGGGCCGACTGCTGGGCGGCATCGGCCGCGCGGCCGGTGGCCTGTTCGGGGGCGGGGGCGACGGTTTCGACGAGTTCGATGAAGGCGACAGCTTCGACGAGTTCGATGAGTTCGAGGCCTCGGCCGACAGCGACGGCGGTGACGATGCCTTCGAGGCGGCGGTGGCCGACGCGATGGACGCCGGCGACGGCGACGAGTTCTTCCGCCGCCTGGGCAACATCGCCCGCACCGTGGGCCGCGGCATCGGCCAGGCGGCGCGCGTCGTGGGCCCGATCGCCAGCATGATTCCCATCCCGCAGGCGCAGATGATCGGCCGCATCGCCAATGTTGCCGGCCGGCTGCTGGCCGACGGCGCCGATGAGTTCGAGGCGTTCGACGAACTCGTGGACGGGCTCGACGAGGACGGCGTCGACGCCGCCGCGCCGGTGCTTGCCGGCATGGTCATCCGCCGCGCGCTGCCGGGGGTCGCGCGCGCTGCCGCGCCGGTCCGGCGAGCCGCCGTGCGTGCTGTCAGCCAGGCGGTGCGAGGCGCCGTCCGTCGCCAGGGCCCGCAGGCTGCCCGCGCCGTGGCACGGGCCGTCACGGCCACCCGACGCGTGGTGCAGCGCCGCCGCTTGCCGGCCCGCCAGGCGGTGCGCACGGTGCAGCGCATCGCCCGGCAGGTGACCGCCCGCCCGCAGACCGTGCAGCGGCTGTCGCGGCCACTGGTCGCCCCGGCGCGCCGCGTCACGCCGCGCGGGCAGGCCGCACAGGCGGTTGCGCGCACGGTGGCGCCGCTCGCACACCAAGTGGTCGCCACGACCGGCCGGGTCGCGCGCGCCGGCGGCGGCGCCTGCCCTCACTGCGCCCGGGGGCGCCGCGTACTCGCGCGCGGCCCGGTGGTCATCAACCTGCGCTGCCGCTGAGCCCCCCGCAACGGTCAAGAAGAGGCGGCATCATGAACGTGCGACGCTTCCTGCAAGCCAAGATCACGGGGCTGTCGGCACGGCTGTCCCGGCTAGCGCGGGTGGACAACGCCTTCGTCGGCCTGCGTCCCCAGGACATGCCCTACGCGCCGTCGGCAGAGCATTTCCGCGCGGCGAACGCGCGGCTGGCCGCCGTGGAGCAGCGCATCCGCCAGCGCTTCGAGGATCTGCAGACCGACCGCGGGCAGCGAGCGCCGCAGCGCGTGCTGGTGGACATCGCCCTCGTGGAACGCGAGCTGGACCGGGCGCGACGCCTGTTCGGCATGTTCTACGAGGTGTTTGCCCAGCGCGGCACGGCTTTCGGCCCGTCGCTCGCGGCACACGACAGCATCGCAGCCGACTGCTACCAGGCCATCCGCCAGTCCTCGCCCCGCCTGTTCGAGGCGCCGCTGCTGAAGCCGGTGTCCTACATGGAGCACGGCTACTCGCCCGCCACGATGCGGCGCGGCGTGGCGCTGTCGCGCCTGCTGGGCGAAGCCAACCCGTTTCCGCTGATCCGCATCCCCTGGGACCGCGATCAGCCCTGGCAGAGCGTGTTCCTGCATGAGGTGGCGCACAACATCCAGGCCGATGCCGGCATCTGGCAGGAAAACCACCAGGCGGTGCTGCGACGCGTCATGGGCCGGGCCCGCAACCCGATGCTGGCGTCCGTCTACGGACGCTGGCACAAGGAAATCTTTGCGGACCTGGCCGCCATCCTGCTCGGCGGGCCGGCCGCAGCATGGGGCATGGCGGACTTTCTCGCCCACCCGCAACCGCGCACGATGACGTTCCGCCCCGGCGGGGCCCACCCCACGGCCTACCTGCGTGTCTACCTGCTTGCCGAGATGCTGCGCCGCATGGATTTCCATGCCGATGCGACCAAACTGCTGCGGGTCTGGCAGGGCCTGTATCGCGCAGAGAACGGCCATCGCATGCCGGCCGGCCTCATCAACAGCGCACCGCGGCTGATCCCCGAAGTGGTCGACGAGATCGCCTACCAGACAAGGCGCAACCTGGCTCAGCAGGCACTGGCCGACGTCATCCGCTTTGAGCGCTCCGATCAGGAAGCAATCCTGGAAGGTGCGCGCCGCCTGGAGGCCGGCCGACTGGCGGAGCTGCCGCCCAGGCACGTCGTCAGCGCCGCGCACTACGCGCTGGAGGGCGGGCGCATCCCGCCGCAGCGGCTGGCCCATGTCGTGACCGACCAGCTCAGCGGCAGCAGCCGGCGCGCACCGCTGCGCCTGGTCGCCTGACCCCGAACCCCATCACAAGGACTTCCCATGGCCTCCTCCAACACCCTGTCCAACACCACCGCGCGCAGCGGCCAAGACCGGCTCGTGCTGGACAACCTGATCCGCCGGGAATTGAAGGTGGGCGACCCCAGCGACCCCCAACAGGTGGCGCAGGCGCTGCTCGAGCGTTACAGCGCCGACCCGCGCGCACAGGCCATCGGCCAGGAGTCGCGCGGGCTGCCCTTCCTGCAGGCGGCCAGCAGCGCCACACCTGTCGTGCAGATGCTCACCGCCGCCGGCGGCGCCGAATGGAAGCAGGCGCTCGACGACATCAACCTGGACCTGGAGCACCTGACGCGCAGCGCCATCCTCAAGGATGTCGCCCCTGAGCTGCGCGGCTGGGGCCAGGCGATTCGCGCCGCGCTCAGCGAGGGCTACAACGCCGCGCGCTTCGCCCTGGACCCGCGCAACCGCGACAAGGGCTTCGCGATGCGCCGGCAGCTCAACGACTACGCCCGGCTGGCCCGCCTCGTCGGCACCCACACGCCCGCCATGCTGACGGACTTCAGGAAGTTCGCGCAGAGCCTGGACGAGGCCGCCAACCTGCTCATCGTCATCATGGGCGAGGCACTGGCCAATGTCGGCTTCGGCGGCGGCCGCTACGTGCCGCAGGTCGCCTACAGCGACTTGCAGACGCGCCGCGACGCGGTCATCTTTGCCTTGCGCAACCTCGTGGGCAGCACGCAGCTGGCCTACGGCCCCGAAGAATGGCCGCGCGGCCTGGACGCCTACCGGCAACTCAACCAGCTGCTGGACGCGCAGGGACAGAGCGACCTGCGCTCGCTGCTCGTCGAAACCGAACTGGCGCGCACGATGGATGAGCTCGTCCAGCGCAGCGGCGACAACTCCTCCGAGGGCCTGCGCGCCGTGGGCTCGACGTCGATGCTGGCGCTGGAGCGGTTCCGTCGCTTCATCGTGGTGGCGCGGCACGGCGTCAGCCCCGAATCTCCCGCGCTGTATGCCTTCCTGGAGGCGCTGCAGCTGTTCTCGTCGGCGTTCGACTCGGCGGGTGGCTTCCGGCTGATGAAGATCGCCCGGCCGCCCATCCTCTTCTATGGCCTGTACGGCAGCTCCGGCCTGGACGCCGCCGACCAGCGGCTGGTGGACCTGGTCTCGCGCCGCAATCTGCTGGCCGACGAGATCGACTGCATCTCCGGCGCCTGCTGCAGCGCCGATCGCGGCTGCGTGGCACTGCTGGACAAGGTGCTGTACGACACCGACCGCGCCATCGATCTGTACTCGCTGGGCTTCGTCAATTTCGGTACCGCCGAACGTCGCGCGTCGGCCTATGGCTACCTCATCGACGAGGTCGTCGGCAGCGCCTGCCTCACCAACGGCAACGGCAATCCTCGGCCCGGCATGCGCACGCTGGTGCATCTGCTGGAAGCGGTAGCCGATTGCCTGCGCCCCGACCTGCTGCTGTCGGAAAACTCGGCCGCATCCGATGCGCTGGCCGCGGCTCGACGACTCGCCCGCCGCACGCTGGATGTCGCGCTGACGGCATCACCGCCTCTGGTGCTGCCGGAGCTGCAGGCCGCACTGGACGCGGCGCCCGACGAAAGCGCGCCCGACGCCGAAGCATCCATCGAGGACATCACCGACCTTTACTCGGAGCTCGGCGGCCTGTTCGCCGCCCAGCCCCAGCTGGGCGCCGCCGTCGGCAGCGACGAAGCGCTGGACGGCTTCGTGAATCTCGTCGAACAGGAGCTCTGCATGCAACTCGACATGGAACGAAGCTGGGGCAACCTGGTCCACGCCATGGTGGCCAACTGCTCGCAGATCGATGGCTCGCTGGTGCGCGTGCAGGACGCCGTGAAGGCGGCCGTGCGCGCGGTGATCGGCGAAGACTGCCGCGATACCAGCACGCTGGATCTGCCGCCGACGCTGGAAACCACCTTCGACACGCTGATCGACCGCGTCGACCGCCTCGGCCGCGGCCGGCCCAGCCCGGCACGCAGCGGCCAGGTCCGTTTCTGAGCGCGTCTGGCTGTCAAGGAGCAACACCATGTTGAGCTCGCAAAAGGCACTCATCCACGTCGAGATCGACGGGCTTGTGCAGAAGCTCTCGAGCAACCAGCTCGATGCCGCCGCCACGCTGAGCCGCGTGACGGCGCTGCCCAAGGCCATGCTGGACGCAGTCAAACCCACCCAGGACGGCATCGCGCTGTTGAGCCAGGACGTCAAACAGAACCTTGCCGGTGCCGTCGCAACGCTGGCCGCGCAGCATGCTCAGCAAATTGCCGAAAGCAGCCAGGCGGTCACCACCAACGTCGGCAATACGCTGTCTGTCCTGCGCGCAGACGTGACACAGCGACTGACCGATGCCGTCACCCAGCTGAACAACCAGCACGGCCAGCAAATTGCCCAGAACGGCAACACGCTGATGTCGAACATCGGCACCGCGTTGTCGGCGCTGCAAACCCGTGTGACTCAGGACAATGCCGAGAGCGCCATGGCGCTGACGCAGCGGCTTGACAAAGGTTTCAACGAACTGCTCGACGCCATCCAGAGGGCGAACTCCCCCACACCAGCACCCGCACCTACGCCTTGCCCGGCACCGGGCTGCGCGTCAGTCAGCACGAGGGCCGCTCCACTGCTCCGGCTGCTGGCGCAGGTCCAGACGCTGGCGCTCGACGCCACGCCAGGGCAGCCGTACAAGGGCAAGGACCACGGCGCCAAGGACAAAACCGGTGAAAACGTGGCCCTGGAGGGCTTGCTCAAGGCTGCCCAGGTCGAGGCGGCCGCCCTCACGGGTGCGCCACACGACCTCAAGGATCGGTTCTTGAAGGCGTTCTACGAATTCAGGGGCGCCGACGCGCAACAACGCAGCCAACGCTTCGTCGACGTTCATGCGCTGATCGCGGAGATCGCCGCCTTCCTGGCCTAGTCACCCTTCCACCCAATGCAACATCACGCCGGAGCCATGCCATGAGCTTCCAGACTACCGAGACCATCCAGCGGCTGTGGGAGACCTTCCTGCGCGACCAACTGGCGGCCATGCCGGCTGCCGAGCGGCAGAAGTTCGAGCAGCCCTTCGAGCAACGCTTCAGCGAGCTGCTCAAGGGCGCCGCCAACGGCGAGGGCCGCGACGGCTTCCTCGATCTGGTCGGCTTCGGCGAGAACGGTCCGCCGGACTTCGACAAGATCGCCTACCCGCACATCACGCCGGACTTCGACGACGCCGTCGTGCCGAGCCAGTTGCATGCGGCGGCAGAGCTGTACTACATCTACCAGCACGAGCGCATGAAGATCTTCGAAGTGGTGGACACGCTGCTGCGCCTGTTCCGCCTGGGCAAGATGCGCATCCAGCGCGGCCCCGGTGCGCGCGGCCTGTACCTGCTCGAGAAATGGCAACCGCTGCGCTACAAGCGCGCCGATCGCATGGTGGCCTACCGCCGTGCGTTCAACTACGGCACCGGGCAGGCGCCGGCCGGCGCCGTGGTCAACCGCAACTTCCACCGGCAGATGGTGGGCTTCATGGTGTCGCTGGGCCAGTACTTCCGCGACCTGCTCATCGGCGAGGTCATCCGCGGCGGCCAGGTCATCGAGCAGCGCCCCTTCGGCAGCGTGGCCACCGTGCAACGCATCGGGCTGGACCTGCGGTACGCACTGGACCGGTCGACCTACGGCAACATCTTCTCGCTGGCCATGGAGACGGGCCACCACCTGAAGACCGTGCTGCAGCTGCTGGATGCGCCCGACATCAAGAAGGCGTTCGACGCCAACACCAAGTGGGACGTCGTGGAAATCGTCTCCAACCGCTACCTGGGCGGCGTGGCCGAACCCAGCCAGCGCGCCAAGATGGCCGAGAGCGGCCGCCGCATCCTGCAGTTCATCGCCGACAACGACTTCAAGACCGCGATCGACCCCATCCTGTTCCAGAGCGTCGTGCGACCGATGGGTGCGCACGCCGAGGCCTGGGTGGCGGCCTACCGCATGACGCCGGAAGGCCGTGGATTCCCCGGTGTGACACCCGCGCTGCAAAGCGTGCTGGGCGTGCGTCAGGCGGCCTGAGCCATGAAGGCAGCCATGAAGGCCCTCGCCCGCCCCCGCCCGGCCGGCCGCCGGTTCGCCTGGACGGCGACGCCACGCGTCGGCCAGCCGGCACCCGCCCGCCGCCTGCGCGCGATGCGCCGGCCGGCACCTGCTGACGCTGGACGGCCAACATGAGCACGCCTTGGGACCGCGCGATCCTCGCCGACGCCGTGGCCGACATCGACAACGGCATCGACGAACTGACACGGCTGCCCCACGGGCAGCGCGGCCTGTCGCCCAACCTGACGCATTGGCACGTCATTGGCAGCCTGACCAACGACCTGCGCCGCCGGTTCCCGCGTACGCCCGTGCGCATCGACCAGCCTCGTGGCCCGGGCCAGCCCAACCCGCGCCTGCGGCCGGATGCCAGCTTCAACAACCCGCGGCGCGGCAACCAGACCACGCACATCGAAGTGGACACCCAGCCGGGCCAGATGCAGCGCCACATCGCCGCGCGAAACACGGCCGTGCGCAATGTCTTCCTGCAGATCGATCCCGCATCGGGGGTGCTGCTGCGCAAACTGGTCTACGCAGCGGGCGCGTCGTCGCCGACGCTGGACCGCAGCGGCACGGCCGCGGCGCCGGTGCGGCTGTACCCGACGGATGTGTTCGACGCCTTCGACGGAGAGTGACGCCATGGGGGCGAGCGACCTGCGCGTGACGGTGGACGGCCCCAAGCTGCGCTGCGTACTGGACCCCGCCCTGGTGCTGGGACACGCCTGCGGCCTCAAGCTCGCATTGGGTCTCACCAGGGTGTTCGAGACCTGGCTGCCACGCTCGTTCTGGCAAGTGCTGGATGCGAGCGATCTGCTGAACGCGGATGGCCTGCCGCAATCCGGCCTGCACCCACTGGCGCTGAGCGACTGGACGGCCTTGCGCGACGGCACGGACGCCGGCTCCTGGACGCTGCGCTGGGTAGGCGACAACCTGGCCGAATCGCAATTGCGCAGCGGCAGCGACGACTCGCTCGTCGACCGCTTCGAATGGCATGCCGAAGCGCTGTTGGGGCGCCAGCCGCCGCAGCCAGCGGGCGCCCGCTGGTGCCGCAGTTTCGACGCGCTGGCCGGTGCGCACGACGCGCTGGCGCTGTCCGCCGCGCTGGACGGTGCGCTCATCTTGTGCCGCGCGACGGATGCGTTCGGCCCGCCCGGCCCCGCCCGCGTGCTCAGCGGCTTCAGCCTGCCGCTGCGCCAGCTGCCCGACGGCGATGGCGCCAGTCTGCTGGCCGCCGAGCGCGCCTTCGTGCGTCAAGCTATCGCGGCCGCCGGCCTCGCGGCGCTGCTGCAGTCGGTACAGCACGCCTGCGTCGTGCATGCGCTGACGCTACCGCCCAGCGGCGACGCGTCCAACGACGACAGCCAGGACCCCTGGCAACACAGTGACGCCTGGTGGTACCGGCTCTGATCCAGCCCTGAAGCGAGTGTCCTCATGTACCAAGCTCCGCCCCCCCCGAACGAAACCCCGAAGCACAGCCCGACCGACGGCCTGCGACTGAACCGTGACGAACTGGTCGCGGTGACCGTGCAGGGCCAGATCGCTCACCCGGTCGCGCAGGCCACGCCCTACCGCATCGGCTACGACGGCGTGCCGCGCGTGCTGCCGGGCACCGGCGGCATCGTGCTGAACCGGCGCATCGGCGATCTGTGCGTGGGCCTGGCCGGCGACCACATCGAGCCCGGTGTTTCGCTGCACAACAACAACCGCGAAGTCATCGGCGCGCGCGACGGCCCCAACAACGCGCTGATCACCTACGCCTGCGTCGGCAACCGGGCGCGGGTGCTGAGCGGCGACGCGCGCGGCCAGCAGGGCTGGGTGACCGGCAAGCACGGCGGCGTGAATCACGTCATGGTGGACTTCCCGCCCGAGGTGCTGCGGCGGCTGGCCATCGGTGACCGTATTGCCGTGACCTCCGTCGGCCAGGGCCTGCGGCTGCCGGAGCACCCGCGCATCGAGCTGATGAACTGCGCCCCCGGTCTCCTCGCGCGCTGGGGCGTCGAGGCGCGCGATGGCAGGCTGTTCGTGCCCGTCACCCATTTGGTGCCGGCGCGGCTCATGGGCTCGGGCCTGGGCAAGAACACGGCGTGGCGGGGCGATTACGACATCCAGCTCGCCGACCGTCCCACGCGCGAGCGCTACCGCCTCGGCAGCTTGCGCTTCGGCGACTTCGTCGCCATCACCGATGCCGATACGCGCCGCGGACCGATCTGGCGTGGCGGGCGCATCACCATCGGCGTCATCGTCCACGGCGACAGCACCGTCAGCGGGCACGGCCCCGGCGTGACGCCACTGCTCACGGGGCCGTCAGAGCTGCTGAGACCGCGCCGCGAAGCCAATGCCAACCTGGCCGCCGCGCTGGGTGTGCGCCAACCCGTGCCACCGCGCGAGCGGCTGACACTCGCCGAGCGCGACCGGCGCGTGCGCTGCCGGGTGCGCGAGGCAGGGCCTCAACTGGCGTTCAAGACGTCAACTGCGTACGCAGATTAGCCAGCATGTCGTCCACCATCGCATCGAGGTCGAAGCGCAGCTGCCAGCCCCAATCGGCCTGCGCCGCGCGGTCGTCGATGCGCTGCGGCCAGCTGGCGGCGATGGCCTGGCGGAAGTCCGGCGCGCAGTCCATCGTGAACGCGGGCAGCCGGCGGCGGATGCTGGCCGCGATCTCGGCCGGCGTGAAGCTCACGCCCGCGAGGTTGTAGCTGCCCCGCTGCTTGACCGCATCCGCCGGCGCATCCATCAGCTCGATGGTCGCGCGCAGCGCGTCGGGCATGTACATCATCGGCAGCGCCTGGTCTTGCTGCAGGAAGCAGGTGTAGCGGCCGTCCTTCAGCGCGGCGTGGAAGATCTCCACGGCGTAGTCCGTCGTGCCGCCGCCGGGCGGCGTCTTCCAGCTGATCAGGCCCGGGTAGCGCAGGCTGCGCACATCGACGCCGTGCTTGGCGTGGTACCACTCGCACCAGCGCTCGCCGGCCAGCTTGGAGATGCCGTAGACGGTGGTGGGGTCCATCACAGTGGTCTGCGGCGTATCCACGGCCGGCGTGTTGGGCCCGAAGGCGGCGATGGAGCTGGGCCAGAAGACCTTGTCGAGCTTCTCGTGCCGGGCCAGCTCCAGCACGTTGAGCAGGCCCTTCATGTTCAGGTCCCAGGCCCACATCGGGTGCTTCTCGCCGTTGGCGGAGAGCGCGGCGGCCAGGTGGTAGATCTGGGTGATCTTGTGGCGCTTGACGACGGTGGCCAGCGCGCCGGCGTCGGTCACGTCCAGCGCCTCGTGGGCCAGTGTGGGCACGCGGCCCTTGGGCGCCAGGTCGCTGGTGACGACGGCGTCGTGGCCATGCAGCCGCGCGAGTTCGGCGGCCAGTTCGGTGCCGATCTGGCCGTTGGCGCCGATGATGAGGATGCGGGGAGTGCTCATTTCAGGAGGCCGAGTTCCTTGCCGGCTTGCGTGAAGGCGGCAACCGCCTTTTCGAGGTGTTCGCGTTCGTGCACGGCCGAGATCTGCACGCGGATGCGCGCCTGGCCCTTGGGCACGACGGGGAAGAAGAAGCCCACGGCGTAGATGCCCAGCTCCAGGATGCGCTTGGACAGCGCCTGCGCCGTCACCGCGTCGTAGACCATGATGGGCACGATGGGGTGGGTGCCCGGCTTGATCTCGAAGCCGGCCGCCTGGATGGCCTCGCGGAAATAGGCGGTGTTGGCTTCGAGCTTGTCGCGCAGCGCGGTGGAGCCTTCCAGCAGGTCCAGCACGGCCAGCGACGCACCGGCGATGCTGGGCGCCAGCGTGTTGCTGAAGAGATAGGGGCGGGAGCGCTGGCGCAGCAGCTCGACGACTTCCTTGCGCGCCGCCGTGAAGCCACCCGACGCGCCGCCCAGCGCCTTGCCGAAGGTGCCCGTGACGATGTCGATCTTGCCGTGCACGCCGCGGTACTCGGGCGTGCCGCGGCCCGTCTTGCCGAGGAAGCCGCTGGCATGGCATTCATCGATGCCCAGCAGCGCGTCATAGCGGTCGCAGAGTTCGCGGATCTTGTCGAGCTGCGCGATGGTGCCGTCCATCGAGAAGACGCCGTCGGTGAACACCAGCGTGTGGCGGGCGCCCTTGGCCTTGGCCTCCTTCAGGCAGCGCTCCAGGTCGTCGAGGTTGTTGTGCTCGTAGCGGTAGCGCTGCGCCTTGCACAGGCGGATGCCGTCGATGATGGAGGCGTGGTTCAGCGCGTCGCTGATGATGGCGTCCTGCTCGCCCAGCAGCGGCTCGAACAGGCCGCCGTTGGCGTCGAAGGCCGCGGCGTAGAGGATGGCGTCTTCACAGCCCACGAAACGGGCGATGCGGGCTTCGAGTTCCTTGTGCAGGTCCTGCGTGCCGCAGATGAAGCGCACGGAAGAGAGGCCGAAGCCGTGCGTGCGCAAGGCCTCGTGGGCGGCCTCGATGACCTGCGGGTGGCTGGACAGACCCAGGTAGTTGTTGGCGCACAGGTTGATGACCTCGCGGCCGTCCACCGTCTTCACCACGGCGCCCTGCGGGGTCGTGATGATGCGCTCGGCCTTGAACAGGCCCGCGCTGCGGATGCCGTCCAGCTCGGACTGCAGGTGTTGATAGAAGGCTTGGCTCATCGCGCCGCTCCTGGTGCACAATTCGGTAAATTGAACTTGTTCGATATATCGAACTTTCGTTCAGTATCCGAAAAACGTCTATCGCCGTCAAGCATGAACAAGCCCGCCCCGGACCTGGAACCCCCACGCGTCGGCGCCGCGCTGCAGGCGCTGCGCACCAGCCGTGGGTTGTCGCTGGATGACCTGTCCAAGCGGGCCGGCGTCAGCAAGTCCATGTTGTCGCAGATCGAGCGCAACCAGGCCAACCCCACGGTGGCCGTGGTCTGGCGCCTGGCCAACGCGCTGGGCGTGGACATGGGTGAACTGCTCGGCGCCGAGCGCGCGGCGACGCCCGCCATCGAGACCGTGCCGGCCCATGCCACACCGGGGCTGACCAGCCCGGACGGCCTGTGCAAGCTGCGCATCCTCGGGCCCATCGAGCTGGCCGGCCAGTTCGAGTGGTACGAGCTGACCGTGCAACCGGGCGGCGTGCTGGACAGCCAGGCCCATGAGCCCGGCTCGCGCGAGCACCTGAGTGTGCTGACCGGCAGCCTGGAGGTCAGCGCCCAAGGGACGACCAGCCGGCTCAAGGCCGGCGAGACCGCGCGTTATGCCGTGGACGGGCCGCACGCCATCCGCAACGCGGCCAAGTCGGCGGCGACCGCGCTGCTCGTGGTGCTGCACCCGTAGACTCGCGGCTCCACACCGGGAGCCCGCCGATGCTGCACCGTCGTTCCGTCCTGGCCGCCGGGGTCCTCCTCGCGGCCCTGCCCTTCGCGGCACATGCACAGGAGCGGCCGATCCGGCTGCTGGTGGGTTTTCCGCCCGGCGGCGGCACCGACGCCATCGCCCGGCTGCTGGCCGAGGCGCTGCAGGCATCGCTCGGCACGCCGGTCATCGTCGACAACCGGCCCGGCGCCGGCGGCCAGCTCGCCGCCCAGGCCTTGAAGGCCGCGCCACCCGACGGCACGACGCTGTTCGTCAGCCACGACCACACGCTCTCCATCCTGCCGCTGGTGCTGAAGACCCCCGGCTTCGACGCCACGCGCGATTTCGTGCCGGTCGCGGGCTTCGCCACCTTCGCCAACGCGTTCGCGCTGTCGGCAGGCACGCCGGCCGCGAGCCTGCCCGACTACCTCGCCTGGGTGAAGCAGCGGGGCGGCCAGGGCAATGTCGGCGTGCCGGCGCCAGCGTCGGTGCCGGAATTCCTCGTCAAGCTGCTGGGGCAGAAGCACGGCGTGGATCTCGCCGCCGTGCCCTATCGCGGCAGCGCGCCCATGGTGAGCGACATGCTGGGCGAGCAGATCGGTGCCGGCGTGGGCTCGGTGCCGGACCTCATCGTCAACCATCAGCACAAGAAGCTGCGCATCGTCGCCGTCATGGGTCAGCAGCGGCAGGCCTCGCTGCCCGACGTGCCCACCTTCGCCGAGCTCGGCATCAGCGGTTTCGAGGACCTGCCCTATTACGGCGTGTTCGCACCGGCGGGCACGCCAGCGGCCTCGCTCGAGCGCTTGTCGTCCGCGCTGGCCGGCGTAATCACCCAGCCTGGCGTGCGGGCACGGCTGACCGAACTGGGCCTGAACGTCGGGCTGATGACCGCGCCGCAACTCACCGCCCGCGCACGCGCCTACGAGGCGGCGTGGGCCCGCATCATCAAGGCCGGGGGCTTCCAGCCCCAGTGAGCAGCCGGTCGAGCGTGAGGCGTGCCCAGTCGCCCTGCGCCCACAGGTTGGCCAGCAGACCGTGGCGCTGCGCGAGGAAAGCCGTGATCAGGGGTTCTGCCGTGACCCGCTCCGGCGAGCACAGCAGCACCAGGCGCTGGGCGCCGTCTTCCTCCAGCCGGCCCAGCCAGTCCATGGCGAGCAACTTGTCGAGCACCGGTGCCAGCTGCAGCGGGTCCACCCGTAGCGCACTGGCCAGCCCCAGGTCGGACAAGCCGCTCAGGCCCGCCTCGCGCACACGCCACAGCTCGCGCAACACCTCCAGCGCCAGCGCCATCGGCTGGCCCGGCGTGTCGGGCCGCAGGTGCAGCCGGCCGGTGAGGCTGGGCGTGTTGGCCGCCAGGATGGCCCCCAGCAACACGATGACCCAGGCCAGGTAGACCCAGACGAGGAACACCGGCACCGTCGTGAAGGCACCGTACAGCGTGGAATAGGTCGGCACCTGCTTGACGTACCAGGCCAGCAGCGACTTCGCCAGCGAGAAGCCGATGGACACGAAGGCGCCGCCCAGCAGCGCGTGGCGCCAGCGCACATGGGTGTTGGGCACGTAATGGAACAGGCCCGAGACCGCGAGGCCCAGCAGCACGATGTCGGCACCGCCCAGCAGCGCGGCGATGTTGCCCGGCAGCTTGGTGAACAGCCCCTGGCCGACGCTGACGGCGTAACTCGTCAGCGTGAGGCTGCCGCCCAGCAGCAGCGGGCCCAGCGTCAGCGCGGCCCAGTAGACCAGCACGCGCTGCGCCATCGGGCGCGGGCGGCGCACGCGCCAGATCGCATTCAGCGTGCGGTCGATGGTGAGCATCAGCGCCAGCGCCGTGAAGCCCAGAAACACCAGGCCGACCGTGCCGAGCCGGTTGGCCTTGGCCGCGAACTGCGTCAGCGAGGCCAGCACCGGCTTGGCGATGTTGGGCGGGATCAGGCTCTTGAGGAAATACTGCTCCAGCGACGCCTGGAAGTTGGAGAACATCGGGAACGCTGTGAACACGGCCAGCATCACCGTGAGCAGCGGCACCAGCGAGATCAGCGTCGTGAACGTCAGGCTGCCGGCGGTCAGCCCCAGCTTCTCCTCGCGGAAACGCTGGCGGAAGGTGTGCAGCGTCTGCAGCCACGGCCAGGCCAGCAGCTCGGTGAAGAAGTCGTTGAAGAAGGCCACCGGGTTGCGGGGCAGCGGCGCATCGGGATCGCGGGACGCAGGCGTGGAGGACATGGCTTCTATGATGCCGCAGCTATGCCTGCCACCCCTGAAAGAACCGAGCCTACATCCCCCGAGCGGCTGTCGCGCAACCTCGCGCTGACAGCCTGCGGGGCGCTGATCCTGCTGTGTCTGGCCTGGGAGCTGTGGCTCGCGCCCATCGGCCGCGGCACGCTGGCCGTGAAGGCGCTGCCGCTGCTGGTGGCGCTGGCCGGCCTGTGGCGCTACCGCATGTATACCTACCGCTGGCTGGCGCTGGCCATCTGGCTGTATGTGCTGGAAGGCCTGGTGCGCAGCACCAGCGAGGCCGCACCGGGCCGCTGGCTGGCGCTGGTGGAGGTGGTGCTGGGTGTCGTCGTGTTCACGGCCTGCACGGCCCAGATCCGCCAGCGGCTTGCCGCGGCCAAGGCGGCATGAGCACGCTGCTGCAGGCCCTGCGGGCAAGGCTGGGCGAGGCCGGCCTGCTGATGGGCGACGACCTGGGCGCCTACGAGAACGACTGGCGCAAGCGCTACCGTGGCCGCGCGCTGGCCGTGGCGCGGCCAGCTTGCACCGAGGAGGTCGCCCACGTCGTGCGGCTGTGCCACGCGCACGGCGTGCCGATCGTGCCGCAGGGCGGCAACACCGGGCTGGTCGGCGGCTCCACGCCGGACGACAGCGGCCAGCAACTCGTGCTCAGCCTCTCGCGCATGAAGCGCATGCGCGACATCGACGTGGCCAACGCCAGCCTGACCGCCGAGGCCGGCTGCGTGCTGGCGGAGGTGCAGGCGGCGGCCGCCGGCGCGGGCCTGCTGTTCCCGCTGAGCCTGGCGGCCGAGGGTTCCTGCACGCTGGGCGGCAATCTGGCCAGCAATGCCGGCGGCACGCAGGTGCTGCGTTATGGCAATGCGCGCGAGCTGTGCCTGGGGCTGGAGGTCGTCACGGCGACCGGCGAGGTCTGGAACGGCCTGAGCGGGCTGCGCAAGGACAACACCGGCTACGACCTGCGCGACCTGTTCATCGGCAGCGAAGGCACGCTGGGCATCATCACCGCCGCGACGATGAAGCTCTACCCGCAACCGCGCGAGCGGCTGACGGCGCTGGCCGCCTGTGCGTCGCTGGACGCGGCGGTGGCGCTGCTGGCCCTGGCGCGCCGGCGCGCGGGCGACGCGCTGACCGGCTTCGAGGTCATGAACCACGCGTCACTCGCGCTGGTGGCGCGCGAGCTGCCGCAGCTGGCCCAGCCGCTGGGCCCGGCGGCATGGACCGTGCTGCTGGAGCTGTCCGACGCCGAGAGCGCCGAGCATGCACGCGGCGTGTTCGAAGGGCTGCTGGAGGCGGCCGTCGAGCACGGCTGTGTGGACGACGCGGCCATCGCGCAGAACCTGCAGCAGGCCAAGGCGTTCTGGCATCTGCGCGAGTCCATCCCGCTGGCACAGGCGCAGGCGGGGCTGAACATCAAGCACGACATCTCGCTGCCGGTCTCGGCCATCCCGGCCTTCGTCGCCGAGATGGATGCCCGGCTGGCGGCCTATCTGCCCGGCATCGAGGTCATCGACTTCGGCCACCTGGGCGACGGCAACCTGCACTACAACGTGCAGGCGCCGCGCGACGTGGCGCCGGGCGAGTTCCTGGCGGCCCACGAGGCGGCGATCAACGAGCAGGTCTACGACGCCGTCGTGCGCCGCGGCGGCTCCATCTCGGCCGAGCACGGCATCGGCCGGCTCAAGCGCGACGAGCTGGCCGCCCGCAAGGACCCGGTGGCGCTGCAACTGATGCGGCAAATAAAAAAGGCCCTGGATCCCCAGGGCCTGATGAATCCGGGCCGCCTGCTCTGACGGCCCGCTCGCTCACTCCGTGACCGGCTGCGCCACCACGACGCGGCTGCCACGGCGGCGCGTGACGCGCCGGAAGATCGCCCGCAGCACGCGGTAGACGAAGCGGATGAACGTCAGGAAGGCCAGCACCTCCAGGAAGCACAGCACGCCCGACACCAGCGCCCCCCACCGCTCGGCACGGCGGTCGAACTTCTGGCCCAGGTGGTCGCGCATGATCTCGATGCTGTCGTAGAAGCTGGGCACCATCAGCAGCGTCAGGAAGGTCGACGTGATCGTGCCGCCGATGATGGCCACGGCCATCGGACGGTAGAACTCGCCGCCCTCGCCCACCCCGATGGCCACCGGCAGCATGCCGGCGATCAGCGCGAAGGTGGTCATCAGGATGGGCCGGAAGCGCTGGCGGCCCGCGTGCATCAGCGCCTCCTCGCGGGACACGCCGGCCGCCTCCTCCTGGCGCGCCGAATCGAGCAGCAGGATGGCGTTCTTCGCCACCAGGCCGGCCAGCATGATGATGCCGATGATGCTCATCAGGTTCAGCGTGCCCTTGGTCAGCAGCAGCGCAACGACCACGCCGATCAGCGACAGCGGCTGCGACAGCATGACGCCCAGCGGTGCCGTGAACGAGTTGAACTGGATGACGAGGATCAGGTACATCAGCCCGATGCCGGAGACCAGCGCAATGCCCAGCGAGCTGAACACTTCCTGTTGGTCCTTGGAGGCACCCGCGAGCTTGATGCCGTAGCCCGGCGGGAAGTTCATGCCCTTGGCCAGCTTCAACGCATCGGCCGACACCTCGCCCGACGCGCGGCCCTGCGCGTTGGCCGACACCGTGACGACACGCTTGCCGTCCACGTGCTGGATGGTGGCCGGGCCCTTGCCGGTGCTGACGGTCGCAATCTGCTCCAGCGGCACCATGGCTCCGGTGCCACTGCCCGACACGGCGATCGGCAGACGCTCGATGTTGGTCGCATCGACGCGATCGGCCCGCTGCAGGCGCACCGACACGTCGCGCGTCTGGCCGGTCGGGTCCACCCAGTCGCCCACCTGGATGCCGGCGAAGGCCACGCGCAGCGCATTGGCGGCGTCACCCACCGAAATGCCCATGGCGTTGGCCAGGCCGCGGTGCATCTCGATCTGCAACTCGTCCTGCGTGTCCTGCTGCGACAGCGCGACGTCCACCGCACCCGGCACCTTGCGCAGCTTGGCCATGAAGTCCTCGGTCATGGACATCAGCTGGCGAGTGTCGGTGCCGTAGAAGCGGATCTGCACCGGCTTCTGCCCGCCGTTGTTCAGGTCGTCCATGACGACGTACTCGGCCCCGGTAAGCGCCTTCAGGCGCTCGCGCAGGTCGGCCGCAATCTGCTGCGCCGTGCGGGAGCGTTCGGTGCTCTTGCCGATGTCGACGTAGAGCTTGCTGCCTGTCGGCTGCACGAAGCCATCGGTGGACTTGCGCTCCGGCAGTTGCCGGGCGACCTCGTCGGCGGCGGCGAGCTTGCGGCGCGAGTACTCGAGGCTGGCGCTCGGCGGCGTGCGAATGTCGACTGCGATGGTGCCGAAATCGGAGCTCGGCAGGAAGCTGGTGCCGCCCAGCGTGACCTGCAGCGCGATGGCCGCCACGAAGCTCAGGAAGGCGAAAGCAGCCATCCAGCGACGGTGGTGCAGCGCCCAGGAGATCACGCGGCCATAACGGTCGGCCTGGTGGTCGAACCACAGGTTGAAGCGCTGCAGCAGCTTGGAGATGCCACGCTTGGGCGCCTCATGATGGCCCGGGGGGTCACCCCAGAAGGCCGACAGCATCGGGTCCAGCGTGAAGGAGATCAGCAGGCTGACCAGCACGGAGGCCACGACCGTCAGCGCGAACGGGCGGAACCACTCGCCGGCCACGCCGGAGATGAAGGCCACGGGCACGAAGACCGCGACGATGGAGAAGGTGGTCGCCGCCACGGCCAGGCCGATCTCGGCCGTGCCGCGGAACGCCGCCGTGCGTCGGTCCGCGCCCTGCTCCATGTGCCGCACGATGTTTTCACGCACGACGATGGCATCGTCGATCAGCACACCGATGGCCAGCGACAGGCCCAGCAGGCTCATGAAGTTCAGCGTGAAACCGAACAGCCAGACCGCGATGAAGGCCGCCACGACCGACGTCGGCAGCGACGTCGCGGTGATCAGCGTCGAACGCCACGAGTTCAGGAAGGCGTAGACGACGAAGATCGTCAGGCCGGCGCCGAACACCAGCGCATGGATGACGTTGTCTAGGCTGTCCTGGGCGTCCTTGCCGCCGTCCTGCGTGATTTCGAGCTTGGTGCCGTCGGGCAGCGTCTTGTTGCTCTCTTCGACGATCTTGCGCACCTCGGTCGCGACCGAGACGGTCGACGCCTCACGCGACCGGGTGATGGACAGGCCGACGTTGTTCTTGCCATTGCGCACCGACAGCGTGGTGCGTTCGGCAAAACCGTCCTCGATGCTCGCCACCTGGCCCAGGCGCACCAGCTCACCGGCCGAGCGCTTGACGACGATGCGGTCGAAATCGGCCGGTGACGCGATGCGGCCGATGAGGCGGATGCTCTGGTCCTCATACTCGCCGCGCACCTTGCCGACCGGCGCCGACATGTTCTGGTTGCGCAACGCGTTGACCACGTCCGTCACCGAGACGTTGAACTCGCGCAGCTTCTGCCCGGACAGCAGCACCGACAGCTCGCGGTTCAGCGAACCGAACACGTCGACCTTGCCGACGCCCGGGATGGCGCGGAAGCGGTCGGCGAGCTGGTCCTCGGCGATGCGCGACAGCTCGGCGTGCGTCAGCGTCGGCGACTCCAGCGACACCTGCATGACCGGCTGCGCCGACGGGTCGACGCGCTGCAGGATGGGCTCGCGCATCTCCTGCGGCAGGTTGTAGCGCACCGACGCGATCGCGTTGCGCACATCGTCGGCCGCTTCGATGAGGTTCTTCTTGAAGTCGAACTGCAGCACGAAGGTGGCCTGGCCCTCGGCAGCCGTGGAGCGCACTTCCGTGACGCCCGGCACCGCCAGAAGCGGCCGCTCGACCCGGTTGACGATCTCCCGCTCGCTGGTCTCGGGCGACGCACCGGGGTAAGGGATGCTGACGACGAGGACGGGAATGTCGACGTCGGGGTTCTGGTTGACCTTGAGCTTGGACAGCGCGAGCAGCCCAAGCGCCATGATGCTGATGATGAAGACGATCGTCGCGATCGGCTTCTTGATGGCGAAATCTGAAATCAGCACATCAGCCTCCCGCGCTGGCGGCCGACGCCGGCGCGCTGGTCGCAATACCGGCCGTTGCGGCGACCTGCTGCACCGGCGTGCCCTCCACGAGCGTGCGGCTCGGGTTGCGGATGAGCGTGTCTCCGACGGCCAGGCCGGTCTTGACGACGAACTCGCCGCTGCGCTGATCACGCGCGGCCAGCACGATGGGCTGACGGTGCAACTTGGCGTCCTTCACGACCCAGGCGAACACCCGGTCACCGTCACGCTGGAAATCGGCCTCGCCCAGCATCAGCGCCGCAACACTGGTCGTGCGCACATGGCCTTCTCCGTAGAGGCCCGCCACCGAAGCCTGCTTGGGATCGACGAAATCCACCAGCAGTGCGACCTGGCGCGTGACCGGATCGGCGGCCACGTCGATGCGGCGAATGCGCCCCTCTACGTTGGGATTGGCCGCGCCGTTGATGCGCAGGTCGACCGGCTGCCCGAGCTTCAGCTCGGCGCGGCGATCGGCGGAGACGTAGCCCTCGAAGCGCATGCTGCTGGGGTCGATGACTTTGAGCAAGGCCTTGCCGACCTGGGCCGTGTCACCCGCCGACACCTGCCGCTCGCTGACCACGCCGTCGAATGGCGAACGCACCTCGGTGCGCGCGACCTGCTGGCGGGCGGCGACCAGCCGCGCGTCGGCCGCCACGCGCTCGCTCATCGCGGCCGTGCGGCGGTTCTGCGCGTCTTCCAGCGCCTGCAGCGACACCATGCCCTGCGCCTGCAGCTGCTTTTGCCGCTGGTACTGACGGTCAGACTGCTCGAAGGCCTCGGCTGCGGCCCGCGCCGCTTCCTGCGCAGACGTGAGGCTGTCGCGGATAGACGTGGCGTCCAGGCTCACGAGCAGGTCCCCCTTGCGCACCAGCTCGCCGTTCTCCTTGTAGACCTGCTGCACGATGGCCGAAACCTCCGCGCGCAGGTCAGCCCGGCGCTCGGGCTGCACCGCGCCGGTGATCAGCGGGCCGTTGCTGTGCTCCTGCTGGCCCATGACGAGGCGATCCTCGACCCGCAACTGCAACGCGGCGGGCGGCTTGGCAGCGCCGGCATCGTCGCCCGGCTTCTTGCACGCCGTCAACGCGAGCAGCGCTGCCAGTGCGGCGAGGGTCAGCAGGCTCTGCGAAGACGCAGGCGCAAAGTGGGGACGGTGTTTCATCCTGGAATCGATCTTCGTTGTTGTGGCCGGGATTCGTGACCGGTCGGTTGGCGCGCCGACCGGATGCGCCACCTTGCGGCAGCACCATCGTCTTCATGTTCGTACACAGTACGACACAAGCGCGGCAAGCATAACGAGACCGCCCAGGGGTGGCGGAAGTCGTGCGACAGACTGCGGATTGCGCGGCCAGGCCGCGACTTTGGCGGGACAGCCCGTCGACAGGTCGGATGAATTGCGCGAAAAGCTGCCTGAACGGCTGCGCGCAGCAGGCCACCGGCGGCAGGAGCCCGGCCGCGTGTGCGGCTCGGCGCCAGTCAGACCGCCGTGGGAACCCAGTCCAGCGGCCAGCCGCCCTGCTGCCAGCGCTGCAGCCACAGCAGCCCGATCAGCGTCTTGGCGTCGGTCAGCTCGCCCCGTTGGGCCAGCGCGTCGAGCTCCTCGACGCTGTGCGTGACCAGCTCGAGGAATTCGCCTTCGTCGAGCTGCTGCGCACCGCGCGTGAGCCCCCGGGCGAAGTAGATATGGATGCCTTCGTCCGAATAGGCGATGGCGTTGTGCAGCACACCGGCGTACGCCCACTCACGGGCGCTGTAGCCGGTTTCCTCCAGCAGCTCGCGGCGTCCACAATCGAGAGGATGTTCGCCCGCGTCCAGCTTGCCGGCAGGGAACTCCAGCATGACCCGCGCCATCGGATAGCGGTATTGCCGCTCCATGAGCAGCCGCCCGTCGTCGAGCAGCGGCACCACCATGACGGCGCCCGGATGGCGGATGTACTCGCGGTGCGAGGTCTTGCCGTCGGGCAGCGTCACGCGGTCACGACGCACATCCAGGAAATGGCCCTGGTAGACCTGCGTGCTCTCGAGCAGCCGCTCGACCAGATGATCGTCAGCCTCGGCCACGGCGCAGATACCTCCAGACGAAGCCAGGGAAGCCCAGCGTGATGAAGAGGCAGGTGCCGGCCGCGTAGAACTCCCAACCTTGTGGAGAGCGCTGGCCGATGCGGGCTTCGAGGAACGAGCCCAAGCCGTAGACCAGGCCGGCCATCAACGCCAGTTCCATCAGCCGCCAGCCCACCGCCTTCGGCGCGCGGCGCGGCCCGACGAAGAGCAGCCGCTCGCTGAAGTAAGGCAGGTTGGCTGCGGCGATGGCCACAGCCAGGACCAGCCAGACGGCGACGGTCTGGTCCATCAGATCAGGTCGCCAGCGCCTGGCGGATGGCGATCTTGCACAGATCGAGCAGGCCGCCCGGCAGCAGCCCGAACGCCAGCACGGCGACGCCGTTGAGCGTCATGACGAAGCGCACGTCACCGGGCGCTTGCAGCGGCGCGGTATCCGTCGGCGTGTCGAACCACATCACCTTGATGACGCGCAGGTAGTAGAACGCACCGATCAGCGACACCACGACGGCGAACACCGCCAGGCCGATGTAGAACGGCAGACCGGTGACCACCAGCGCCTGCAGCACGGCCAGCTTGGCGTAGAAGCCGACGGTCGGCGGCACGCCGGCCAGGGAGATCATGAACATCGTCATGACCAACGCGAACCACGGGCTGCGCTTGGCCAAGCCGGCCAGGTCCTTGATCTCCTCGGCCTCATGGCCCTGGCGCGACAGCAGGATGACCATGCCGAAGGTGCCCAGCGTCGTCAGGACGTAGGTGACGGCATAGAACATCGCGGCGCTGTAGGCGTTGGTGCCCCAGGTGGTGCTCGTGTTCACGACACCGGCGGTCATGCCCAGCAGCATGAAGCCCATGTTGGCAATGGTCGAGTAGGCCAACATGCGCTTGAGGTTGGTCTGCGCAATGGCCGCCAGGTTGCCGATCAGCAGCGACATGACGGACAACACGATCAGCATCTGCTGCCAGTCTGCGGCCAGGCCGATCATGCCCTCCACCAGCAGACGCACGGTGATGGCAAACGCCGCCAGCTTGGGCGCGGCGCCGATGAGCAAGGTGACCGCCGTGGGCGCGCCCTGGTAGACGTCAGGCACCCACATGTGGAAGGGTGCTGCGCCCAGCTTGAAGGCCAGGCCGGCGACGACGAACACGACGCCGAAGACCAGCACGCTGGTGTTCGGGATGCCCTTGGCGATGACGTTGAACACGTCGGGGATGGTCAGCGAGCCGGTGGCGCCATACATCATCGACAGGCCGTACAGCAGGAAACCGCTGGCCAGCGCGCCGAGGACGAAGTACTTCATCGCGGCCTCGGTGGACACCGCATGGTCGCGGCGCAGCGCGACGAGCGCATACAGCGACAGGCTCATCAGCTCCAGGCCGAGATAGACGACCAGGAAGTTGTTGGCCGACAGCATGACGCTGATGCCCAGCAGCGCGAACAGGCTCAGGATGAAGAGCTCGCCCTTGAGCATTTCACGCGACGCCGCATACGGGCGGGCGTAGACCAGCGTGACCAGCGTGGCCACGCAGGCGAAGCCGGCCAGCAGGTGGCCCATCGGGTCGGCGACCACCATGTCTTGCATGGCATAGGTCGTCAGGCCGGCGTTGAAGTAGCAGAAATGCATGCCACCGACGACGACCAGCGTCAGCTGAGTCAGCCAGTACGTCGGGCGGCGTTGCTCGTCAGTGACCCACAGGTCCACGAGTGCCACGATGCAGCCCATCGCCAGCAGCAGGATTTCAGGGTAGATCGCGAGCCAGTTCATGTCGTTCATTGTTGTGCCTCAGCTCGCCGTCAGACCGGGATCTTGCTCTGCGCGACGTGCTTGAGCAGCTCGACGACCGAGTTATGCATCACGTCGGTGAAGGGCTTCGGATAGAGGCCCATGTAGAGCGTCGCCACCGCCAGCACGGCGAGCATGATGAATTCGCGCTTGTTGATGTCGGTCAGCGCGCGGACATCGTCGTTGGCGATGTCACCAAAGTAGACGCGCTTGATCATCCACAGCGTGTAGGCCGCGCCGAACACCAAGGCCGTCGCCGCGATGCCACCCAGCCAGAAGTTGTGGGCGACGGTGCCGAGGATGACCATCCACTCGCCGACGAAGCCGGCCGTGGCGGGCAGGCCGCAGTTGGCCATGCCGAAGAACACCGCGAAGGCCGCGAACTTGGGCATGGTGTTGACGACACCGCCATAGGACGAGATCTCACGCGAATGCACGCGGTCGTACAGCACGCCGATGCACAGGAACATGGCACCCGACACAAAGCCGTGCGAGATCATCTGCACGAGGCCGCCGGAAACGCCGAGCTCGTTGAAGACGAAGAAGCCCAGCGTCACAAAGCCCATGTGCGCGATGGACGAATACGCCACCAGCTTCTTCATGTCCTTCTGCACCAGTGCCACCAGGCCGATGTAGACGACGGCGATGAGCGACAGCGTGATGATGAGCCACGACCACTCACGCACGGCGTCCGGCGCGATCGGCAGCGAGAAGCGCAGGAAGCCATAGCAACCCAGCTTCAGCATGATGGCCGCCAGCACGACGGAGCCGCCGGTGGGCGCCTCGACGTGGGCGTCGGGCAGCCAGGTGTGCACCGGCCACATCGGCACCTTGACCGAGAACGCAGCCAGGAAGGCGAAGAACAGATAGGTCTGCACCGAGGCGCCGAGCGGCAGCTTGTGCCAGGTCTGGATGTCGAAGCTGCCACCCGACTTGGCGTACAGGTACAGCAACGCCACCAGCATCAGCAGCGAGCCGGCCAGCGTGTACAGGAAGAACTTGAACGCCGCATAGACACGGTTCGGGCCGCCCCAGACGCCGATGATGATGTACATCGGAATCAGCGTGGCCTCGAAGAACACGTAGAACAGCATGCCGTCCAGCGCGGCGAACACGCCCACCATCAGGCCGGACAGGATCAGGAACGCGCCCATGTACTGGTTCACGCGCGTCTCGATGACCTCCCAGGCCGAGATGACGACGATGATGGTGATGAACGCCGTCAGCGGCACAAACCACATGGAGATGCCATCCACACCCAGGTGGTAGCGGATGTTGAAGCGCTCGATCCAGGCATGGTTCTCGACGAACTGCATGGCAGCCGTCGAGGTGTCGAAGCCGGTGATCAGCGGGATCGTGACGAGGAAACTCGCCACGGCGCCCACCAGCGCCATCCAGCGGACGGCGTTGGCCTGTTCATCGCGCCCGATCGCCAGCAGCAGCGCGCCGCAGACGATGGGCAGAAAAATCGCAAGACTCAGGTACGTCATTCTTGTTCTCCGCCTCTCGCTCAGCCGCCGATGAGGGACCTGAACTGCGGCTCGATAAACGGCCACAGCTGCCAGGTCATCAACCCCATGACGCCAAGGATCATGACGAGGGCGTACCAGTACAGATAGCCCGTCTGGAAGCGTCGCACCAAGCCCGCGATACCGCCGACCGTGCGTGCCGAGCCGTTGATGATCAGGCCATCGATGAGTGCGCCGTCACCGCCCTTCCACAGGCCGGTGCCGATGAGGCGCGCAGCGCGGGCGAGGATGTTCTCGTTGATCCAGTCGAGGAAATACTTGTTCTCCAGGATGACGACCAGCGGACGCAGCACCTTGGCCAGCGTTGCAGGAATGCCGGGCGCCACCATGTAGAAGACATAGGCCGTTGCCACACCGCCGAGCGCCAGCCAGAACGGCAGCGTCGTGAACGCATGCAGCGCCATCAACAAGGCCTCGTTGCCCTGAGCCACCTCGGCGCCGTGCAGGAACTCCTCGCGCAGCTCGGTCATGGCGTGATGCACATGCTCGTTCACGAAGATGGCGTCCTTGAGGAAGTCGCCGTACAGCATCGAACTGATCGTCAGGAAGCCGATGACGACCGACGGAATGGCCAGCAGCACCAGCGGCACCCAGACAACAGCAGGCGACTCGTGCGGCGTGTGCGCATGGCCGTGGCCATCGTCGCCGTGATCGTCATGGTGGTCGTGCTCACCCGGGAACGGCTTGTGGTGGAAGTTCTCCTTGCCGTGGAAGACCAGGAAGTACATCCGGAACGAATAGAACGCCGTCACGAACACGCCGGCGATGACGGCGAAGTACGCGAAGCCCGCGCCCGGCAGATGGCTGGCGTGCACGGCCTCGATGATCGAGTCCTTCGAATAGAAGCCCGAGAACAGCGGCGTGCCGATCAGCGCGAGCGAACCCAGCAGCGACGTGATCCACGTGATCTTCATGTGCTTCCACAGGCCGCCCATGTTGCGGATGTCCTGGTCGTGGTGCATGCCGATGATGACGGAGCCCGCGCCGAGGAACAGCAGCGCCTTGAAGAACGCGTGCGTCATCAGGTGGAAGACGGCGACCGAGTAGGCCGAGGCGCCCAGCGCCACGGTCATGTAGCCCAGCTGCGACAGCGTGGAGTACGCGACGACGCGCTTGATGTCGTTCTGGATGATGCCCAGGAAGCCCATGAACAGCGCCGTGATCGAGCCGATCACCATGACGAAGTTCAGCGCCGTGTCGGTCAGCTCGAACAGCGGCGACATGCGCGCCACCATGAAGATGCCGGCCGTCACCATCGTGGCGGCGTGGATCAGCGCGGAGATGGGGGTCGGGCCTTCCATGGAGTCAGGCAGCCACACGTGCAGCGGGAACTGCGCCGACTTGCCCATCGCGCCGATGAACAGGCAAATGCAGGCCACGGTCAGCAGCGCCCAGTCCGTGCCCGGGAACACCAGCTTGGCCAGCTCGCCGGACTTGGCGAAGGTCTCGGTGTAGTTCAGCGTGCCGCCGTAGGCGACCAGCAGGCCGATGCCCAGGATGAAGCCGAAGTCACCGACCCGGTTCACCAGGAAGGCCTTCATGTTGGCGAAGATGGCGCTCTGCTTCTTGTACCAGAAGCCGATCAGCAGGTAGGACACCAGGCCCACCGCTTCCCAGCCGAAGAACAGCTGCAGCATGTTGTTGCTCATGACCAGCATCAGCATGCTGAACGTGAACAGCGAGATGTAGGAGAAGAAGCGCTGGTAGCCGTCGTCCTCTTCCATGTAGCCGATGGTGTAGATGTGCACCATCAGCGACACGAAGGTCACGACGCACATCATCATCGCGGTCAGGCCATCGATGAGGAA
This sequence comes from Pelomonas nitida, assembly GCF_043555975.1. Lineage (NCBI taxonomy): Bacteria > Pseudomonadati > Pseudomonadota > Betaproteobacteria > Burkholderiales > Sphaerotilaceae > Roseateles > Pelomonas nitida. The sequence goes on along the minus strand of NZ_JBIGIA010000006.1, from coordinate 274,267 downwards.
ACCGACCTCCATCTTCAGCGGGCCGAGCACCATCCATTCATAGACGGTCGCGTTGAAGCGCGCGCCGTCGACGGCCACGCTGTAGAGCGTCATCGCCGACAGGATGAACGCGACGAGCACGCCCAGGATGGTGGCCACGTGCGAGCCGCGGCGGCCCACCGTCTTGCCGAAGAAGCCAGCGACGATGGCGCCCGCCAGCGGTGCCAGCGGCACCGTCAGCAGCAGGTTCTGTGAGAGTTGTGCAGACATCTTTTTCGCCTGTGTCCTTGTCGATCAGCCCTTCAGCGCGTCGAGTTCCTCGACGTTGATGCTGGCGCGGTTGCGGAACAGCACCACGAGGATGGCCAGGCCAATGGCCGACTCGGCCGCCGCGACGGTCAGGATGAAGAACACGAAGACCTGCCCGGCCATCTTGTCGGCCTCAACCGGCAGATAGTGCGAGAAGGCGACGAAGTTCAGGTTGACGGCCAGCAGCATCAGCTCGATGGCCATCAGCAGCACGATCAGGTTCTTGCGGTTCAGGAAGATCCCGATCACCGACAGCGCGAACAGCATCGCGCCCAGCGTCAGGAAATGTCCCAGGGTCAATCCAGCGGCGCCGATCATGCCTGGCCTCCTTCGGTGGGTGCTGCGGGCTGCGCGGGGGCAGCGACGGTCGGTGCCATCTTGACGATGCGCAGGCGGTCCGCCTTCGTGACCTTGACCTGCTCCGACGCGTCCATCGCTCGGGAATCCTTGCGGCGGCGCAGCGTCAGCGCGATGGCCGCGACGATGGCGACCAGCAGCAGCACGGCAGCGATCTGCAGCGGATACAGGTAGTTCGTGTAGATCTCGATGCCGAGCAGCTTGGTGTTGCCCTGCTGGATCTGGGCTGCGGTGGCGACGGGCGCCTCGCTGACCTGGAAGCCACCCATCAGCACGATGCCCATCTCGAACGCGATCAACGCGCCGATGACCGCCGCAACCGGCATGTGCGTCCAGAAGCCTTCACGCAGACTGTCCGTGTTCAAGTCCAGCATCATGACGACGAACAGGAACAGCACCATGACCGCGCCGATATAGACCAGCACCAGCGCAATGGCGAGGAACTCGGCCTTCAGCAGCATCCACAGGCAGGAAGCCGTGAAGAACGACAGGATCAGGAACAGCGCGGCATGCACCGTGCTGCGCGCCGTGATGACGCGGAACGAACTCACCAGCAGGATGCCGGAGAAGACGTAGAAGAGGATGGTCGTGATGTCCATATGTACTCGGGCAAACACTTCTGACTTTTGATCCGGATCGACCGCCGGGCCGTCACAAGGACGATCCGGGCAGATGGCGGGCCAGGCGTCGGCCTGGGTCCGTCTGCGTCCCTTCGCGGGACCGACCGGGCACTCCCGGACGAGGGGTCAGCGATATTTGGCGTCTGCCTCCTTTTGCGCCGCAATCTGAGGCTCGTACTTGTCACCGACCGCCAGCAGCATGTCCTTGGTGAAGTACAGGTCGCCACGCTTCTCGCCGTGGTATTCGAAGATGTTGGTCTCGACGATGGAGTCCACCGGGCAGCTTTCTTCGCAGAAGCCGCAGAAGATGCACTTGGTCAGGTCGATGTCGTAGCGCGTCGTGCGACGGCTGCCGTCGGCGCGCACGTCGCTTTCGATCGTGATGGCCATCGCCGGGCAGACCGCCTCGCAGAGCTTGCAGGCGATGCAACGCTCTTCGCCGTTCTCGTAACGACGTAGCGCGTGCAGGCCGCGGAAGCGCGGGCTCAGCGGCGTCTTCTCTTCCGGGAACTGGACGGTGATGTTGCGCGACAGGAAGTGACGGCCAGTCAGCTTCATCCCCTTGAGCAGTTCCCAGAGGAAGAAGGTCTTCGCGAAATTCGTGATTGCTGTCATGGTCGCCGCCTCACTTCCAGATGTTGAACGGGGTCTGCATCCAGGCACCGACAACGACCAGCCAGATCAGCGTGATGGGAATGAAGATCTTCCAGCCCAGACGCATGATCTGGTCATAGCGGAAGCGCGGGAACGTGGCACGCACCCACAGGAACATCGTGACGACGAAGAAGGTCTTGGCGAACAGCCAGAACCAGTTCCAGAACGCCATCGTGCTCTTGAAGAAGGCTGGCACTTCCATGCCCAGCAGGCTCCAGGAGATCGGTGCGCTCCAGCCACCCAGGAACATGACGACGGCCAGCGCCGACACCAGGATCATGTTGGCGTATTCGGCCAGGAAGAACATCGCGAACGACATGCCCGAGTACTCGATCATGTGGCCGGCAACGATTTCCGATTCGCCTTCAACGACGTCGAACGGGTGGCGGTTGGTTTCGGCCAGACCCGAGATGAAGTAGACGATGAAGATCGGGAACAGCGGCAGCCAGTTCCAGGACAGCAGGCTCACGCCATGGCTGGCGAACCAGCCGCGCTCCTGGGCCTGAACGATCTCGGTCATGTTCAAGCTACCCGTGACCATCAGCACGATGACCAGCGCGAAGCCCATCGCAATCTCATAAGAGACCATCTGGGCCGACGCCCGCAGTGCGCCCAGGAAGGCGTACTTCGAGTTGGACGCCCAGCCGGCGATGATGACGCCGTAGACCTCCAGCGACGTGATCGCCATCAGGAACAGCAGGCCGGCATTGACGTTGGCCACGGCTGCGTCCGGACCGAACGGCACGACGGCCCAGGCGGCCAGCGCCGGCATGATGGTCATGACGGGACCGAGGAAGAACAAGCCCTTGCTGGCAGCAGCAGGCTTGATGATTTCCTTGAAGATCAGCTTCACCGCGTCGGCGATGGGGGTCAGCAGGCCGTAGGGGCCCACGCGGTTGGGGCCCGGGCGGATCTGCGACCAGCCGATGGCCTTGCGCTCCCACAGCGTCAGGTAGGCCACGCAGCCCAGCAGCGGCAGGATCACCGCGACGATCTTCAGCAGGCTCCAGACCAGCGGCCACAAGGCCCCCAGCAGCGAAGCGCCGTTTTGGTAGAGGGTGTCGATCATGGGTTCAGGCTCCCTCAGACCTTGCTGATGCTCAGCGTGCCGAAGATGGCACCCAGAGCAGCGGTTTGCGGCAGACCGGCAGGCACACGGGCCACACCGTCAGGCAGGCCGGCTTCCAGCCGTGCCGGCAGTTGGGCGGCTCCGCCGTCCTGGACCACGCGCACGAGGTCGCCATCCTTCAGCGCCAGTTGCTGCCAGAGGCTGGCCGGCAGGCCGACGGTCGCGGCCTCGCGGCCATCGGCCGTCAGCTGCAGCGAGCTGGCATTGCGCACCAGCGCATCCGCCGCGTAGATGGGCAGGTTGCCGAAGCGCTCGACGCCCTCACCTCGCGCAGCCACCGGCGTCACGGCGCCGGCCGCGTTGCTCAGTCGCACCGTGAGATCGCCACCCAGCGCTTGCTCGCGCACCTGCTCGGAGCTGTCCTGGTCGAAGCCCGGCAGGCCCAGCAGGTTGCCCAGCACGCGCAGCACCTTCCAGGCCGGGCGAGTCTCAGCCAGCGGACGCACGACGCCAACAAAACTCTGCAGGCGGCCCTCGGCATTCACGAAGCTGCCTGAGGTTTCGGTGAACGGTGCGATCGGCAGCACGACGTCGGCGTATTCCAGACCGCTCTTGAACGGGCTCAGCACGACCACCATCTCAGCTGCGTCGAGTGCCTTGGCGGCGCCAGCGGCGTTCGCGGCGTCCAGCACCGGATCGGTGTTCAGCAGCACGGCGGCCTTCAAGGCCGTGCCCGACAGCATCTGGCCGGCGTTCAGGCCGTCGATCTGCGGCTGCGCCTTCACCAGTTGCGCGCCAACGGTGTTGGCATCGGCGGTCAGGTAGCCAACGCTCGCTCCCGTCTGCTGCGCGATCCACTGCGCCAGGGCCAGCAGGCTGGTCGCCTGCGGATGTTCGGCGGCGGCGTTGCCGAGCAGCACGGCCTTCGCGCGACCCGATTGCAGGCTCGCGGCGATGGCCTGGGCCTCGGCCGTTGCAGTGCCGGCCAGCGGCGCACCGGCGCCGATGGCGGCGGCCACGTCGGCCAGGGCCTGAACCCAGCCCGACGGCGCGACCGACAGCGAGCCCGCCAGCGGCATCAGCCAGTCATCGCTGCTCAGGCCGATGCGATGCACGGCGGCGCCACGGCGCGCGGCGTGGCGCAGACGTGCGGCGAAGAGCGGGTGATCCTTGCGCAGGTTAGAGCCAACCACCAGCGCACGGTCCAGTTCGGACAGGCTGGCGATGCTGCTGCCCAGCCAGCGTGCATTGCCGGCCGGGGCCGCATTGCCGAAGTCGCTGTGGCGCAGGCGGTGGTCGATGTTGTCGCTGCCCAGGCCGCGCACGAGTTGCGCCAGCAGGTGCAGTTCCTCGACCGTGCTGTGGGCCGAAGCGAGCGCGCCGATGGCAGCGGCGCCGTGATCGGCCTTGATGGTCTTCAAGCCGTTGGCGATGTATTCGAGCGCGATAGTCCAGTCGACCTGCTTCCACGCACCGCCCTGCTTGATCATGGGGGCGGTCAGGCGGGCGTCGCTGTTGAGGGCCTCGTAGCTGAAGCGATCGCGGTCGGCGATCCAGCATTCGTTGACGTCCTCGTTCTCCAGCGGCACGACGCGCAGGACCTGGTGGTTCTTGACCTGGACGACCAGGTTCGCACCGGTGGAATCGTGCGGGCTGACGCTCTTGCGGCGCGACAGTTCCCAGGTGCGGGCGCTGTAGCGGAAGGGCTTGCTGGTCAACGCACCGACCGGGCAGATGTCGATCATGTTGCCCGACAGCTCGGAGTCGACGGTGCGGCCCACGAAGGTCTGGATCTCGCTGTGCTCGCCGCGGTGAGCCATGCCCAGCTCCATCTGGCCGGCGATTTCCTGGCCGAAGCGCACGCAGCGGGTGCAGTGGATGCAGCGGCTCATCTCCTCCATGGAGATCAGCGGCCCGACGTTCTTGTGGAAGACGACGCGCTTTTCTTCGACGTAGCGGCTCTTGCTGCCGCCATAGCCGACGGCCAGATCCTGCAGTTGGCATTCGCCGCCCTGGTCACAGATCGGGCAGTCCAGCGGGTGGTTGATCAGCAGGAATTCCATGACGCCCTGCTGAGCCTTGATCGCCTTGTCGCTCTTGGTGCGAACGATCATGCCCTGCGTGACCGGTGTCGCGCAGGCAGGCATGGGCTTGGGCGCCTTCTCCACGTCCACCAGGCACATGCGGCAGTTGGCCGCGATGCTGAGCTTCTTGTGGTAGCAGAAGTGCGGGATGTAGGCGCCGGCCTTCTCGGCTGCATGCATGACCATGCTGCCTTCCTGGACCGAGACCTTCTGACCGTCGAGTTCGATTTCAACCATGATGGTGTTTCCCTAGGCAGCTCAGGTCGGAGCCACCAGGGGCTTCTTGTGTTCAATCAGGTGCACGAACTCGTGCTTGAAGTGCTTGATCATGGCGCGCACCGGCATCGCGGCGGCATCGCCCAACGCGCAGATCGTGCGGCCCTGGATGTTGTCGGCCACCGAGTTCAGCAGATCGATGTCCTCCGCCCTGCCCTCGCCATGGTAGATGCGCTCCAGCACTCGGTGCATCCAGCCCGTGCCTTCGCGGCAAGGCGTGCATTGGCCGCAGGACTCGTGGCTGTAGAAGTAGGACAGACGCAGCAGGCTCTGCACCATGCAGCGCGAGTCGTCGATGACGATGACGGCACCCGAGCCCAGCATGGAGCCGGCCTTGGCGATGGAGTCATAGTCCATCGTGCACTGCATCATCACGTCGGCAGGCAACACCGGGGCGGATGAACCACCAGGAATCACGGCCTTGAGCTTGCGGCCCTTGCGCACGCCGCCAGCCAGCTCCAGCAGCGTCGAGAACGGCGTGCCCAGCGGGATCTCGAAATTGCCCGGCTTCTCCACGTCACCCGACACCGAGAACAGCTTGGTGCCGCCGTTGTTCGGCTTGCCGATCTCGAGGTAGGCCTGGCCGCCATTGCGGATGATCCAGGGCACCGCGGCGAAGGTCTCGGTGTTGTTGATGGTGGTGGGCTTGCCGTACAGGCCGAAACTGGCCGGGAACGGCGGCTTGAAGCGCGGCTGGCCCTTCTTGCCTTCCAGCGACTCCAGCAGCGCAGTTTCCTCGCCGCAGATGTAGGCGCCGAAACCATGGTGCGCATGCAGCTGGAAGCTGAAGCCCGAGCCCATGATCTTGTCGCCGAGGTAGCCCGCCACGCGGGCCTCTTCCAGGGCAGCCTCGAAGCGTTCGTACACCTCGAAGATCTCGCCGTGGATGTAGTTGTAGCCCACCGTGATGCCCATCGCGTAGGCCGCGATGATCATGCCCTCGATGACCTGATGCGGGTTGTGCATCAGGATCTCGCGGTCCTTGCAGGTGCCCGGCTCGCCCTCGTCGGAATTGCAGACGAGGTACTTCTGGCCCGGGAACTGGCGGGGCATGAAGCTCCACTTCAGGCCCGTCGGGAAGCCCGCGCCGCCACGGCCGCGCAGTGCCGACGTCTTGACCTCGGCGATCACCTGATCGGCCGTCAGGCCTTCGCCACCGTCCTTGCCGAGGATCTTGCGCAGCGCCGCGTAGCCGCCGCGCGCCTCATAGTCCTTGATCGACCAGTTCTTGCCGTTCAGGTCTGCATAGATCTGCGGCGTGATGTGGCGGCCGTGGAAGCAGGTCTCGGCGCCCGTGCTTTGGAATTTGGAGAGGTCCAGCATCGTTGTCCTCAGCCCTTGGCCGCTTCGGCGCGCAGCGTGTCGACCAGTTGGTCGAGGCGGTCGTTGCTCATGAAGCTGCACATCTGGCGATCGTTGACCAGCATGACCGGCGAATCGGCGCAGGCGCCCAGGCACTCGCTCTTCTGCACGGTGAACAGGCCGTCAGCCGTCGTGCCGCCCTGCTCGATGCCGAGCTTGCTGCACAGGTGATCGAGCGCCTTCTGGCCATCACGCAGTTGGCATGGCAGGTTCGCGCAGACGTTCAGCTTGAACTTGCCGACCGGCCGCTGGTTGTACATGTTGTAGAAGGTCGTCACCTCGTAGACGGCGATGGCCGGCATGCCGAGGTGGGCCGCGATGGCGTCTTCGGCCGCCCGCGACACAAAGCCTTCTTCCTGCTGCACGATGGCCAGGCAGGCCATGACGGCGGACTGGCGCAGGTCGTAGGGGTACTTGGCGACCTCGCGGTCGAAGCGAGCGCGGGTCGCGTCGCTGAGGGTGTAGTCGGTGCTGCTCGTCATCGTGTGCCTGTCAACGATCGATTTCGCCGAACACGATGTCCATCGTGCCGATGATGGCCACGGCGTCCGCGATCATGTGGCCCTTGCCCATTTCGTCCAGAGCCGCGAGGTGGGCAAAGCCCGGTGCGCGGATCTTCAGGCGATACGGCTTGTTGGCACCGTCGCTGACCATGTAGATGCCGAATTCGCCCTTCGGGTGCTCGACAGCCGCATAGGCCTCGCCCGCGGGCACGTGGAAACCTTCCGTGAAGAGCTTGAAGTGGTGGATCAGCTCTTCCATGCTGGACTTCATGTCCACGCGGGCCGGCGGCGCCACCTTGTGGTTGTCGGTGATGACCGGACCGGGGTTGGCCTTGAGCCACTGCACGCACTGCTGCACGATGCGGTTGGACTGACGCATTTCCTCGACGCGCACCACGTAGCGGTCGTAGGTGTCGCCATTGGTGCCGACCGGGATGTCGAAATCCATCTTGTCGTACACGTCGTACGGCTGCTTCTTGCGCAGGTCCCAGGCGATGCCCGAGCCGCGCAGCATGGCGCCCGTGAAGCCCATGTTGAGCGCACGCTCCGGCGACACGACGCCGATGCCGACCGTGCGCTGCTTCCAGATGCGGTTGTCCGTCAGCAGCGTTTCGTAGTCGTCGATGTTCTTCGGCAGGCGCTTGGCGAAGTCCTCGATGAAGTCCAGCAGCGAGCCCTGACGGTTCTCGTTCATCTGCGCAATCGCCTTGGCGTTGCGGATCTTGCTGACCTGGTACTGAGGCATCGTGTCCGGCAGGTCACGATAAACGCCACCCGGACGGAAATAGGCCGCGTGCATGCGCGCGCCCGACACCGCCTCGTACATGTCGAAGATGTCCTCACGCTCGCGGAAGCAGTAGATGAGGATGTTCATCGCACCGCAGTCCAGCCCATGACAGCCCAGCCACAGCAGGTGGTTCAGGATGCGGGTCAGCTCCGCGAACATGACGCGGATGTACTGCGCACGGATCGGCACGTCGATGCCCAGCATCTTCTCGATGGCCAGGCAGTAGGCATGCTCGTTGGCCATCATCGACACGTAGTCGAGACGGTCCATGTAGGGCAGCGACTGGATGAAGGTCTTGCTCTCGGCCAGCTTCTCGGTGGCTCGGTGCAGCAGGCCGATGTGCGGGTCGGCGCGCTGGATGACTTCACCGTCCAGCTCCAGCACCAGGCGCAGCACGCCGTGTGCGGCCGGGTGCTGAGGGCCGAAGTTCAGCGTGTAGTTCTTGATTTCTGCCATGGCTGTTCGACTTACAGGCCGCCGTACTTGTCTTCGCGGATGATGCGCGGCGTGATCTCGCGCGGCTCGATGGTCACCGGCTGATAGACCACGCGCTTTTGCTCGGCGTCGTAGCGCATCTCGACATGACCCGACACCGGGAAGTCCTTGCGCATCGGGTGGCCGATGAAGCCGTAGTCCGTCAGGATGCGGCGAAGGTCGTTGTGGCCGTCGAAGATGACGCCATACATGTCGAACGCCTCACGCTCGAACCAGTTGGCCGAGTTCCACACCGGCGTGACCGAGGCCACGCAAGGGAAATCGTCATCGGTCGCGAACACCTTCAGGCGCAGGCGGAAGTTGTGCTTGACGGACAACAGGTGGCTGACGACAGCGAAACGCGCACCTTCATAGCCGCCGTTGCCGTAGTCGCTGTAATCGACGCCGCAGAGGTCGATCAGCTGCTCGAGCTTGAGATCGGCGTGATCGTGCAGCGTGCGGGCGACGTCGAGATAGTCGGCAGCGCGCACGGTCAGCGTCAGCTCGCCGAGTGCATTCTTGAGTTCGACGACGCGCTCGCCGAGGATGGCGCCAATCTGCTGGGCCAGGGTTTCGAGGTGTTGACTCATCCTGCAGCTCAGCGGGCGATGGTGTTTTCGCGGCGGATCTTGGCCTGCAACTGCAGGATGCCGTAGAGCAGCGCCTCGGCGGTCGGCGGACAGCCGGGCACGTAGACGTCCACCGGCACGATGCGATCACAGCCCCGCACGACGGAATAGCTGTAGTGATAGTAGCCACCGCCGTTGGCGCAGGAACCCATCGACAGCACCCAGCGCGGCTCGGCCATCTGGTCGTAGACCTTGCGCAGCGCCGGCGCCATCTTGTTGCACAGCGTGCCGGCCACGATCATCAGGTCGGATTGCCGCGGGCTCGGACGGAACAGCATGCCGAAGCGGTCGATGTCGTAGCGCGCGGCGCCCGCGTGCATCATCTCCACCGCACAGCAAGCCAGGCCGAACGTCATCGGCCAGAGCGAGCCCGTCTTGGACCAGTTGATGAGCTTGTCGACCGACGTGGTGACGAAGCCCTCTTTCAAGACGCCTTCAATACCCATTTGGAGTTCCCAGCAACGTGTTTGGCGTGACGCTTATTCCCAGTCCAGGGCGCCTTTTTTCCACTCGTAGGCGAAGCCGACGACCAGAATGCCGAGGAAGATCATCATCGCCCAGAAGCCCGTCGCCCCGATCTCCTTGAGCGCAACAGCCCAGGGGAACAGGAAGGCAATTTCCAGGTCGAACAGGATGAAGAGGATGGCGACGAGGTAGTAGCGCACGTCGAACTTCATGCGCGCGTCCTCGAAGGCCTCGAATCCGCACTCGTAAGGAGAGTTCTTGGCTTCACTCGGCCGGTTGGGCCCGAGCAGCGCGCCCAACACTTGAGGCGCGATCCCGACCACTGCGCCGACCAAGATGAAAAGGATGACGGGCAGGTATTGTTCGAGATTCATCGTTGAGTTCCCGGGCCGGTAAAACTTCTGTCAACGTGACCGCTGCACAAGCCGACCACAAAAGCAAACGGGCGCGCCACCAGCGAATCGAAAGAATCGCTCGCGGATCGCGCCCGCCCGAAACCTTGCGCCAGCCAATCCGGATCAACCGGTCAGCCGCCACGACAGGCCGCTTTGCTCTGGACGACTCCCGCCTCAGAACCAGCGGGAATCCTAGCCAATATTTGGTGCCGTCGGCGAGACTCGAACTCGCACAGCTTTCGCCACTACCCCCTCAAGATAGCGTGTCTACCAATTTCACCACGACGGCAGGGTATTCAATTTGCCTGGCAGCTAGGAGGGTTTTGTCTGCCAGACAGCCTCGCATTCTATACCGGAAATTTCAAGCCTTTCGGTAAAGACGCGAGGTTTTTGCTTCAACTCAGCTCGACGCAGCGGAAGCAGCCACAGGAGCCGAGGCCGCAGGCGCCACAACAGCGCCCGGAATGGCTGCAGCGCCAGACGCCGCCGGCGCAGGCGCGACCACCGGGGCGCGATCGAGCGCCGTGTCGGCCCCCGTCGACACCGACGTGCGGCTGTTGGACAGGAAGGCCAGGCCCAGGGTGCAGCCGAAGAACAGCGTGGCCGCGACGGCCGTGCTGCGCGACAGGAAATTCGCGCTGCCCGTGGCACCAAACAGGCTGCCCGAGGCGCCGCTGCCGAAGGAGGCGCCCATGTCGGCACCCTTGCCGTGCTGCACGAGCACCAGACCGATGATCGCCAGGGCCGACAGCAGCTGAACGATCAAGACCAGATTTGCAAAGAACTGCATTCCAAACACTCCATCAAAACTCGAAACGCCCCACCCTCTCGGGCGAGCCGGAAAAATCAGTGAGCAGCCGCGCGGCAGATCGCCGCGAAATCGGCCACTTTCAGGGCCGCGCCGCCGATCAGCCCGCCATCGATGTCGGGCTGCGCGAACAACTCGGCGGCATTGTCCGGCTTGACACTGCCGCCATAGAGGATGCGCATGGCCACCGCACGGTCCGTGGCCGCGCGCAGCTGCGCGCGCAGCACGGCATGAACCGCCTGCGCCTGCGCGGGCGTGGCCGTCAAGCCGGTGCCGATCGCCCACACGGGCTCATACGCCACCACCATCTCGCCACAGCAATGCCCCAGCGTATGGATGACAGCGGCAAGCTGGCGCTTGACGACCGACTCGGTCAACCCGGCCTCGCGCTCCGCAAGCGTCTCGCCGACGCAGACGATGGGCGTCACCCCGTGGGCCAGCGCCGCCTTTGCCTTGTCGGCGACCAGCTGATCGCTCTCGGCATGGTAGGCACGCCGCTCGGAGTGGCCGACGATGACGTAGCGGCAAGCCATATCGGCCAGCATGGCGCTCGACACCTCACCGGTGTAGGCCCCCTGCTCGTGCGCCGAACAATCCTGCGCGCCGTAATTCAACGCCGTCGCCGTCAATGCCAGGGCAGTCTCGGCGATATACGGGAACGGCACGCAGACGGTGACATCCGCATTCCACGGACCCGCCTCCTTCAAGCCGGCCAGCAACTGGGCATTCGCCGCACGGCTGCCATGCATCTTCCAGTTGCCGACGACGAGCTTCCTTCTCATCTCTTGCTCTCCATCACCAGGTCAGCACGATCTTGCCGATGTGCTGGTTGGATTCCATGCGCGCATGCGCTTCTGCAGCCCGGACTGCCGGCAGTTCGCAGTCGACGACGGGCCGCACGCGCCCCGCCTCGATCAAGGGCCAGACCTTCTCGCGCAGCGACTGCGCCAGCCGACCCTTGAATGCCGCCGAACGCGGGCGCAGCGTCGACCCCGTGATCGTCAGGCGCCTGCGCAGCACGAGGCCGGCGTCGATTTCCGACGTCACGCCACCCTGCACCGCAATCAGCGCCAGGCGGCCATCTTCGGCGAGCGCCTGCACGCCGCGGCCGATGTAGTCTCCCGCGACCATGTCCAGGATCACATCGACACCACGGCCGCCGGTCGCGGCGCGCGCTTCGGCGACGAAGTCCTGCTCGCGGTAGTTGATCGCCACATCGGCACCCAACTGCCGGCAGGCCTCGGCCTTGTCGGCGCTGCCCACCGTCACCAGCACGCGGGCACCCAGCGCCTTGGCGATCTGGATGGCCGTCACGCCGATGCCACTGGAGCCGCCATGAACCAGCAGGGTCTCCCCCGCCACCAGGCCAGCGCGATCGAACACGTTGGCCCAGACGGTGAAGCAGGTCTCCGGCAGCGTGGCCGCCTGCGCCAGCGTCCAGCCCTTGGGCACGGGCAGGCACTGCCCCACCGGCACGCTGCACAACGCCGCATAGCCGCCGCCGTTCGCCAGCGCACAAACACGGTCACCCAGCCGGAAACCATGCGCGGCCAGCGCGGCGGCATCACCCGCGACGATCTCGCCCGCCACTTCCAGGCCGGGCAAATCGCTGGCGCCCGGCGGCGGCGGGTAAGCGCCCTTGCGCTGCAGCACATCCGGGCGATTGACGCCGGAGGCTGCAACGCGGATCAGGCACTCCGCAAGACCCGGCACCGGATCTGGCCGATCGACCAGTTCCAGCACCTCGGGCCCGCCGGGGCGGGTGATCGCGATGGCTTTCATCGCTGGCGCGTTTACTCCGTGGCGGGCGCCGCAGCGTCGGCCACCGGGGCGGCTTCACGCTCGGGGCGATCGATCAGCGCCTTCATGGACAGCTTGATGCGGCCCTTTTCGTCGGTCTCCAGCACCTTGACCTTGACGACTTGGCCTTCCTGCAGGAAGTCGGTCACCTTCTCGACGCGCTGGTGCGCGATCTGGCTGATGTGCAGCAGACCGTCCTTGCCGGGCAGCAGATTCACGAGGGCACCGAAGTCCAGGATCTTGACGATCGGGCCTTCGTAGACCTTGCCGACTTCGACTTCGGCCGTGATCTCTTCGATGCGCTTCTTGGCCAGGGCGGCCTTCTCGGCGTCGGTCGAGGCGATGGTGATCGTGCCGTCTTCGCCGATGTCGATCGTCGTGCCGGTCTCTTCGGTCAGCGCGCGGATGGTGGCGCCGCCCTTGCCGATGACGTCACGGATCTTCTCCGGGTTGATCTTCATCGAGTACAGACGCGGAGCGAACTGCGACACCTCGGTGTTGGCAACGCCCATGGCTTCGACCATCTTGCCCAGGATGTGCAGGCGCGCTTCCTTGGCCTGCGCCAGGGCGACCTGCATGATTTCCTTGGTGATGCCCTGGATCTTGATGTCCATCTGCAGGGCGGTGATGCCCGTGGACGTACCGGCCACCTTGAAGTCCATGTCGCCCAGGTGATCTTCGTCACCCAGGATGTCGGTCAGCACGGCGAAGCGGTTGCCGTCCTTGATCAAGCCCATGGCGATACCGGCCACGTGCGCCTTCAGCGGCACACCGGCGTCCATCAGCGACAGGCAGCCGCCGCAGACCGAAGCCATGGACGACGAGCCGTTGGACTCGGTGATCTCGGAGACGACGCGCAACGAGTACGGGAACTCTTCCTTGCTCGGCAGCACGGCAACCAGGGCACGCTTGGCCAGGCGGCCGTGGCCGATTTCGCGGCGCTTCGGCGAACCCACGCGGCCCGTTTCGCCGGTGGCGAACGGGGGCATGTTGTAGTGCAGCATGAAGCGGTCTTCGACCTCGCCGTCCAGCGCGTCGATGCGCTGGGCGTCGCGGTCGGTACCCAGCGTCGCCACGACGAGCGCCTGCGTCTCACCGCGCGTGAACAGCGCCGAGCCGTGGGTGCGCGGCAGGATGCCGTTGCGGATTTCGATGGGGCGCACGGTGCGCGTGTCGCGGCCGTCGATACGCGGCTCGCCGGCCAGGATCTGGCTGCGCACGATGCGGGCTTCGATCTCGAACAGCAGGCCTTCGACCTCAACCTTGTCGAACGAGACGCCTTCAGCGGTCAGCGCAGCGAAGACGTTCGCGGCGGCCGTGCGGCAGGCTTGCGTGCGGGCTTGCTTGGAGCGGATCTGATAGGCCTCGCGCAGCGGGCCTTCGGCCAGCGCCGCCACCTTGGCGATGAACGCTTCGTCCTTGGCCGGGGCAACCCAGTTCCACGACGGCTTGCCGGCTTCCTTCACCAGGTCGTTGATCGCAGCGATCGCGACGTTGCCCTGATCGTGGCCGAACACCACGGCGCCCAGCATGACTTCCTCCGACAGGCCCACAGCCTCGGACTCGACCATCAGCACGGCGGCTTGCGTGCCGGCGACCACCAGATCCATCTGGCTGTTGGCCAGCTCGGTCTTGCTGGGGTTCAGCAGGTATTCACCGTTGACGTAGCCGACGCGGGCAGCGCCGATCGGGCCGTTGAACGGGATGCCGGAGACGGCCAGCGCGGCAGACGTGCCGATCATGGCGGCGATGTCGGCCTGCACTTCGGGGTTCAGGCTGACGACGTGCACGACGACCTGGACTTCGTTGAAGAAGCCTTCGGGGAACAGCGGGCGGATCGGGCGGTCGATCAGGCGGCTGGTCAGCGTCTCGTGCTCGCTCGGGCGGCCTTCACGCTTGAAGAAGCTGCCAGGGATCTTGCCGGCGGCGTAGGTCTTCTCGAGGTAGTCGACGGTCAGCGGGAAGAAGTCCTGGCCGGCCTTGGCCTCGGTCTTGGCGACCACAGTGGCCAGCACGACGGTGCCTTCGATGTTGACAAGGACGGCGCCGGTGGACTGGCGGGCGATCTCGCCCGTTTCCAGCACGACTTGGTGGCGGCCCCATTGGAAGGTCTTCGTGACCTTGTTGAACATGGACATGCTCATCTCCTGGTTGTCATGGGCGCACGCTCGGCGCCCGGATTGGACCGGAAACGAGACTGGGTTTGGCCCAGATGCCATTCCAGGACGATTCGAAAAACCGTCTTGGAATGATCCGCGACCACGTCAGCTTGGTTCCGGCAGATGGACAAAGAGCCTGTACTGGGCGAATGGACCAGACAGGCTCCTCGTGGATTTCAGCGAATTACTTGCGCAGGCCCAGCTTGGCGATCAGCGCCACGTAACGGGCAGAGTCCACACGCTTCAGGTAGGCCAGCAGGCTCTTGCGGGTGTTGACCATCTTCAGCAGACCGCGGCGGCCATGGTGATCCTTGGCGTGGGTCTTGAAGTGGGGGGTCAGCTCGTTGATGCGGGCGGTCAGCAGGGCAACCTGGACTTCCGGGCTACCGGTGTCGTTGGCGCTGCGGGCATTGGCCTTGACGATTTCGGCCTTGTTCAGATCTGCGACGGACATTTCTATGTTCCTGGTGGTCGGAAAGACCGGCCGGGCTGCCCAAATGCGATGGTGCGCCGCAGACGGTTTCCGGGGTTGACTTGCGGTCACGGGGGAAACCGCCCCGAGCCGTGCTGCTGTTCTTCGCGCGCCCCGCCCCGAGGGGCCAAACGGCGAAAAACTCGCGGAGTATAGCGCAAACCCGCAAACCTCCCCCAGCCGCCGCCATGACCGAGCGCAGCGCGAACGGCCTCAATTGCCGCCGCCATGACCGCTTTCAAGAGGGCGCCCCTCACATCCCGCCGATTCATGTGACATGCGTCAACAGGCTGCCGCAACCCTCTTGAAGCATCGCGACCCGCGCCTAGTTTGGGGTCATCGGGCGCTGCTCCCGAGCCAAGACGAGCAGCTTCAGACCTCAAAGGAGATCCTCATGTTCCTCGTTCCCGTGAATCGCAATCTGTCCGACCTGTCCCGCTCGCTGGACCGTTTCTTCGACGACAGCTTCTTCGGCGACAACCGCGACGCCGGCAGCGCCGCACTGCGCAGCCCCGCGCTGGATGTGAGCGAATCCGAGACCGCCTACACCGTCAAGCTGGACATGCCGGGCGTTGCCAAGGATGCGGTCAAGATCAACATCGACGGCCGCCGCATCAGCATCGATGCCGAACAACGCAAGGAGGACGAGCGCAAGGACGGCGAGCGCGTGATCTATCGCGAACGGACCGTCAGCCGTTTCTCGCGCAGCTTCACGCTGCCGCAGGAGATCAGCCAGAGCGACTCCAGCGCCAACCTGGACCACGGCGTGCTGACACTGAAGCTGGCCAAGCGCGCCGCCAGCGCAGCCAGCCAGCTGGCCGTGAGCTAAGCGGCCGACAGGTCCCAGCGCGGCCGGACCTCGAACCCGCCGTCCCGCCGCGCGTCGGCCGTGCCGCGCTGCACCCGCAGCGCGGCGGCCATCGCGATCATGGCGCCGTTGTCGGTGCACAGCGCCAGCTCAGGGTAGTGCACGCGAACGCCTCGCTTCGCGCAGGCCGCATTCAGCTGCTCGCGCAGCTTAGCGTTCGCGCCCACGCCGCCTGCCACGACCAGCCGCTTCAGGCCGGTCTCCTTCAGCGCCAGCAGCGACTTCTTCACCAGCACCTCGACGATGGCGGCCTGCGTGGACGCGGCCAGGTCCGCCTTGGTCTGCTCGCAAGGCTGCCCACCGTCCAGCCCGAGCTTCTTCACCTGGGTCAGCACGGCCGTCTTCAGCCCGGCAAAACTGAAATCGGGCTTGCCACTGTGCAGCAACGGCCGCGGCAACGCGAACGCCTCCGGGTTGCCGAACTCGGCCATGCGCGCCAGGTGCGGGCCGCCCGGGTACGGCAGACCGAGCAGCTTGGCACTCTTGTCGAAGGCCTCGCCAGCGGCGTCGTCGATGGTCTCGCCCAGCATCTCGTAGGCACCGACGTCATCCACACGCATCAGCTGTGTGTGGCCACCGCTGACGAGCAGCGCGACAAACGGGAACTCCGGCGGGTCGGCCGACAGAAACGGCGACAGCAGATGCCCTTCGAGGTGATGGACAGGCAGGGCCGGCACATCCAGCGCCGCCGCGAGCGACACGGCCACCCCGGCCCCCACCAGCAGCGCACCGGCCAGCCCCGGCCCCTGCGTGTAGGCGATCAGATCGACGTCGTGCAGCGCCAGGCCGGCCTGCGACAACACCTCGCGGGCCAGCGGCAACACGCGACGCACGTGGTCGCGCGAGGCCAGCTCGGGCACCACGCCACCGTAGGCCTGATGCATGGCGATCTGGCTGTGCAGCGCCTGTGCCAGCAGCCGGGGCGGTTGCCCGCCCTCCACTTCGATGAGCGCCACGCCCGTCTCGTCGCAGGACGACTCAAACCCCAGGATGCGCTGGCGAGTGGGCACGCCGCCGAGCTCGACGGGCGCCGAGTCAGCTCGGGCGCTGCCCGTCGCGGGCGACGCGCTCACTTGCCTTCCTTGGCGTGGTTGATCGAGTACTTGGGAATCTCGACCGTCACATCCTGCTGACGCAGCAGCGCCTGGCAGGACAGGCGCGAGTCGGGCTCCAAGCCCCAGGCGCGGTCCAGCATGTCTTCCTCGTCCTCCTCCATGCCGGAGAGGGAGCGGCCACCTTCACGCACGATGACGTGGCAGGTCGTGCAGGCACAGACCTGGTCACAGGCATGCTCGATGTGGATGTCGTTGGCCAGCAGGGCCTCGCAGATCGAGGTGCCGGGCGCCGCGGTGATGCTGGCGCCGTCGGGGCAGTATTCGGCGTGCGGAAGGATCTTGATGACGGGCATGGTGTGAATCTCAGAGCTGGCTGACATCGCGGCCCGTCAGGGCTCTGGCGATGGAGCGGTTCATGCGTTCGGCGGCAAAGCCTTCGGTGGCCTCGGCGAGCGCCTTGACGGCAGCGTCGATGGCATCGGCGTCCGCGTCCATCGCGGACAAGGCCACGAGGCGAGCCTCCAGCGCCTCGCGTTCCGCGGCGGGCAGCAGATCACCGTCGGCAGCCAACGCGCTGCGCGTGGCCAGCACCATGCGCTCGGCCTCCACCCGCGCCTCGCGCAGCTTGCGCGCCGCCATGTCGCCCTCGGCACTCGCAAAACCATCCTTGAGCATCTGCGCGATCTCGTCGTCACCAAGCCCGTAGCTGGGTTTGACGGTGATGGCCGCCTGCACACCCGAGGTCAGCTCCTCGGCAGACACACTCAGCAAGCCATCGGCGTCGACCTGAAAGCTCACCCGGATGCGTGCCGCGCCGGCCGCCATCGGCGGGATGCCGCGCAGCTCGAAGCGCGCGAGGGACCGGCATTCGCTGACCAACTCGCGCTCGCCTTGCACGATGTGCACCGCGAGCGCCGTCTGACCGTCCTTGAAGGTCGTGAAGTCCTGCGCCTTGGCGACGGGGATGGTCGAGTTGCGCTCGATGACCCGCTCGACCAGGCCGCCCATCGTCTCCAGACCCAGCGACAACGGGATCACATCCAGCAGCAGGATCTCGCCGTCGGCGGCATTGCCGGCCAGCTGGTTGGCCTGGATGGCAGCACCCAGCGCGACCACTTCATCGGGATTCAGGTTGGTCAGCACCTCACGGCCGAACAGCTCACTGACGGCGCGGCGCACGACGGGCATGCGCGTGGAGCCGCCCACCATGACCGCGCCCTGCACGTCGGCCGCCTTGACCTTGGCATCGCGCAGCACGCGCTTCACCGACGACAGCGTCTTGGCGATCAGCGGCTGGGCGAGTTCTTCAAACTGGGTACGGGTGACGGCCACCCGCAGCTCGCCGGCATCCAGCGCAGCGACGAGTTCGGTCGAGTCGGCGTTGGACAGCGCCTCCTTGGCCACCCGTGCGGCGACAAGCACGGCGCGCTTGTCATGCGCCGACGTGACGACACGATCGCCCAGCGCCCAGTCGGCCAGCGCCCGGTCGAAATCGTCACCGCCCAAGGCCGCATCGCCGCCCGTGGCCACCACCTCGAACACGCCACGCGTCAGGCGCAGCAGCGAGATGTCGAAGGTGCCGCCGCCCAGGTCGTAGACGGCGTAGAGGCCTTCGCTGGCGTTGTCCAGGCCGTAAGCGATGGCCGCAGCCGTGGGCTCGTTGATGAGGCGCAGCACCTTAAGGCCGGCCAGCTCGGCCGCGTCCTTGGTGGCCTGGCGCTGGGCGTCGTCGAAATAAGCCGGCACCGTGATGACGGCGCCGAACAGGTCGTCGACGAAGCTGTCCTCGGCGCGGAAACGCAGCGTGGCCAGGATCTCGGCGGACACCTCGACGGGGCTTTTCACACCGTCGCGCGTCGCGATGGCCAGCATGCCGGGGCGGTCTTCAAAGCGGTACGGCAGACGCTCGCGGTTGGCGATATCCGCCACCGCGCGGCCCATGAAGCGCTTGACCGAGACGATGGTGTTCTCGGGGTCCTCGGCCTGGGCGGCCAACGCATCGGCGCCGATCTGCCGGCGGCCTTCGGGGAGGTAGCGCACGGCGGACGGCAGGATCACACGGCCCTGCTCATCCGGCAGGCATTCGGCGACGCCATGGCGCACCGCGGCAACGAGCGAATGCGTCGTGCCCAGGTCAATGCCCACGGCGATGCGGCGCTGGTGCGGGTCGGGCGACGCGCCGGGTTCGGAGATCTGGAGGAGAGCCATTTTTTGGTCAGTTGGGGACAGAGCGAGTCACTTCGCTCGGGCGGCCTGTCCCGCAAAGTCTTCTAGCTTCGCAAGGCGCTGGTCAATGTCGGCGCGGAAACGCTGGATGAACATCAGCGCCCTCACCTGCCCGGCGGCTGCCGGCGCGTCGTTGTGGTCGTCGAGCAGCCGCTGGGCTTGCGCCAGCGCAGCGGCTTCGGCCTGGGCCGCGTCATCGTCGAGCGCCTCGAGCGCGGTCTCGGTCGCGGCATCGTCCAGCGCCTCGCGCCATTCCATCTGCTGCATCAGGAACGCCGCCGGCATCGCCGTGTTGGTCTCGGCCCCCACCGACGCGCCACGCAGCTCGCACAGATAGGCCGCGCGCTTCACCGGGTCCTTCAGCCGCTGGTAGCCCTCGTTGACGCGCATGGCCCACTGCATCGCCACCCGCTGGGCGGCCGCGCCTTGCGCCGCGAAGCGGTCGGGATGCACCTCGGCTTGCAACACCTTCCAACGCGCATCGATGTCGGCGCGCACCTGAGCCTGCATCTCTGGCAGGCCGAAGAGCTGGAAGTCGTTGTCGGTCAGGCGCATGGGGTCGTCAACAAAAGCAAAAAGCGCGGCCATTGCCGCGCTCAGCAAGCATTCAGGTCGGATCAGACACGGAAGGACTCGCCACAGCCGCAGCGATCTTTCTCGCGCGGGTTGCGGAACTTGAAGCCTTCGTTCAAGCCTTCGCGAACGAAGTCGAGCTCGGTGCCATCGAGATAAGGCAGGCTCTTGGGGTCGATGAGGACCTTGACCTCATGCCCCTCGAACACGACATCCTCGGGCGCCACTTCGTCGGCGTACTCCAGCTTGTAGGCCAGGCCGGAGCAACCGGTCGTCTTCACGCCCAGGCGCACGCCGACACCCTTGCCGCGCTTGGCGATGTAGCGTTTGACGTGGCGGGCCGCCGCCTCGGTCAGGGTGACGGACATGGTTCAGGCCGTTGCCGCGTGCTTGGCGCGGTAGTCGTCCACCGCCGCCTTGATGGCGTCTTCGGCCAGGATGGAGCAGTGGATCTTGACCGGCGGCAGCGCCAGTTCTTCGGCGATCTGCGTGTTCTTGATCGTCAGCGCTTCGTCCAGGCTCTTGCCCTTGACCCATTCGGTCACGAGCGAACTGGAAGCGATGGCCGAACCGCAGCCGTAGGTCTTGAACTTGGCGTCCTCGATGAGGCCGGTCGCCGGGTTGACCTTGATCTGCAGCTTCATCACGTCGCCGCAGGCCGGCGCGCCGACCATGCCGGTGCCAACGTCTTCGTCACCCTTGTCGAAGTTCCCGACGTTGCGGGGGTTCTCGTAGTGGTCGACGACCTTGTCGCTGTATGCCATGAATGTTCTCCTTGCCGGGCTCAGTGAGCCGCCCACTGGATGGTCGACAGGTCGATGCCATCCTTGTACATGTCCCACAGCGGTGACAGTTCACGCAGCTTCGCCACGCGGTCCGTCAGCACGCTGATGGCGTAGTCGATCTCTTCCTCGGTCGTGAAACGGCCGATGGTCATGCGCAGCGAGCTGTGCGCCAGCTCGTCCGAGCGGCCCAGCGCGCGCAGCACATAACTGGGCTCCAGGCTGGCCGACGTGCAGGCCGAGCCCGACGACACCGCCAGGCCCTTGACGCCCATGATCAGCGACTCGCCCTCGACGTAGTTGAACGAGATGTTCAGGTTGTGCGGCACGCGCCGCTCGAGATCGCCGTTGATGAAGGTCTGCTCGATGCCGGACAGGCCCTTGATCAAGCGGCTGTGCAGCGCACGGATGCGCTCGTTCTCGGCACCGATTTCCTCGCGCGCAATGCGGAAGGCCTCGCCCATGCCGACGATCTGGTGCACCGGCAGCGTGCCCGAGCGCATGCCACGCTCGTGGCCGCCGCCATGCATCTGCGCTTCCAGGCGGATGCGGGGCTTGCGGCGCACGTACAGCGCGCCGATGCCCTTGGGGCCATAGCTCTTGTGCGAGGCCAGGCTCATCAGGTCGATGGGCAGCGTGGCGAGGTCGATCTCGACCTTGCCGGTGGCCTGCGCGGCGTCGACGTGGAAGATGACGCCGCGCTCGCGGCACAGGTTGCCCAGTGCGACGACGTCCTGGATGACGCCGATCTCGTTGTTCACGAACATGACCGAGGCCAGGATGGTGTCCGGGCGCAACGCGGCCTTGAAGGCTTCCAGGTCGACGAGGCCGTTCTCCAGCACGTCGAGATAGGTCACGTCGAAGCCCTGGCGCTCCAGCTCACGCATGGTGTCGAGCACGGCCTTGTGCTCGGTCTTCACGGTGATCAAGTGCTTGCCGCGCGTCTTGTAGAACTGCGCAGCGCCCTTGAGCGCCAGGTTGTTCGATTCAGTGGCGCCCGAGGTCCAGACGATCTCGCGCGGGTCGGCGCCAATGAGTTGAGCCACCTGCTCACGGGCGCGCTCCACTGCTTCTTCCGCCTCCCAGCCCCAGGCGTGGCTGCGCGACGCCGGGTTGCCGAAGTGCTCGCGCAACCAGGGAATCATCGCGTCCACGACGCGGGGGTCGCACGGCGTCGTGGCGCCGTAGTCGAGGTAGATCGGGAAGTGCGGGGTCATGTCCATGGAGCGACTACTTTTCTTGGTTCTTCTTACTTGCTGAACGCGCCGCTGAGGTTTCCCCCCAGGGCGAACACCGAATTCGGCGCCGTCACGCGGATGGGCTTGAGCACCGGCTGGCTGGAGATGGCGCGCTTGACGGGTGCCGCCTCGACCTCGAAGCCCTTGGCCAGCTGCTCATCGGCGAGCTTGCGCAGGGAGACGGAATCGAGGTATTCGATCATCTTGGCGTTCAGGTTGGTCCAGAGTTCGTGGGTGATGCAGCGGCCGCTGTCCTCGCCCATGCAGTTTTCCTTGCCACCGCAGCCGGTGGCGTCCAGCGCCTCGTCCACGGCGACGATGATGTCGGCGACTGTGATGTCCTCGGCCTTGCGGCCCAGCGAATAGCCGCCGCCAGGGCCGCGGGTCGATTCGACGAGTTCGTGGCGGCGCAGCTTGCCGAACAACTGCTCCAGGTAGGACAGCGAAATCTGCTGGCGTTGACTGATCGCCGCCAAGGCCACGGGGCCGGTATTCTCGCGCAGCGCCAAGTCCAACATCGCGGTGACTGCAAACCGGCCTTTGGTGGTGAGACGCATAAAAACTCCTTGGCGAGGGCGCCCGGACCGCAAAAGTCCAGGACATTCGATATCGGGTAAACCCGGGACAACCGGGACAATAGCCGAGCGAATCATTTCCGATTATTTTACTCGACTACTGAAATGCGTCCTCGCTGCCGGGCAAGCCCCCGCCGTCAGCAGGCTTTTTGCTGCAGTGCGGCAGCCGCGCCGACGCCCTCAGCGCCCCGCGCCGCCCTGGCGCGCAGCATCGAGCGGCACGACGTTGTCGTGCACCCGCGCCCCAAAGGCCTGCTCGCGCAGCTGCGCGAGTTGGTCGCGCAGCCGGGCCGCCTTCTCGAACTCCAGGTTGCGCGCATGCTCCAGCATCTGCTTTTCGAGCTGGGCGATGCGCTTGGACAAGTCCTTTTCGGACAGCTCCTCCACCTGGGCCGCCGCCAGCAGCTTGGCGTCGTCTCGGCCAGCCTCCTCGGAGTACACGCCGTCGATCAGGTCCTTGATGCGCTTTTGCACGCTGCGCGGCGTGATGCCGTTGGCCTCGTTGAAGGCGATCTGCTTGGCGCGGCGGCGCTCCGTCTCGCCGATGGCCTTGCGCATGGAGTCGGTGATGCGGTCGGCGTACAGGATGGCCTTGCCGTTGAGGTTGCGGGCCGCACGGCCGATGGTCTGGATCAGGCTGCGCTCCGCTCGCAGGAAGCCTTCCTTGTCGGCGTCCAGGATGGCCACGAGCGACACCTCGGGGATGTCCAGTCCTTCGCGCAGCAAATTGATGCCCACCAGCACGTCGAACGCCCCCAGCCGCAGATCGCGCAGGATCTCCACGCGCTCGACGGTGTCCACGTCCGAGTGCAGGTAGCGCACCTTGACGCCGTTGTCGCTGAGGTAATCGGTCAGCTGCTCGGCCATGCGCTTGGTCAGCGTCGTGATCAGCACACGCTCGTTGGCCTCGACGCGCAGGCGGATCTCCTGCAGCACGTCGTCCACCTGGTGCGTCGCGGGCCGCACCTCGACGATGGGATCGACCAACCCGGTCGGCCGCACGACCTGCTCGACCACCTGCCCGGCGTTGTCCTGCTCGTACTGCCCCGGCGTGGCCGACACGAAGACGGCCTGCCGCATCTTGCGCTCGAACTCGGCGAACTTCAGCGGCCGGTTGTCCAGCGCCGACGGCAGGCGAAAACCGAACTCCACCAGCGTCGTCTTGCGCGCCCGGTCGCCGTTGTACATGCCGCCGAACTGGCCGATCAGCACATGGCTTTCGTCCAGGAACATCACCGCATCCGGCGGCAGATAGTCGACCAGCGTCGGCGGCGGATCGCCCGGCTGGGCGCCCGACAGATGGCGCGTGTAGTTCTCGATGCCCTTGCAGTGGCCCACCTCCTGCAGCATCTCCAGGTCGAACCGGGTGCGCTGCTCGAGGCGTTGCGCCTCCACCAGCTTGCCCTCCTTGACGAAGAAGTCCACGCGCTCGCGCAGCTCCTGCTTGATGGCCTCGGCCGCTGCCAGCACCCGCTCGCGCGGCGTCACGTAATGGCTGCTCGGGTAGACGGTGAAGCGCGGGATCTTCTGCCGGACCTGGCCGGTCAGGGGGTCGAACAGCGCCAGGCCGTCGACCTCGTCGTCGAACAGCTCGATGCGGATGGCCAGCTCCGAGTGCTCCGCCGGAAACACGTCGATCGTGTCGCCACGCACGCGGAAGTGCCCGCGCGTGAACTCCATCTCGTTGCGGGTGTACTGCATGCGGATCAGGTGCGCGATCACGTCACGCTGACCCAGCTTGTCGCCCACGCGCAGCGTCATGACCATCTGGTGGTAGTCCGCCGGCGAGCCGATGCCGTAGATGGCCGAGACGGACGCGACGATCACGACGTCGCGCCGCTCGAGCAGGCTCTTCGTGCAGGACAGCCGCAGTTGCTCGATGTGCTCATTGATCGCACTGTCCTTCTCGATGAAGAGGTCGCGCTGCGGCACATAGGCCTCGGGCTGGTAGTAGTCGTAGTAGCTGACGAAGTACTCGACCGCGTTGTTCGGAAAGAAATCCCGGAACTCGCTGTAGAGCTGCGCGGCGAGCGTCTTGTTGGGCGCAAAGATGATGGCCGGCCGGCCCAGCCGGGCGATGACGTTGGCCATCGTGAAGGTCTTGCCCGAGCCGGTCACGCCCAGGAGTGTCTGGTAGCTCAATCCGTCGTTGATGCCGTCTACCAGCTGGCCGATGGCCGTGGGCTGATCCCCCGCCGGCGGGAAAGGCTGGAACAGCTGAAACGGGGAGCCTTCGAAGCTGACGAATTCGCCCTTGCGCTCCTCGGTGTCTCCCGAGGAGACGGTCATGGCGTTCAAGGCTTCTTGCATGGGGGATTCCCTGGGTTCACGGGCAAAATCGCAGCGCTGCGGAATCAGGCAGGTTAGCGCAGACCCTGATTCTTCAACCCTCCCCTGCTGACAACGCCTTTTCAGGAACCTCCATGTCTTCTTTGTTCGCCGACGTCGCCCTGGCTCCCCGTGACCCCATCCTCGGCCTGAACGAGCAGTTCAACGCCGACACCCGCCCGGGCAAGGTCAACCTCGGCGTCGGCGTCTACTACGACGAGGCCGGCAAGCTGCCGCTGCTGAAGTGCGTGCGTGAAGCCGAGGCCGCCATGGCCGCCGCCCCCAAGCCGCGCGGCTATCTGCCCATCGACGGCATCGCCGCCTACGACAAGGCGGTGCAAAAGCTCGTCTTCGGCGCCGAACGCAAGGACGTCGCCACCGTGCAGGCCCTGGGCGGCACCGGCGCGCTGAAGATCGGCGCGGACTTCCTCAAGCAGCTCAACGGCAGCGCCAAGGTCCTCATCTCGGACCCGAGCTGGGAGAACCACCGCGCGCTGTTCACGCAGGCCGGCTTCAAGGTCGAAACCTACCACTACTACGACGCCGCCAACAAGGGCGTGAACTTCGCCGGCATGCTGGCCGCCCTGAACGCCGCACCTAGCGGCACGGTCGTCGTGCTGCACGCCTGCTGCCACAACCCGACCGGCTACGACATCACTGCCGCCCAGTGGGCCGAAGTGGTCGCCGTGGTCAAGGCCAAGGGCCTGACGCCCTTCCTCGACATGGCCTACCAGGGCTTTGGCTTCGGCCTGAAGGAAGACGGCGAGGCGGTGCGCCAGTTCCTGGCCGCCGGCATCGGATTCTTCGTGTCGACCAGCTTCTCCAAGAGCTTCTCGCTGTATGGCGAGCGTGTCGGCGCGCTCAGCGTGGTGTGCAGCAGCGACGAGGAAGCCACCCGCGTGCTGTCGCAGCTGAAGATCATGATCCGCACGAACTACTCCAACCCGCCGACGCACGGCGCCCAGGTCGTGGCCCAGGTGCTGTCGGACGACAAGCTGCGCGCGCTGTGGGAGGAAGAGCTCGCCGGCATGCGCACCCGCATCAAGGCCATGCGCGGCGCGCTGGTGGCGGCGCTGAAGGCGGCCGGCGTCACGCAGGATCTGAGCTTCGTCACCGAGCAGCTGGGCATGTTCAGCTACTCCGGTCTCGCTGCGGCGCAGATGCAGCGGCTGCGCGACGAGTTCGGCGTGTACGGCGTCGACTCCGGCCGCATCTGCGTGGCCGCGCTCAATGAAGGCAACCTCCCGACGGTCGCCGCGGCCATGGCGGCCGTCATGAAGAGCTGAACGCCAGCAGCCCAGCACCAGCCCCGATGGGCGACGGATCGGCGGCCCGGCCGCCGATCCCATTGCTGCAGCGCACAAATCTGCAAGCGATTTCTGGCACCATCGGGTTCCCCTGACCCTTGCCAAGGCCGGCCATGCTGTATCAGCTCTTCGAAACCCAGCGCGCCCTGCTCAGTCCTTTTTCCGAGTTCGCGGCCGCGTCGGCCAAGCTCTACAGCCACCCGCTGTCGCCGTTCGCGCACACGCCGATGTCGCAGCGCCTGTCGGCCGGGCTGGACCTGATGCACCGGCTGGCCAAGGACTACGAAAAGCCCGAGTTCAACATCAAGTCCGTCGAGGTCGACGGCGTTGATGTGGCCGTGCAGGAACTCGTCGCACTGGAAAAGCCGTTCTGCCGGCTGCTGCGCTTCAAGCGCTACACCGACGACCCGGCGGTGCTGGCCAAGATGAAGGACCAGCCGACGGTGCTGGTCGTCGCGCCGCTGTCCGGCCACCACAGCACGCTGCTGCGCGACACGGTCAAGCAACTGCTGAAGGACCACAAGGTCTACATCACCGACTGGACTGACGCACGCATGGTGCCGCTGGAAGTGGGGGCCTTCCATCTGGATGACTACATCCGCTACGTTCAGGAGTTCATCCGGCTCGTGGGCGGCGCGGACAGCCACGTCATCTCCGTCTGCCAGCCCACCGTGCCCGTGCTGGCGGCCATTTCGCTGATGGCGTCGGCCGGCGAGCCGACACCGCGCAGCATGACGATGATGGGTGGCCCCATCGACGCCCGCAAGAGCCCGACGGCGGTCAACAACCTCGCCATGAACCGCAGCTTCGGCTGGTTCGAGGCCAACGTCATCTACCGCGTGCCGACCAACTTCCCAGGTGCCGGCCGCGCCGTGTACCCCGGCTTTCTGCAGCACACCGGCTTCGTCGCGATGAACCCGGACCGCCACCTCTCCTCGCACTACGACTACTTCCTGGACCTCGTGCGCGGCGATGACGACAGCGCCGAGGCCCACCGCAAGTTCTACGACGAATACAACGCCGTGCTGGACATGCCGGCCGAGTACTACCTGGACACCATCAAGACCGTGTTCCAGGACTTCGCCCTCGTCAACGGCACCTGGCAGGTCGACGGCGCGCTGGTGCGACCGCAGGACATCAGCACCACCGCGCTGCTGACCGTCGAAGGCGAACTCGACGACATCTCCGGTGCCGGCCAGACGCGCGCCGCGCACGACCTGTGCTCGGGCGTCCCCAGGCAGCACCAGCTTCACTACGACGCCAAGGGCGCCGGCCACTACGGCATCTTCTCGGGCCGCCGCTGGCGCGACAACGTCTACCCCGAGGTGCGCGACTTCATCGCCAAGTACGAGGCCGCGCCGCTGAAGCAGACGGCCAAGGCCGCACCCGTCAAGGCGGCGGCAAAGGCGCCGGTCAAGACCGCCGCGCCCAAGCGTTCGCGCAGTCGTTCGGCGTGAGCCTCGCCGACCTCATCGACGCCGCGCTGCCGCAGACGCAATGCACGCGCTGCGGCTACCCAGACTGCCGCAGCTACGCGCAGGCACTCGCCACGAACGACGCGGACATCAACCAATGCCCACCCGGCGGCGCTGAAGGCGTCGCCCGGCTGGCAGCCCTCACCGGGCGCCCCGCCCTGCCGCTGAACCCGGTCAACGGCATCGAAGCGACGCGGGGCGTGGCCGTCATCGACGAGGACTGGTGCATCGGCTGCACGCTGTGCATCAAGGCCTGCCCGGCCGACTGCATCGTCGGCGCGCCGAAGGCCATGCACGTCGTCGTCGCATCGCAATGCACCGGCTGCGAGCTGTGCGTGCCGGCCTGCCCGGTCGACTGCATCTCCATGCCGGAGGTGACCACGGCCACAGGCTGGGCCGCCTGGAGCCAGGCGCAGGCGAACGAGGCGCGCGAGCGCTACGACTTCCGGCAGTTCCGCCGCCACCGTGAAACGGTCGAGAACGACGCACGGCTGATCGCGAAAGCCGAAGCCAAGCTCGCCGACCTGCCGGCGGCCTCCGTCATCAGCGACCCCGCTCAGTTGGACCGCAAGCGTGCCGTCATCGAGGCCGCCCTGGCCCGCGCCCGGGCCAAGCGCGGCTGACGCGCTCGACAATCCGCGCATGAACGCGAGCCAAGTCGAACGCTTCTTCGCCACCTTGAAGGCCGCCAACCCGTCACCGCAGACGGAGTTGGAGTACGCCAGCGTCTTTGAACTGCTGACCGCCGTGTTGTTGTCCGCCCAGGCCACGGACGTGGGCGTGAACAAGGCCACCCGCCGGCTGTTTGCAGTGGCCCATACGCCGGCCCAAGTGCTGGCCCTGGGCACCGAGGGGCTGGAGCACTACATCAAGACCATCGGCCTGTACCGCAGCAAGGCCCGCCACCTGCTGCAGACCTGCCAGATCCTCATCGAGCAGCATGGCGGCGAGGTGCCGCGCTCGCGCGAGGCGCTCGAAGCGCTGCCCGGCGTCGGCCGCAAGACGGCCAATGTGGTGCTCAACGTGGGCTTCGGCGAGCCCACGTTGGCGGTCGACACCCACATCTTTCGCGTCGGCAACCGCACCGGGCTGGCACCGGGCAAGACGCCACTGGCCGTCGAGCTCGCGTTGCTGGACCGCGTCCCCGAGGCCTACCTCGTCGACGCCCACCACTGGCTCATCCTGCACGGGCGCTACGTCTGCCAGGCCCGCAAGCCGCTGTGCCACGCCTGCGCCGTGATCAACGAATGCGATCACGGCCGCCACTTAAAATCTGCCACTGCCTGATCACGAGCCCCTCCATGGCCAGCCTGACCGACCTGACCGACCGCGTTGAGCGCCTGCTCGTGCGACACGACGAAATCCTGCGCACCAACCTGCTGCTGCAGGTGCAACTCACCGCCATCACCCAAGAGCGGGACAGCCTGCGCTCGCGACTCAGTGCCGCGCGCGCACGCGTGGACGCCCTCCTCGAGCGGCTCCCGGCCGAAGCCCCGAAAGACGAAGACGCATGAAGCAGATGGAAGTCACCATCATGGGCCAGAGCTATCTGCTCGGCTGCCCGCCCGGCGGCGAAGCGGCGCTGACGGCCGCCGTTGCGCAGGTCGACCGGGAGATGAGCGCCATCCGCGACGGCGGCAAGGTCAAGGCGCGCGAGCGCATCGCCGTGCTGGCCGCGCTGAACCTGGCCTACCAGCTCGCCGACGCGCCACGCGAAACGCCCGTGGCGCCACCGGTGGCGCCCAACGAGTTCCCCGAGATCGACCCGCTGATCAAGCGGCTGGACGAGGCGCTGGGCCACGACGGCCAGCTCCTCTGAAGCGTCACGACGCGCTGCCGATCTGGGGATAGATCGGCTCGAAGGCGCCCCGGCGGATTTCATCGAGCGTCGGGGACTCACCCGCCCACAGCACGAGCACCGGGCCCGGCACGCTCAGCGTGCGCTCCAGCCAGCGGCACAGGTCGTACCGGTCCTCGTCGCTCAGTGCCGGCAGCTCGACGAACGCCAGGTAGGCCCGGCGGCGCGGAAACTCCCGCAGCGCCTTGCATACCAGCCAGGCCCGCACCACCGGCTGGCAGCGCGACAGCTCTGCCTGCACCTCGCCCAGCTCGAAGGAGGACAGGTCGTGCCGCGTGACCCGCGAGAAGTACGACGGATCACGCAACTCCTCCCAGGCCCGCTCCTCCGCTTCGGCCGCGTCCTTGCGCCGGTCGCGCCACAGCTTCAGCGCCGCCGCGTCGTGCGCGAAGCCAGGCCGTGGCGTCTCCAGTTCGTCAACCGCCATGCGGGTGGCCCACCAGCGGTAGTCCTGGCTGGCGGTCCACAGGCGCTGGAGCGCCTGCAGGCGGGCGACGCGGTCGCCTTCGGGCAGCGTCTGCACCAGCCCCTGCAGCGCGGCCGGATGCTCGGCGCTGCGCTGCAACGCGAGTTCGTACAGAGGGCGCAGCTCGATCTTCGGGTCGAGTTGCCGGCTCAGCGACGCCTCCTCCACGAGCTCGCCGGCACTGCTGGTGGCGCGAGACGCCGCCAGCAGCTTCACGCGCTCCCGCACCCGGCCGAGCCAAGCATGCTGCAGCTTCCAGCGGCTGGCGTTCTCCTTGCACCACTGCTTGTCGAAATGGGCGATCCAGCGCGCTGCGCCATCGCCGAGCAGCGACAGCGCACCGCGCCGCGACCAGTCCGGCAGCACCGGCTGCACGCCCAGCGCGGCCACCCGGTCACGCAGGCCGGGGTGGGTGTCGTCCAGGTCGCTCAGGCGGGCCAGCGCAAGCCGCAGCGCCTCCTGCGCAAAGCCGGGCTCCGGTGCCAGGCTCAATTGCGCCCGCATCGATTCGAAGGGCCCGACCGGCAACTCGGCGTTCGCCGCGCGCCGCCAGTGGTCGGCCCAGAAGCGCTGATGCAGCCAGGCGTTCTTGACCTCAATCTCGACGAGCGCGGCCGCCGCCACGTCGCCGCCGAGCAACCGCCCCGCGATCCTGTCGGCCTCGTACTCGTCCTGGCGGGCCAGGGCGAAGGTCTTGGCCGCGAAGCGCGGGAAATACCATTTCAGGAAGGCCTGCGTCGCTGCAGAGGCGATGTTCTCGTCGTCACGCAGGTTCTCGTGCAGCTTCATCCATGACAGGCGCGTGCGGTAGATCCAGGCGGCAAAGCGGCCATGGTCACCGCGCAAGTGGCCGTACTCGTGCGTCAACACCGCCAGCAGCCTGGGCTTGTCCAAGGCCATGAGCAGCGGCAGGCCCAGCGTCAGCGTGTTGACGGCGCCGCCGAACAGCCCCCAGCGCGGCGTCTGCCGGATGCTGGCATTGAAATCTCCGTCCAGATAGACGGTATCGATCGCCGGGCCGCGAACCTTCTTGCGGATGCGCTCGAGCGCATCGAACAAGGCTGGCGCCTCCTGCGCCGTGATGGCCACACCTTCCGGCGCGTCAAAGCGCAGCCAGAGCGCCCGCAAACTCGCCCACAGCAGGCCCAGAGCGCCCAGGAGCCCCCACAGTAGCCCGAAACGGAAACGGCCGTGCAGCAGCTGCGGCACCAGCCACACCACCAGGCCACCCGCCAACACGAGGCACCCGATGACCCATGCATAGCCCAGCGCCGCAAAGAGCGCCACACCGCGGCGATACGCCTGGCTGTCCTGCGCACTGGCCTGTTCGCTGACCCTCACCATGTGCACGAAATCGGCGTGCTCCATAACGCTCCCTCCCGGCGGCATCGCCGCCTTGACCCTGTTGTGCCCGAATCCTAGCCAGAGTTGCAAGGCGGTCGCCCTGACATATGCACGGGCTTGTCAGCGGCCCTAGAATCCACACCGTCCATCGCAGTCCCCGGGGCTTTTATTTCCTTCATCCGATGCTCTATGAGCAAGGGCTTGGAAAATTCCGGACGGGCGTGATCGTCTCGCGTCAGATGAACCCGAAGTCCGGCTGACCTCGCCCACCTGATTACCCCAGGGTGTTCAGGATCTCGGCCCCCAGGATTCGCGGTGGACACCTTTCGCGCGCTTAGCATCGGCCCATGAACTACTGGCTGATGAAGTCCGAGCCCGACGAGGCCTCCATCCACGATCTGCAGCGTGCCGGCACGCTGCCCTGGACGGGTGTGCGCAACTATCAGGCGCGCAATTTCATGCGTGACGACATGCGCATCGGAGACGGCGTGCTGTTCTATCACTCATCCTGCGCCGAGCCGGGCATCGCCGGTCTGGCCGAGGTGTGCAGCGCGCCCTATCCGGACGCCACGCAATTCGACCCGGCCAGCCCCTACTACGACGCCAAATCCAAGCCCGACGCGCCGCGCTGGCTGCATGTCGATGTGCGATGGCGCGAGACCACCCGCTTGCTGGCGCTGACCGAGATGCGCGCGGCTCCTGAGCTGGCGACGATGCGCGTGCTCGAACGCGGCAGTCGCCTGTCGATCACCCCCGTCACGCCAGAGCAATGGCAGGCCGTGCTGAGGCGGCTGAGCGGCGCCTGACGCCTCAACAGAACGGCTCAACCAAACGCAATGGACGCCAGCACGACCTGGTTGCCCCCGCGACGCTGGGCCTCCAGTACAGCGTTTTCACTGGCCTGCATCAGCTCGTCCTGCGTGGACGCCGTATGCGGGAAGCTGGACACGCCCATCGAGATCGACAAGCCGAGGTCCTGGCCGTTCAGCACGACGATCTGGGCAGCGCTCTGCCGGCGCAGTTGCTCCATACGCGCATGCGCCGTCGCCAGGCCAACGCCTGACAACAGCACCGCAAACCGCTGGGCGCCGATGCGACACGCACAGTCCATCGCACGGGTGTTGGCCCGCAGCATGCGCCCGATACCTTCCAGGAGCCGCTGCTGGACTTCCTCGCTGACGCCCGCCTCACCCGGCGAGGCATCCAGCGCAATCACGACGAGGGCGAATTCACGGTGCTCACGGGAGGACAGGTCGATCTCGCGGAGCAACTGGTCATCGAACTGCGGGCGCTGATAGAGGCCGGAGACGTCGTCCCGGCCAGAGCCCTGCTGCAGTTCGCGCCGCACCTGCTCAAGCGCACTCTGCTGCTGCTCGATCTGCGCGAGTGCCCGCTGCAGATGTGCCTCGCGATGGCGCTCTTCCGTGCGCTCATGCCAGACGGACAGCAAAAACTCCTGCCCCAGTGCCAGACGCGTGACGCTGAATTCGCGGCGACGCCCGCTGATGTCCAGCTTGTGCTCCGACACCACCGGCGCGCGCTGGGCCATCACCGTCTGTTCGACCCGGCGCAACGCGGTGGCCTCGTCGGGCTTGAGCAACTCGGCGTCCGTGTGGCCAACGACCGAGTCGCGCCCGAACATCTGCACCAGCCCCGAAGTGGCAAAAACGTAACGCCCATTCACAGCGGATTTGATGGCTGCCTGACTGCCAAGCGGCTCGATCAGGGCGACGAGTCCGAGCAATGCATCGCCGCCCAGCGTTGCATGGCCGGCGAGCCACTGCGCCAGGCTGCCAGGCTGCGTCGCGGAAGAATCGGCGGTCATGTCCATGGAATCGTTCTGATGCGATCGCGATCAGGCGCCATCGGCAGGGAACCAGGCTGGTAAGGTTTCAACGGAATGTAGTGGCGCGCCAGAGCTGCCATCAAGGGCGGCTCACCCCACGAATCGGGCCTCCCCCCTAGAAGCCCGCTGCATGACGTGGCGCGCATCCTACCGAGTTTCAACCCCGCAACCCGCGAGAATGCGGCCCCAATCGAGGGAGGCTTATGCAGGGTTTTGACGTGGTGGTCATCGGCGCAGGTGCCGCCGGCCTTTTCTGCGCGGCGCAGGCCGGTCAACGTGGCCTGCGCGTATTGCTGATAGACCATGCCTCACGCCTGGCCGAGAAGATTCGCATCTCCGGCGGAGGTCGGTGCAATTTCACGAATCGCGACGTCGGACCCAACAATTTCCTGTCCGAGAACCCGGCGTTCTGTCGCTCCGCCCTGGCGCGCTTCACGCCGCAGGACTTCATCAAGCTAGTGCAGCGACATGGCATCGCCTTCCACGAAAAGCACAAGGGCCAGTTGTTCTGCGATGACTCCAGCGAGCGAATCATCCAGATGTTGGTCGATGAATGCGCAACCGGGGGCGTGACGCGCTGGCAGCCGTGCACGGTGGCCGACGTCCGCCCGCTGACCGGTGGAGGCTTCGATCTGGACACGTCCCAGGGGGCCGTGCAGGCCCGCAGCGTCGTCGTCGCAACCGGCGGCCTTCCGGTACCCAAGATTGGCGCCAGCGACTGGGGCCTGCGTCTGGCCAAGCGCTTCGAGCACACCATCGTCGAGCCACGCCCGGCGCTGGTGCCGCTGACCTTCGATGCAGACCGCTGGGCGCCCTTCGCCGACCTCGCCGGCCTCTCGCTGCCCGTCGAGGTCAGCACCGGCAGCGGCAAGGCCCGCGCAAGGTTTCTGGAAGACCTGCTGTTCACGCATCGCGGCCTGAGCGGCCCGGCCATCCTGCAGATTTCGAGCTATCGCACGGCGAACGATCAACCGCTGCAGATCAACCTCGCCCCGGACCTGACACTGGATCGAGATCTCGTCGAAGCCAAGGCCAGTTCGCGCCGACAGCTCGGTACGGAGTTCGGCAGCCGCCTGCCGCAACGACTGGCGGCGGCCTGGCTCGCGCGCGCCGCGCTGGACGCGGCGCGTCCGCTGGCGGAATGCCGCGACGCCGATCTGCAGCGCTTGGGTCGAAGCGTTCACGACTGGCCGCTGACACCCACTGGGGACGAGGGCTGGCGCAAGGCCGAAGTCATGCGCGGCGGCGTCAGCACCCGCGACCTCAGCTCACAGACGCTGGAAAGCAAGCGTGTGCCCGGGCTTTATTTCATCGGCGAAGTGGTCGATGTCACCGGCTGGCTGGGGGGCTACAACTTCCACTGGGCGTGGGCGAGCGCAGCGGCTTGCGCCCAGGCTTTGGCGCAGTCTCCTCAACAGGGTTGAGAGATTCTTGGCGAGCGCTTGATTTCCAGGCTACAATCCTCGGCTTTGCTGGCAAACCCGCGCGTCGATTCGCTGCACTTCTCGAAGAAGACCCAAGAGAAGCAGTAATCCGGAACCTGCTGCTGAAACTTAGCCGCGAACACCGAGCGCAATTTGAAGGAAATACATGACCACCATCCGCGTCAAGGAAAACGAGCCGTTCGACGTCGCTCTGCGTCGCTTCAAGCGCACCATCGAAAAGCTGGGCCTGCTGACTGAGCTGCGCGCCCGCGAGTTCTACGAAAAGCCCACCGCCGAGCGCAAGCGCAAGAAGGCCGCGGCCGTCAAGCGTCACTACAAGCGCGTGCGCAGCATGCAGCTGCCCAAGAAGCTGTACTGATAGCTTCTGACGCGATCCGGAGCCCTGTTCAGCGCGGCTCCGGTGAACCCCAAAACCCGCCACAGGACGCTGTCGCGGGTTTTTGTCTTTTAGAACCGGAATTCCCATGAGCCTCAAAGACCGCATCACCGAAGACATGAAGGCCGCGATGCGCGCCAAGGAAAGCGACCGTCTGCTGACCATCCGAGGCCTGCTGGCCGCCGTCAAGCAAAAGGAAGTTGACGAGCGCATCGTCGTCGACGACGCAGCCCTCGTGGCCATCGTCGACAAGTTGATCAAGCAGCGCAAGGATTCGATCAGCCAGTTCACGGCTGCCGGCCGGGACGACCTCGTCGCCAAGGAAAGTGCCGAACTCGCCGTGCTGCAGACTTATCTGCCCGAGCGCCTGTCCGCCGAAGCGGTGGCCGAGAAGGTCGCTACCATCGTGGCCGAACTCGGCGCCAGCGGCCCGGCCGACATGGGCAAGGTCATGGCAGCCGCCAAGGCCGCGCTCGGCGGCATCGCGGAAATGAGCGCCGTCTCCGCTGCCGTCAAGGCGGCACTGTCCAAGTAAGGAACCCGGCCATGAGCCTGCCATTGCACTCCCTGGCACCCGACATCTGCGCGGCACCGCAGCTGGCGCCCGAATCGATGGCCGAGGCCGCTGCGATGGGGTTTCGCAGCGTCATCAATAACCGCCCCGATTTCGAACACGGCCCCGGCCAGCCAACCTCGGCAGACATCCAGGCTGCCGCAGAGGCTGCGGGGCTTCAGTACCGGCATCTGCCCGTCGCGGGGGGCTACCAGTCCCCGGCGGAAATCGAGGCCTTCGCACGGCTGCTCGAAGAGCTGCCGCGGCCGCTGCTCGTGTTCTGCCGCTCGGGCTCACGCTCGGCACGGCTGTTCATGCAGGCTCAGCAACTGGGCTGAACCCGGCCGGGACTTACCCGCAGCGACGGCTCCACGAAGCCGTTCCCCCTCAAACGGTCGCTACATTGGCGGCCGTTTGCGTTTCTGCGGCCAGCTCATGAACGCCCTGCTCTCCCTGGCGAGGTGCATCGACAACCTCAACGACCGCTTCGGCAGGCTGGCGGCGTGGGCCGTGCTGCTGTCCTGCTTCATCAGCGCCGCCAACGCCGCGATTCGTTACGGGCTGGACTACAGCTCCAACGCGTTCCTGGAGATCCAGTGGTATCTGTTCGCCGCCTGCGTGATGCTGGGCGCGGCCCAGGTCCTGCGGCTCAATGAACATGTTCGCGTGGACATCATCTACAGCCGACTCTCCGGCCACGGCAAGGTTTGCGTGGATCTGTTCGGCCTGTTGGCATTTCTGCTCCCCGTGATGGCGTACCTGACCTGGCTCTCCTGGGATCTGTTCATCGTCAAGTTGAGCACAGGCATGAGCGCGACCGATTCCATCGACAGCCTTGGCGCCGCCGGCTATCTGCGCAAACTGCTGACGAGCGGCGAAATGTCCAGCAACGCCGGTGGCCTGATCCGCTGGCCGGCGGTGCTGATGCTGCCGCTGGGTTTTGCGCTGGTCACCCTGCAAGGCCTGGCCGAAGTCATCAAGCGTGTGGCCTGGCTGGCGCACCGCCACGAGATGGACACGCACTACGAGAGGCCTCTCCAATGATCGCCATGGAGGCCTTCCCGCCGCTGATGTTCGCCGGCCTGATCCTGATCATGCTGATCGGCTTCCCCGTTGCCTTTTCGCTGGCGGCACTGGGTCTCGCCTGCGGCTTCTTCGCCGTGCAGCAGGGCTGGTTCCCACAGGCGTTCATGAGCGCCCTGCCCTCCAACGTGTTCGGCATCCTGTCCAACGACCTGCTGCTGGCCATCCCGTTCTTCACGCTGATGGGCTCGCTGCTGGAGCGCTGCGGGCTCGCCGAAGACATGCTGGACTCGATGGGCCAGTTGTTCGGACCCGTACGCGGCGGCCTGGGTTATTCGGTGATCATCGTGGGCTTCATCCTCGGCGCCATCACAGGCACGGTGGCAGGTCAGGTCATCGCGATGGCGATGATTTCGCTGCCGGTCATGATGCGCTACGGCTACAACATGCGCTATGCCACCGGCGTGCTGGCCGCATCGGGCACCATCACGCAACTGGTGCCGCCCTCGCTCGTGCTGGTGGTGCTTGCCGACCAGCTCGGCCGACCAGTGGGCGACATGTACAAGGGCGCCTGGGGGCCGTCGATCCTGCAGGTGCTGATCTTTGCGCTCTATACGTTTGCGCTCAGCCGCCTCAAACCCCACCACGTGCCCGGCGTGCCCAAGGAGGCGCGCACGCTGCAGGGATGGGCTCTGTGGCGCAAATGCCTGCGCGGCATCGTGCCATCAGCCGTGCTGATCTTCGCCGTCCTGGGCTCCATGGGCGGACTGCCAGGCATCAACGTCGCGATCTGCACACCGACCGAGGCCGGCGCGATGGGCGCAGTAGGCGCCTTCGTTCTGGCGGCACTGCATCGGCGACTGAACTGGCCTCTGGTCAGGGAAACCATGCTGAACACGATGCGCATCACCGCCATGGTGGTGTTCATCCTGATCGGCTCGCGCACGTTTTCGCTGGTCTTCCAGGGCGTTGAAGGCGGCCGCTGGATCGAGCATCTGCTCAGCGACCTACCCGGCGGACAGGTTGGCTTCCTCATCGTCGTCAACCTGTTCATTTTTTTCCTGGCGTTCTTTCTCGACTTCTTCGAAATCGCCTTCATCATCCTGCCGCTGCTGGGCCCGGTGGCCGACAAGATGGGGATCGATCTGGTCTGGTTCGGTGTGATGCTGTGCGTGAATATGCAGACGAGCTTCATGCATCCGCCGTTCGGCTTCGCGCTGTTCTATCTGCGCGGCATCTCCGACACGCTGTTCAAGAATGGTTCGCTGCCTAGAAAGGTGGAATCCAGCGACATCTATCTGGGCTCCATTCCCTGGGTCGGCATGCAGTTGATCCTGGTCGCCGTCGTCATCTTCTTCCCCCAGACCGTGACCACTTTCCTCGACAAGGAAAAGGCGGTCAATCTGAATGAAGCAACCGAGCTGCTGCAACAAATGGATGCGCACGACAAAGCAAACAGCATCGAGCCCGTCGATGCCGATCGCCCGTTTCAACCCGACGCAGCCTCCGCGCCCGCCTCAGCCCACTGAAATTACCGGGATCCCGCGCGCCTCGGCGGCACGGTGACTTGAGGTGACCCGCAATTCGCGCCCCGGAAAAGGCGTTTCGTCGCGCCGCGCTAGCCTCGCGTTGGGCCTTCGTGAACACTGCGCTTCCAATGCCTTGAGCGTCGCAAGGCTGGAGTTGCAAATGCAGTCAAGCAAGGGATGGATCGGGTTGGCCCTGTCGTTGTGCCTGTTGGTGGGCGGCTGGCCCGCCGAGGCCAGTGAAGTGGTCAAGCTCGCCCGCCTGGTCGTCAGCGGCAAGCGCGCGGCAAACGAGGCGCCACGCACACCATCGACGCCACAGGAACCCAGAAACCCGGCCAACGCACAAGCCCAGGGCGGCGGTGGCAGCGACGAAGCAGGCAATGCGCCGGCGCCATCGCGCAGCGTGTCCTGAACAGCCCGAAATTTTTGGATTTGAAAAACAAAATGCGCCCAGATCATTTGATTTGGGCGCATTGAAAATTTGGCGGAGTGGACGGGGCTCGAACCCGCGACCCCCGGCGTGACAGGCCGGTATTCTAACCAACTGAACTACCACTCCGCGTGGGATAAATTATATACTATTTTTCAATAGTATTCGAGCTTTATCAAACTCGCCTCGCTTTTCAGCGACTTTCTCAAATTACTGCTTTACGCAGAAATTTGGCGTCCCCTAGGGGATTCGAACCCCTGTAATCACCGTGAAAGGGTGGTGTCCTAGGCCTCTAGACGAAGGGGACTAATTTCACAAACCAACTGCAATCCGCCAATATATCACAAAATATTGGTGGAGGTAAGCGGGATCGAACCGCTGACCTCTTGCATGCCATGCAAGCGCTCTCCCAGCTGAGCTATACCCCCGGAAAACCGGTTGCAAAAGCAAACGGCCAAAAATTTGGGCCGTTCACTACCCAGGCGAACCTGAGGAATCCTTGGCGGAGTGGACGGGGCTCGAACCCGCGACCCCCGGCGTGACAGGCCGGTATTCTAACCAACTGAACTACCACTCCGCGTGGGATGAATTCGATATTGTATTACAACAATACCCAAGCTCATCAAACTTGGCGTCCCCTAGGGGATTCGAACCCCTGTAATCACCGTGAAAGGGTGGTGTCCTAGGCCTCTAGACGAAGGGGACTAAACCTTCTTACCTGAACTGCGCGCCACTTGAATCTCTTGCGAGATTTTGGTGGAGGTAAGCGGGATCGAACCGCTGACCTCTTGCATGCCATGCAAGCGCTCTCCCAGCTGAGCTATACCCCCGTTTTGATTTTCGATTCTGTCGTTGCCGACTTCTTCGTCAATCACTTCGTTTGCAGCGCTGTTCAAGCGAGACCAAGAGTATATGACGAATTTCAGACCGATTGCAAGCGTTCGACAACTTTTTTCTGTTCGAAGTGTTCGAGCACCGCATCCAGCGACGGAGTTTGAGCGCGGCCACACACGATGACGCGCACCGGCACCGCGAGTTGCGGCATCTTCAAACCGAAGGCTGTCAGCGTTTCCTTCAATGCCTGCTGGATGTTGGCTTTGTTCCATTCGCCCAGTGCCGCCAGGCGCTCGGCCAGCGACGCCACGGCCGGGCGCACCGCCTCGGTGACGTGCGCCGAGAGGTCTTCAGCAGAGGCCGTCACCGGCGCGAAGTACATCGACAACCAATCCGCCAGCGCTGCCACCGTGGCGCAGCGGTCCTTGAACAGCCCGATCTTGGGTTGCACCTGTGCTGCCGTGACCACGATGCCGCGGCCCGCCAGCTGCTCGACCACCAGGCCAGCCAGCCGCGCTTCGTCGATGTGCTTCACGTAATGGCCGTTGACCCAGTCCAGCTTGGCCGGGTCCCACTGCGCCGGGCTCTTGGACAGATGAGAGCCGTCGAACCAGCCGATCATCTGTTCGGCCGAGAAGAGCTCGTCGTCGCCATGGCTCCAGCCCAGGCGGGCCAGGTAGTTCAGCATGCCCTCGGGCAGATAACCATTGGCGGCGTAGTCCATCACGCTGACGGCACCGCGCCGCTTGGAGAGCTTCAGCCCGTCGTCGCCCAGGATGATGGGCAGATGGCCGAAGGACGGCAGCGGCGCGCCCAGCGCGTTGAAGATATTGATCTGCCAGGGTGTGTTGTTGACGTGCTCGTCGCCGCGGAAGACGTGGCTGATGCGCATGTCCCAGTCGTCGACGACGACGGCGAAGTTGTACGTCGGGACGCCGTCCGTCCTGGCGATGATGAGGTCGTCGATCTCACGGTTATTGATAGTGATCGGGCCCTTGACGAGGTCGTTCCAGGTCACGTCGCCCTCCACCGGATTGGCGAAGCGAACGACTGGCTTCACGCCTTCGGGCGGCGTCGGCAGTGTCTTGCCGGGCGCCGGGCGCCAGCGGCGGTCGTACAGCGTCTTCTCGCCGCGCGCCTTCTGCGCTTCGCGCATCTCGTTGAGTTCTTCCGGCGTCGCGTAGCAGCGATAGGCCTTGCCCTCGGCGATGAGCTGGTCGATGACGGCCTGGTAGCGATCCAGGCGCTGCATCTGGTAGATCGGACCCTCGTCGTAGGAGAGGCCCAGCCAGTTCATCGCGGCAATGATCTGGTCCACCGAGTCCTGCGTCGAGCGGGCGACGTCGGTGTCCTCGATGCGCAGCACGAACTCGCCGCCATGGTGGCGCGCATAGGCCCAGGAGTAGAGCGCGGTGCGCGCCGTGCCGAGGTGAAGGAAGCCAGTCGGCGACGGTGCGATGCGGGTGCGGATCTTGTCGAAGTGGGAGGTCATCGGTTCGTCATGGTTGAGCGGCACCGCGTCGGGGCGCGGCGCCCGCCCTCGTCGCCGAGGGCGTCATGGAGGCATCGTCGCCGGGCAGCGGGGTCAAGGCCTCGGTCCCCGGCGACGGTCGTCACGGGTTCAGCCCTCGCCGCCGCCCTGCAGCGCCAGGCGGCTGCGCGCGGCGGCGTCCTCTTCGTCGCCCTGCGAGGTGCGCTGTTCGCGGATGGCGGCGAAATCCTCGATGCTGACGTCACCGGTCACATAGTGGCCATCGAAACAGCTGGCCTCGAAACCGGCCAGGTCGGGCCGCAGGGCCGCCACGACGCGCTTCATCGCGTCGACGTCCTGGTAGATCAGCGCATCGGCGCCGATGTACTGGCGCACTTCTTCGATGCTGCGGCCGTGGGCGATGAGCTCCTCTTGCGTCGGCATGTCGATGCCATAGACGTTGGGGAAGCGCACCGGCGGCGCGGCCGAGGCCAGATAGACCTTGCGGGCGCCAGCGTCGCGGGCCATCTGCACGATTTCCTTGGAGGTCGTGCCGCGCACGATGGAGTCATCCACCAGCAGCACGTTGCGGTTCTTGAACTCCACGCCGATGGCGTTGAGCTTCTGGCGCACGCTCTTCTTGCGAGCGCCCTGCCCCGGCATGATGAAGGTGCGGCCGACGTAGCGGTTCTTCACGAAGCCTTCGCGGTAAGGCTTGCCGATGCGGTGGGCCAGCTGCATGGCCGACGGGCGGCTGCTCTCGGGGATGGGGATGACGACGTCGATGTCGCTGGGCGGCATCGTGGAGATCACGCGTTGGGCCAGCGTCTCGCCCATGTTGAGGCGAGCCTGGTAGACCGAGATGCCGTCCATGACGGAGTCAGGTCGAGCCAGGTAGACGAATTCGAACATGCACGGGTTCAACGACGGCTTGTCGTTGCACTGCTCGGTGTGCAGCTTGCCGGTCAGGTCGACGAACAAGGCCTCGCCGGGCGCCAGGTCGCGCTCGAGCTGGTGGCCGGTGCCTTCCAGCGCGACGCTCTCGCTCGCCACCATGAAGTCGCCGTTGGCCGCGCGGCCGAAGCACAGCGGACGGATGCCGAAGGGGTCGCGGAAGGCCAGCAGGCCATAACCCGCGATCAGCGCGATGACGGCGTAGCTGCCCTTGATGCGCTTTTGCACGGCGCGCACGGCGGCGAAGATCTCCTTGGGCGTCAGCGGCAGGTCGCGCGCTGCCAGCTCCAGCTCGTGCGCCAGCACGTTGATCAACACCTCGGTGTCGCTCTCGGTGTTGATGTGACGGCGGTCGATGTCGAACAGCTCGTCCTTCAGCGCGTGCGCGTTGGTCAGGTTGCCGTTGTGCACCAGCACGATGCCGAACGGCGCGTTCACGTAGAAGGGCTGGGCCTCCTCTTCGCTGTAGGCATTGCCCGCCGTGGGGTAGCGCACCTGCCCGAGACCGATGTTGCCGGGCAGCGCGCGCATGTTGCGGGTACGGAACACGTCCCGCACCATGCCACGGGCCTTATGCATGAAGCACTTGGGGCCCTGCATCGTGACGATGCCGGCGGCGTCCTGGCCACGGTGCTGCAACAGCAGCAGCGCGTCATACAGGAGCTGGTTGACGGGAGATGCCGCGAGGGTGCCGACGATGCCGCACATGTCAGTGACGCCCGGCCGTCCGAAGGCACTGACGCGCACCCGCGGGGGGCAGCGAGCGGAGCGAGCGTGGGGGCTGGTGTGTCATGAGAGTCCTTAATCAGTCGATTCCGCGTCAGATGGGGTCATCGAGCGGGAAACAAAACGGGCAACGGGTTCGGGCAGCAGGGGCGCCGCGTCGCGCAGCACATGGGCCAGCACGGGGGCGGCACGCGAGGCCTGCCAGGTAGAAGATTCCGCCAGCGGTGACGCGCCGATGACGAGCACCAGCAGCAGCGCGATGAAGACGCCGCGCAGCGC
Source organism: Pelomonas nitida (assembly GCF_043555975.1). Lineage (NCBI taxonomy): Bacteria > Pseudomonadati > Pseudomonadota > Betaproteobacteria > Burkholderiales > Sphaerotilaceae > Roseateles > Pelomonas nitida. Next base: position 231,504 of record NZ_JBIGIA010000006.1, on the reverse strand, counting down.
GCCGAAGCCGGCGCCACCCAGGCGGTCCAGCACGGACAGCGGGGTGGCGTGGATCAGGGCCTTGACCAGCCGCGAGGCCAGGCTCCAGACGATGAGGACGAAGCAGAACGCCAACACCAGCGCGAGCACATGCAACATGAGCGAGCTGAGCTTGGCGGCGGTGGAGGCTGGCAGGAGCTCGATCACGACAGGGGCCAGCGGTGACGCCGCGAAATACGCCACCAGCCACCCCACGAGCGACATCACCTCATAGACGAGGCCGCGCCACAGGCCGATGCCGATCGACAGCAGCAGCAGCACGGCCAGCGCGAGATCGACCCAGCTCAGTTCCATGGCGGGTCAGAGCGTGAGCACGGAGCCGGGCAGTCCCGCGCCTTTGAGCTTGGCCGCGGCGCGCTCGGCCTCGTCGCGGCTGGCGAAAGGCCCCAGACGCACGCGCACGCGGTGGCCATCCGGCGTTTCCACGGCCTGGGCGTAGGTCTTGAGTCCCAACTTCTCAACCTTGGCGCGCATGTCCTGCGCCGCCTTGTTCTCGCCGTACGCACCGACCTGAACGATGAAGCGCACCCCAGTCGCCTCCTTGCCCTCCAGCAAGGCCAGCGCCCGGGCGCCATCGTTGGACGCCGCCTTGGGTTTCTCGGCCACCTTGTCGGCGACCCGTTCGGCGGGTTTCTCGGCGGGCTTTTCTGCCACCTTGACGGGCGGCTTGTCCTGGGGCTTGTCGGCTGGCCTGGTCGCCGTGTGCTCCACCGGTTTATCGGCCAGACGCTCCGCTGCCCTGTCTTCGGTCTTCTGCGCCGGCTTTTCAACCGGCACTTCGGCAACCTTGGGCTCGACCGGCGGCGCTTGCACGACGGGCGTGGCCGCCGGCGGTGGCGCGGTCTGCGCCTGGGCCTGCGGCTCACGCGCGGGCACGGCCAGCGGCGGCGCGGTATCCCTGCTCGGGATCTCGATCGGCAGATCGACGGGGATCGGGCGCGGCTGCGTCTCGAAAATCAGCGGGAAGCCCACCATGCCCGCCGCGACCAGCACCGCAGCCCCGATGAGGCGGCGCCGGGCGCGCAGGCGCAACAGCTGCACATCGTCGGCCGCACTGGACCTCGCTCCCGTCTTGGCAGGCTTTTTGGGCGCCGCCGCAGCGGCCGCGTCATCGCGCTTGAGGAAGGAAAACAGGCCCATCGCGGCGTCTGACTCAGTGGAGGGTAGGAGGCTGCGGCGCGGTGGCGCCGGCGGTCACACGCGGGATGCCCTGTTGCAACACGCCGCCCACGGTGTAGAAGGAACCGAAGACCAGGATTCTATCGGCCGTGGTCGCGCCGGCTGCCGCCGCCTGCAGGGCGTCGAGCGGCGTGGCATGGGTATGGGTTGTCACGTCCGGCGGCGTCTTCAGCCCGGCGGCCCGGAAGGCCGCCTGCAACTGCTCGGCGGTCGCCGCCCGGGCGATGGGCAGGTCGGTGAAATGCCAGACATCCACCAGCGGCGCGATCCGGGCCAGGATGCCGGCCAGATCCTTGTCGCCCATGGCGCCGAACACCGCATGCGTGCGGGGGAAGAAGCCCATCTGGTCGAGGTTCTGCGCGAGCGCCGCCACCGCATGCGGGTTGTGCGCCACGTCCAGCACGACGGCCGGCTGGCCGGCCAGCACCTGGAAGCGCCCCGGCAACTCGACGAGCGCCAGGCCCGTGCGCACGGCTTGCGCGCTGATGGGCAGCCGATCGGCCAGCGCCTCGAAAGCCGCCAGCACGCCGGAGGCATTCAGCAGCTGGTTCACACCGCGCAGCGCCGGATACGACATGCCTGAGTAGCGCTTGCCCCGCCCTGCCCACTGCCATTGCGTGCGGTCGCCGCTGAAGGTGAAGTCGCGCCCCAGTTGGCGCAGGTCACAGCCCAGTTCGGCCGCGCGCGCCGCCAGCGAGGCCGGCGGCAGGGGGTCGCTGACGACGACCGGCCGGCCCGCGCGCATGATGCCGGCCTTCTCGCGGCCGACGCTCTCGCGGTCGGGGCCGAGGTATTCGGTGTGGTCGAGGTCGATGCTCGTGATGACCGCGCAGTCTGCGTCGACGACGTTGACGGCATCCAGCCGGCCGCCCAGGCCGACTTCGAGGATGACGAGATCGAGCGGCTCGTGCTGCAGCCGGCGCATGATGGCCAGCGTCGTGAACTCGAAGTAGCTCAGCGTGATGTCGCCACGCGCCGCCTCGACGGCCTCGAAGTGCGGCTCCAGCGACTCGGCTGCCACCGGCGCGCCGCCGACGCGGCAGCGCTCCTGGAAGTGCACCAGGTGGGGCTTGATGTAGAGCCCGACCCGGTAGCCCGCGTGCAGCGCGATGGACTCCAGCATCGCGCAGGTCGAACCTTTGCCGTTGGTGCCGGCGACGACGACGGTCGGGCAGTCGAAGGCGATGCCCAGCCTCTCCTTCACCGCCCGGACGCGCTCCAGCGTCATGTCGATGGTCTTGGGGTGCAGGCGCTCGCAGTGGGCGAGCCAGTCATCAAGCGTCATGGCATTTCAGAAAACAAGACGGCCAGGCGCTAGGCCTGGCCGCAGTGGGGCGTTGACATCGTTAGTGCCGCCGAAACCCATCCACCCAGTGGCTGCCATGGAACCGGCTTTGCCGGGCCATCGGCAGCGCCCCCTTGAGGGGGCCGGCGAAGCTGGTAGGGGGTGGGCCCATCACCTCAAGCCACCGCGTCCGCGCTCTGGCGCTGCAGCATGGCGAGCTGGCGGGCGATGGTTTCGCGCAGCTGGCGGCGGTCGGTGATCATGTCGACGGCGCCCTTCTCCATCAGGAACTCGGCGCGCTGGAAGCCGGGAGGCAGCTTCTCGCGCACGGTGTTCTCGATGACGCGCGGGCCGGCAAAGCCGATCAGCGCCTTGGGCTCGGCCAGCACGATGTCGCCCACGAAGGCGAACGAGGCGGACACGCCGCCCATGGTCGGGTCGGTCAGCACACTGATGTAGGGCAACTTGGCCTTGGCCAGGCGCGTCAGCGACGCGTTGGTCTTGGCCATCTGCATCAGGCTCAGCAGACCTTCCTGCATGCGCGCGCCACCGGTGGCGGTGAAGCAGATGAAGGGCGTCTTCTGCTCGATGGCCGTCTCGACGCCGCGCACAAAGCGCTCCCCGACGACGGAGCCCATGGAGCCGCCCATGAAGTCGAACTCGAAGCAGGCCGCAACCACTGGCACGCTCATGACCGCGCCGCCCATGACGACCAGCGCGTCGGTCTCGCCGGTGTTCTCCAGCGCTTCCTTCAGGCGGTCGGGGTACTTCTTGCTGTCCTTGAACTTCAGCGCGTCGACCGGCAGGACTTCCTGGCCGATCTCGTAGCGGCCTTCCGGGTCGAGGAAGGCATCCAGCCGCGGCCGGGCCGCGATGCGGTGATGGTGGGAGCACTTGGGGCAGACGTTGATGTTCTGCTCCAGGTCGGTCTTGTAGAGCACCGTCTCACAGCTCGGGCACTTGATCCACAGGCCTTCGGGCACCGTGCGGCGATCGGCCGGGTCCCCTTGCTGGATCTTGGGCGGGAGCAGTTTGTCGAGCCAACTCATGCGTCATTCCTCTTGTCGAGTGCGGCGCGGATCTCGCGGATGAAGGCCGCGCCGGTGGAAGCGACATTATCGGCTGGCTGGCGCTCCATCAGTTCGACGAGCTTGGAACCGATGACGACGGCGTCCGAAACATCGGCGACAGCCCGAGCCGTGGCGCCGTCGCGGATGCCGAAACCCACCCCCACCGGCGTGCTGACATGCTGCTTGATGCGCGGCACGGCCTCGGCCACGGCGGCCGTGTTCAGGTGGCCGGCACCGGTCACGCCCTTCAGCGACACGTAGTAGACATAGCCACTGGCCAGCTTGCCGACCTGGGCCATGCGCGCCTCGGTGGACGTGGGCGCGAGCAGGAAGATGGCGTCCATGTCGGCGGCGCGCAGCTTGGCGGCGAACGCCTCGCACTCCTCGGGCGGGTAGTCGACGATGAGCACACCGTCGACACCCGCGGCCGCCGCGTCGGTGACGAAGGCGTCCAGCCCATAGCGCTCGACCGGGTTGGCATAGCCCATCAGCACCAGCGGCGTGGTGGCGTTGCGGGCGCGGAACTGCCGAACATAGTCCAGCACCTTGCGCAGGCCGATGCCCTGCTTCAACGCCCGCTCCCCGGCACGCTGGATGACGGGGCCGTCGGCCATCGGGTCGGAGAAAGGCACGCCCAGCTCGATGACGTCGGCACCGGCCTCGGCCATGGCCAGCAGCAGGTCGACGGTGGCCGTCGGGTGCGGGTCACCGGCGGTGACGAAGGGGATCAGCGCCTTGCGGCCCTGGGCCTTCAGTTGCTCGAAAGTGGTGGCGATGCGGCTCACAGTGCGCCTCCCTTCACCTTTTCACCGGCTTGCGACGGGCGATCGAAATACGCGGCGCCGGACAGATCGGCGACGGTGCCGATGTCCTTGTCGCCACGGCCGCTGAGGTTCACCAGCAGCACCTTGTCCTGGGTCAGCGTCGGCGCGAGCTTGATGGCGTGCGCGACGGCATGGCTGGATTCGAGCGCGGGAATGATCCCTTCGGTGCGGCACAGGCGGTGGAAGGCCGCGAGCGCCTCGGCATCGGTGACGCCGACGTACTCGGCGCGGCCGATGTCCTTCAGGTGAGCGTGCTCGGGGCCGACGCCGGGGTAGTCCAGACCGGCGGAGATGGAGTGCGTCTCGATGATCTGGCCGTCCTCGTCCTGCAGCAGATAGGTGCGGTTGCCGTGCAGCACGCCCGGCGTGCCGGCCGTCAGCGTTGCGGCATGCTTGCCACTGGCCACACCCTGCCCTTCGGCCTCGACGCCGATGAGCCGAACGTTCTCATGCGGGATATAGGGGTGGAAGATGCCGATGGCGTTGCTGCCGCCGCCCACGCAGGCGATGACGGCGTCCGGCTGGCGCTGGATCAACTCGGGCATCTGCTCCAGGCACTCCAGGCCGATGATGCGCTGGAAGTCGCGCACCATCATCGGGTACGGGTGCGGGCCGGCCACGGTGCCGATGATGTAGAAGGTGTTCTCGACGTTGGTGACCCAGTCGCGCATCGCCTCGTTGAGCGCGTCCTTCAGCGTCTTGCTGCCGCTCTCCACCGGCACTACGGTCGCGCCGAGCAGCTTCATGCGATAGACGTTGGGGCTCTGGCGCTTGACGTCCTCGCTGCCCATGTAGACCACGCATTCCAGGCCGTAGCGGGCGCAGATCGTCGCCGTCGCCACACCGTGCTGGCCGGCGCCGGTCTCGGCGATGACGCGCGGCTTGCCCATGCGCTTGGCCAGCAGTGCCTGACCGATGACGTTGTTGATCTTGTGCGCGCCGGTGTGGTTCAAGTCTTCGCGCTTCAAGTAGATCTGCGCGCCGCCCAGCTCGCGGCTCAGGCGGTCGGCGTGATAGATCGGGCTCGGGCGGCCGACGAAGTGCTTGAGCTCCTTCTTGTACTCGGCCAGGAACTCCGGGTCATGCTGGTAATGCGCGTAGGCGTCTTTCAGTTGATCGAGCGCGTGAACGAGCGTTTCGGAGACGAAGCTGCCGCCATAGGTCGGCGTGCCGGCATGGCGGAAATGCCCGGTGGCATCGGGCTGGTCGTACTGGAACATGGTCTTCCCTTAACCGTGGGTCTCACGGGAGAGTTCTGCGTCAGCGCGCTTCACGGCGCTGCAGAACTCGTGGATCAGGTCGGCGCTCTTGAGCCCAAAGGCCACCTCGACGCCGGAACTCACATCAACGGCCCAAGGCCGCACCCGGGCGATGCCATCGCCGACGTTTGCTGCATTCAACCCACCAGACAAAACGAGGTGAGAGGCTGCGTTTGGTGGAATGAGTGACCAATCGAAGACCTTGCCGCCACCGCCATAACCGTCGACATGGGCGTCGAGCAGGATGGCCTGGGCACTGGAAAAACGAGAACTGAAGTCTACCAAGTCGAAACCCGGCGCCATGCGCGCGGCGCGCAGATAGGGCCGACCCACGCGCTCGCAGTCGGCGGGTGTCTCGTCACCGTGGAACTGCACCAGCATGTTGGGCAAGGCCTCCAGCCCCGCCTGCAGCTCGGCGTCGGTCGCGTTGACGAACAGCCCCACCGGCGTCACGAACGGCGGCAACAGTTTGGCCAGCGCCTTCGCCCGCGCCGGCGTCACGGCGCGCCGGCTCTTGGCGTAGAAGACGAAACCGATGGCGTCGGCGCCTGCCGCGACCGCGGCTTCGACATCGGCCTCACGCGTGAGGCCGCAGATCTTGATTCGGGTAGTCATGTTTGCCTCTCGGCTGTCGAGTACGCCAGCCGATCCCCCGAGGGGATGCGGGCCGGCTTGGGGCGGCCCGGCGCTCGGCCCGCGCTCACGGGAGCCAGTTCAAAGCCGAAACTTCGCGCGGAATGTCGAGTTCGGCATCGTAGGTCGGGCCGAGGAAATACAGGCCGTCGGGGGAAAAGGTCGGCGCGGCCACCTTGCGGTCGCGCGCGGCAAGCACATCGGACACCCAGTCGGGCGTGCGCGTGCCGCTGCCGACGGCCAACAGGCAACCCATCAGGTTGCGCACCATGTGGTGCAGGAAGGCGCTGGCCTCGAACTCGAAGCGCCAGTAGGCGCCGCGGCGCTGCACGGTGATCTCGCGCAAGGTCTTCACAGGCGACGCAGCCTGGCATTCGGACGAGCGGAAGGACGAAAAATCGTGCTCTCCGATCAGCCGGGCCGCGGCGGCCTCCAGCGCCGACTGATCGAGCGGCCGGAAGATCCAGCCGCACTGCCCGCTCTCGATGGCCGGCCGCACGGCCGACTCCAGCAGCAGATAGGCGTAGCGCCGGCCACGCGCCGAGTTGCGCGCGTGGAAGGCATCGCCGGGGAAGCGGCACCACTGGATGGCGATGTCAGGCGGCAGATAGCGGTTGCTGCCGCGCACCCACGAGAACGGTTCGCGCTCGACGTCGGTGTCGAAATGGATGACCTGGTTGAGGCCGTGCACGCCGGTATCCGTACGCCCCGCGCAAATGGTGCGAATCGGCTGGGCCGCGAAGGCAGACAGGCCTTTTTCCAGCGCGTCCTGCACGGTGCGGCCGTTGGGCTGACTCTGCCAGCCGTTGTAGCCACCACCTCGGTAGCTGACACCCAATGCAACTCTCATGCAACTCTCAACGATGGCCGGAAATGAAAACGCCCGGCCAGGCCGGGCGTTGAAGTATCGCGGCTGCGATCAGCGCAGCTCGTTGAGCATCGCCTGCGCCCGGTCACGCAGCGAGCCGCTGGCGCGCTGAACCAGCTCTTGCAGCACCTCGCGAGCGCCCTCGGTATCACCGATCTGACGGAACTCCTCCGCCAGCTCGAGTTGGCGCACCAGCGGGTCGCCCTCGTCGTCGCTCAGCGCGTCCAGAGCCTCCGCCAGTTGGTCCGGCTGCCCAGCGTCCGAGAGGCTGTTCAAGTCGAACTCCAGCGGAGCCGGCCCAGACGCCTTGCCGCTGCTGGGCGTGAGGTCACCCAGGTCGAGGCTCAGGTCAGGCGCCGGCGCGGCGCCACGAGCGCCGTAGCCAGAGATGTCGAAGTCCATCGTCATCGGGGCGTGCTCTGCCGACGAGGGCATGGCTTGCGTGGCCGACATGGCCGTCGGCGAGACGGGCTCCGCGGCGTCGAGGTCCAGATCCAGCGCCAGGTCGAACCCGCTGATCGGGCCGGTATCCGGGCCGCTGCGCGTGGCCGGCTCGGCCTTCAGTTGAGGCGCGGGCGGCTGAGCCTGGGTCTGAAGCGCCGTGTGCGGCAGCGTGCTGGCATTCATGGGCTCAGGGCGCTCGGAGTCATCCTCCGCTTGCACGGGACCACCGCCAGGCTGGTAGAGCGGGTTGTCGGCATCGATGCTGCGACCGAACTCCTGCGCCTTGGCCCAATCCTCGCCGACACCCTTGGTCTCGGCGAACAATTGAATGGCCAGTTGCTCGAAGCCCTTGGTGTCACGACGCTTCGCGTAGACCTCGAGCAGCTTCAGGCGGATGGCCAGGCGCGACGGATTCGCGCGCAGCGCTTCCTTGAGGATTTCCTCGGCCTGCAGGTCACGGCCATAGGCCAGATAGACATCGGCCTCGGCCACGGGGTCCACATCACCAATGGCGTCCAGCTGGCTGAGCGAATAGCTCATCGACGACTGGCCGCTGTGCTGCGCATCACGCGTATCGACGCGCTGCCCACCCGTGCCGCCAAAGAACGAATCTGCCTGCAGCCGGCTTTCGTGGAAACCGGTCTCGGCGGCGTAAGACGGCCGGCGCGAGCGCAGCAGGCGATAGAGGCCCAGCCCGCCGAGCACGAAGACGAGCGCACCCGCCAACGGCACGACCAGCGGGTTCTCCAGCAACTTCTCCAGGAAGCCAGGAGGCTCGGCCGCCGGCGGCGGCGGCAGCGGCGCCGCGCGTGGCGCGGGGCGCGATGCCGCCTCGCTGGCAGCTGCCACAGGCGCCGGAGCCGACGCAGGTGCTGGCGCGGGCGTCGCTTCAGCCTCGGCTTCCATCGTCGGCACGACTGGCGCCGAAGGCAGCGCTGCCACCACCGGCGACGGTGCCGGCGCGGTAGCGGTCACCGGAGCCGGCGCATTGCCAGCCGCGTTGGACAGCTTCTTCAATTCCTCGACGTTGCGAGTCAGCTCGGCCACGCGGGCAGCGGCATCCTTCTTTTGCGTGTCCTTGGAAACCTTGGCCTCGCTGCCGCTCGGCGCGCTGCCGGCCTTGCTCAGCGTGAGCTTGTCGGGCATGGGCGCAGCGGCGGGCTTGCGATCCTCGACCGCCGCCTGCACCTTGCCCTTGGACTGCCGCTCGCTCTCGGTGCTCTGCAACGTCGGCGCGGCCGAAGCCAGTCGCTGACGGTAGGCCGAGAAGTCGGCGCTCTGCGCCTGAATGACTTGACGCGCCTCGCCGGTCGACAAGGCCGCCAGCGTTTCGCTGCCAGGCACCTTCAGCAACGAGCCCGACTTCAGCCGGTTCATGTTGCCGTCGATGAAGGCGTCGGGGTTGTTGCGGAACAAGCCCACCAGCATCTGATCGAGCGAGATGCCGCGGACTTGCGTCTGGCTGGCGACGCGCGACAGCGAGTCGCCCGGCTGCACGCGGTACTCGGATTCACCCGTGGCCGCCGGAGCCGCAGCTGCCGTCTGGCGCGCGGGGCTGGACGACGCGGCCGGCGCCGAGCGCGGCAGCGCGGTCGCAGCGGCCGGAGCCGGCGACGCCACCCCTTCGCTGGACACACCGGACGATGCCGAGATGGCCGCAGGCGTCGTCACCGTCGGCGCGGGCTTGGGCACCGCCGGCGGGTCGAACAGCAGCGTGTATTCACGCACCAGACGACCCGTGGACCAGGTCAACTCCAGGATGACATCGACGAACGGCTCTTGCACGGAGCGGTCGCTGCTGACGCGCAGCACGGTGCGGCCGCCGCGTGTGACGACCTGCACCTGGGCCGAGCTCAGCACGGCGCTGTAGTCGACACCCGTGGCGCGGTAGGCGTCGGGCGGGGCCACACGCACCTTGAGCGAGGACGCCTCTTCCGGCGTCAGGCTGGTGACGTCGATCTCGGCGCGCATCGTCTCGCCAAGAGCGGATTGCACGTTGAGCTTGCCCAGCCCGAGCGCTTGCGCGCCGCTGGCGGCAACGAGCAGCGCCGTGGCCAATGCCAGGCGATGGCGGGCAAACCCTGTCGGGAGGACTCCCTCGAATGCGTCGCGGATGTGGTCTTTCAAGGCATTCCCCAAAGCAACAAGGCGGGGCAAAAGGCCCCGCCTGTCTCGATCTTCAGCACGCGTTGCACAAACGTGGTCTGCACGGTGTAACTTGCGTCGAGTTTCGAATCAAAAACACAACAGCATCAAGCATATACGCTGAAATGCTCAAGGGGCGCCTGATGTGTCGCTTGGATTCCATACGAATGCACGGGTAAACCCTGTCGTGCGCGTAAAAGAGGTAAGCAAATCAAAAATCGCACAGATTAGGGGTTCCACCAACGCGGAATCAGCGATCAATCAGGATGCGCAGCATGCGGCGCAGCGGCTCTGCCGCCCCCCACAGCAGCTGGTCGCCGATGGTGAAGGCGCCGACATATTCAGGGCCCATCGCCAGCTTGCGAACACGGCCGACCGGGATGGTCATCGTGCCGGTCACGGCGACCGGCGTCAGGTCGCGCAGCGTGTCTTCGCGGGTGTTGGGCACGAACTTCACCCATTCGTTGTCGGCGCGGATCATGGCCTCGATATCGGCGAGCGGCACGTCCTTCTTGAGCTTGAAGGTGAGCGCCTGGCTGTGGCAGCGCATCGCGCCCACGCGCACGCAGAAGCCGTCGACCGGGATGCCTTGAGCCGATCCATTGCCGAGGATCTTGTTGGTCTCGGCCATGCCCTTCCACTCTTCCTTGGATTGGCCGTTGCCCAGGTCCTTGTCGATCCAGGGGATCAGCGAGCCGCCCAGCGGCACGCCGAAGTTGGCGGTCTCGTCAGCCGACAGCGAGCGCTGCTTGGCGATGACCTGGCGATCGATCTCGAGGATGGCGCTCTTGGGGTCGTCCAGCAGCGGCTTCACGGCAGCATTCAGCGTGCCGTACTGCGTCAGCAGTTCGCGCATGTGCTGGGCGCCGCCGCCGCTTGCTGCCTGGTAGGTCTGCGTGGACATCCACTCGACGAGGCCGGCCTTGTAGAGCGCGCCCACGCCCATCAGCATGCAGCTGACGGTGCAGTTGCCGCCCACCCAGTTCTTGCCGCCGGCGGAAAGCGCCTGCTTGATGACCGGCATGTTGACCGGGTCCAGCACGATGACGGCGTCGTCATTCATGCGCAGCGACGAGGCCGCGTCGATCCAGTGGCCCGTCCAGCCCGCGGCGCGCAGCTTGGGGAAGACTTCGTTGGTGTAGTCGCCGCCCTGGGCGGTGATGATGATGTCGCAGCGCTTGAGCTGCTCGATGTCGAACGCGTTCTGCAGCGTCGTCTCGTTCTTGGCCTGCGCGGGGGCGGCGCCACCGGCGTTGGAGGTCGAGAAGAACAGCGGCTCGATCAGGTCGAAATCTGCCTCGGCGGTCATGCGGTCCATCAGGACCGAGCCCACCATGCCACGCCAGCCTACGAGGCCTACCAGAGTCGTCATCATCAAATCCTTTGTCTGTCGTTCACCAAACCCCTTCCACTTTGGGCCCCGGCTCGTTCGCCGGGTTTGGTGGGGGGCGAGACGAGACGGAGCTTTAGCTCTTGATGGTTTTGGTGGTCGTAATGGCTTTGACGACAGCGTCGCCCATCTCGATGGTGGAGACCTTCGAGGTGCCTTCAGACCAGATGTCGGCAGTGCGCAAGCCCTGGGCCAGCACCGACTGCACGGCCGTCTCGATACGAGCGGCAGCGTCGGGTTGGTTGAGGGAGAACTTGAGCATCATGGCAGCGGACAGGATTGTAGCCAGCGGATTGGCAATGCCCTTGCCCGCGATGTCCGGCGCGCTGCCGTGCGACGGTTCGTACAGCCCCTTGTTGTTGGCATCCAACGAGGCGGACGGCAACATGCCGATGGAGCCGGTCAGCATCGCGGCTTCATCGGAAAGGATGTCGCCGAACATGTTGCCGGTTACGACGACGTCGAACTTCTTTGGCGCCTTGACGAGCTGCATGGCGGCGTTGTCCACGTACATGTGATCCAGCTCGACGTCCGGGTAGCTCTTGTGGACTTCGGTGACGATGTCCTTCCACAGCTGCGAGGTCTCCAGCACATTGGCCTTGTCGACCGACGTCAGCTTCTTGTTGCGCTTTTGCGCGGCCTGGAAGGCCACGTGGGCGATGCGCTCGATCTCGGGGCGCGAATAGCGCATCGTGTCGAAGGCTTCTTCGGCGCCGGGGAAGTGGCCGTCCACGGCCGTGCGGCGGCCGCGCGGCTGGCCGAAGTAGATGTCGCCCGTCAGCTCACGGATGATGAGGATGTCGAGACCCGCCACCAGTTCGGGCTTCAGCGACGACGCATGCGTGAGCTGCTCGTAGCAGATGGCCGGGCGGAAGTTGGCGAACAGGCCCAGCGCCTTGCGCAGCCCCAGGATGGCCTGCTCGGGGCGCAGCGCGCGCTCCAGCTTGTCGTACTTCCAGTCGCCCACGGCGCCAAACAGCACGGCGTCGGCCTCTTGCGCCAGCTTCAGCGTGGCGGGCGGCAGCGGATGGCCGCTCGTTTCATACGCCTTGCCGCCGACGTCGGCCCATTCCAGTTGCAGCGGCAGCTCCAGCGCGTTCAGCACCTTGACCGCCTCGGCCATGATTTCCGGGCCAATGCCGTCACCCGGCAGAACTGCAATCTTCTTGATAGTCATCTCAATCTCTCCAACACCCGCCTTGCCCAGCGACCGCCGTGGAACCGGCTTTGCCGGGCCACTGGCGGTGCCCCCTTTGAGGGGGCGCGCGCAGCGCGCAGGGGGTGGTCTAAATCACTCGGTTGTTCAGCCAGGGCTTGGCGGCGATGCGGGCGGCCTCGTAGGCCCGGATCTTGTCGCTGTGTTTCAGCGTCAGGCCGATTTCGTCAAGGCCGCCCAGCAGGCATTCCTTGCGGAAGGGCTCGATGTCGAATGCGATCTCGGCACCGTCGGGCTTCACGACCACCTGGCGCGGCAGGTCCACCACGAGCTGGTAGCCCGGGAAGGCTTTCACCTCGTCGAACAGCTGATGCATGGCGGAGGCCGGCATGACGATGGGCAGCAGGCCGTTCTTGAAGCAGTTGTTGAAGAAGATGTCGGCGAAGCTCGGCGCCAGGATGGCGCGAAAGCCGTACTGCTGCAGCGCCCACGGCGCGTGCTCGCGGCTGGAGCCGCAGCCGAAGTTCTGCCGCGCGATCAGGATGCTGGCGCCTGCGTAGCGCGGCTGGTTCAGCACGAAATCGGGGTTCGGGCGGCGGCTGGCCGGGTCTTGCCCCGGTTCGCCATGGTCGAGGTAGCGCCACTCGTCGAACAGGTTGGGGCCGAAGCCCGTGCGCTTGATCGACTTCAGGAACTGCTTGGGGATGATCGCGTCGGTGTCGACGTTCTCGCGGTCCATCGGCGCGACCAAACCCTTGTGGATAGTGAACTTGTCCATTTGTCTCAGTCAGTTGGGGACAGAGCTACTCGCTTCGCTCGGGCGGTCTGTCCCGCAAGGCATTAGGCAAGCGTCCGAACGTCAACGAAATGGCCGGTCATCGCGGCGGCAGCAGCCATCGCGGGGCTCACGAGGTGGGTACGACCACCCGCGCCCTGGCGGCCTTCGAAGTTGCGGTTGCTCGTGGACGCGCAGCGCTCGCCCGGCTCCAGCCGGTCGGCGTTCATGGCCAGGCACATCGAGCAGCCCGGCTCACGCCATTCGAAACCGGCGGCCTTGAAGACCTGGTCCAGGCCTTCCGCCTCGGCCTGCGCCTTCACGAGGCCCGAGCCCGGCACGACGAGAGCCAGCTTGATGTTCTTCGCCAGCCTGCCGCCCACGCGCTTCACGACGGCGGCCGCCTCGCGCATGTCCTCGATGCGGCTGTTGGTGCAGGAGCCGATGAAGACCTTGTCGACATGGATGTCGCTGATGGCCTTGTTCGGTTCGAGGGCCATGTAGGTCAGCGCGCGCTCGATGGCGCTGCGCTTGACGTCATCGCGCTCCTTGTCGGGGTCGGGCACGCGGTCGTCGATGGCCAGCACCATCTCGGGCGAGGTGCCCCAGGTGACCTGCGGGCGGATCTGCGCGGCGTCGATCTCGACGACCTTGTCGAAGTGGGCGCCGGGGTCGGTGTGCAGCGTGCGCCAGTAGGCGACGGCCTGCTCCCATTCCACGCCGCCCGCGAACTGGCCGGTTCGCGGATCCGTGCCCGGCGTGAACGGGCGACCCTTGACGTAGTTGATCGTCGTGTCGTCCACGCCGACGAGGCCGGCGCGCGCACCGGCCTCGATGGCCATGTTGCAGACGGTCATGCGGCCTTCCATGCTCAGTGCGCGGATGGCCGAGCCGGCGAACTCGATGGTGTAGCCCGTGCCGCCGGCGGTGCCGATCCGACCGATGATGGCCAGCACGATGTCCTTGGCGCCGCAGCCGGCCGGCAGCTTGCCCTCGACCTTGACGAGCAGGTTCCTGGCCTTCTTGGCCGACAGCGTCTGCGTGGCCAGCACATGCTCGACCTCGCTGGTGCCGATGCCATGCGCCAACGCGCCGAACGCACCATGCGTGGACGTGTGGCTGTCACCGCACACGACGGTCATGCCCGGCAGTGTGGCGCCCTGCTCCGGCCCGATGACGTGCACGATGCCCTGGCGCCTGTCGTTCATCTTGAACTGCGTGATGCCGACGCGGTCGCAGTTGGCGTCCAGCGTGTCGACCTGCAGCTTGGAGACCGGGTCGGCGATGCCGCCGCTGCGGTCCGTCGTCGGCACGTTGTGGTCGCTGACGGCCAGATTGGCCGACAGGCGCCAGACCTTGCGGCCGGCCAGATCGAGGCCTTCGAAGGCCTGCGGGCTGGTGACCTCGTGCACGAGGTGGCGGTCGATGTAGAGCAGCGCCGTGCCATCCGGTTCGGAGTGCACCACATGCTCGTCCCAGAGCTTGTCGTAGAGGGTTCTAGCAGTCATGGCTGCCTCTCGTCTGGTGAGTACACCAGCCGATCCCCCAAGGGGATACGGGCCGGCTTGGGAGCGGCCCGGCACTCGGCCCGGCACGCCCCGTGAACGGCTTGGAATTGCATCATTGCTTCTCTCGGGGAATAAGGGTGTCCACGAAGCGTTGCACCACGGTGGGCAGGCGCTGTTGACGCAGCACACCGAGGTGATAGTCGCGCTCGGCCCACGACTCTTCAAGTCGCAGGCAGCGCACGCCGAACACGCGGGTGAAGCGTTCGGCGGGATGTTCGGGAAGGACGGCCACGCCCAGGCCGGATTCGACCAGTTGCGCAATACCGTCGAAGCCGCGCACCTGCAGGCGCGCGTTCAGCGTCTGGCCGCGCGCGGCGGCCTGTTCGCGCATCAACTCCTGCGCGCTGGCGCCGGCGTGCAGGCCGATGAGGTCATAGCTCAGCAGGTCGTCGAAGCTGACCGCCTCGCGGTTGGCCAGCGGGTGCTTGAGCGGCACCAGGGCGGCCAGCCGCCCGCGGGAGAAGACCCAGGTCTGCACCCGGTTGTCCAGCACCGGCGCGGTGAAGATGCCGACATCGGCCCGGCCTTCCGCCACGGCGGCCTGCACCTCGGCGCTGGTCAGGTCTTCCAGGCTGATGCGGATCTGCGCGTGCGCCTGCGAGAACTCGACCAGGTAGGGCGGCAGGCACTCGGCGATGGCGCTGGTGTTGGAGGCAATGCGCAAATGGCCCTTGATGCCACGCGAGAACTCCATGACCTCGGTTTCAAGGGCATAGAGCGACGCGTGCAGCGAGCGGATGTGGCGCACCAGCGCCCGCCCCGCCTCGGTGGGCTCTACGCCGCGCGCCCGCCGCTCGAACAACTGCACGCCCAGGCGGCTTTCGAGGTCGGACAGACGCTTGCTGGCCGCCGCCAGCGCCAGGTGCTCCTGCGCGGCGCCGCGGGTGATCGAGCGGGTCTGCTCGATCGCCAGCACGAGATTGAGGGTGGTGAGGTCGTGACGCATGGTGATGTGTCTCCAGCATAGCCTTCGTGGATCACACCATTCTGCGCCAGAAATAGACCGTGATTTCGTATTAGACGAAAATCAAGGCCGTTTCTGAGGGGTCTGATTCAACAGCCCACGCAGCGCATTGCGGCTGTGCGCGCCGAAATTCCCCAGCATCTCGGCCAAATGCGCCTGCAAGGCATCCCGGCGGCCCTGCATGTCCCGCGCCAGCTCGGGGCCCAGCTCGGCCTCGTGGGCCGCGAAGTCAAAAGTGGGGTCAGTGACAAATTTCGCCGGTGCACCGACCACGACGGCCGCATCGGTCGCCGGCCCCGCAGCAAAGGCCTCGGCCGCCACCACCTCGCGCACATACGCATCGCTCCATGGCGGATAGCGGGCGTCGCGCGCGCCGTTGCGCAGCGCCTGCTCCAGCGGGCCGTCGCGCCGCTGGCGGGCGGCGTCCTGGATCCAGCGCGTCTGGAACTGCTCCAGCACGAAATGCCGGTTGCCCTGCAGCACGACCAACCCCTGCCGGTCGGCCGGCGCGCCGAGCTGCGCCTTCAGGTTGACCCACATCATGTAGGCCAGCGTGGCGCCGGGCGCGGCGCTGGCGTGATAGGGCTGGGTCAGGTCCTCCACATGGTGCAGCGCCAGGCCCGCGAAACGCCAACCCCAGTAGGCATGGCCCGTGCGCCAGGCCAGCGCTGCCAAGCCGCCGTACTGCTGGATGCGCAGCTCGGTGAAGGTGCGCGCGAAGCTCGGCGCCAGGGTGTCGAAGATGGCGCCCTGGTGGAAGAAGCCCATGTGGAACGGCGCCTGGGAGCCGATCGCGATGGCCGGGTTGCCGAAGGGCTGGCGGCCGAAGGCGTAGCCTGGGTTGCCCGGGTTGTCGTCGAACAGGTTGATGTCGTGGCCGTAGTCGGGCTCGTCGCAGGCCGAGGCCAGCACCGCCAGCGGCGCGACCAGCTCGCCCGGCGCCAACGCAACGAAGCGCTGGCTGTTGCCGGCGGCAGGCCTGACGGCCATGACGACGCTGGCGTCCACCGCAGGCCGTGCCGGCGCGGCCTCCCGCGCATCCGGCTGCATATACAGCGCCAGCCGCGCCTGCGGCGACACGCGCAGCGCGCGCAGGAAAGCGGCGCGCCGTTCGGCATCCGCGCGGCCCGGCGCCGGCACGAAGCGCAGGCGCTCGGGGCGCCGCGCATGCCCCGGCAGGTGCGCCCGGGCCCAGGCTTCCTGGGCGTCGAGCAGGCTGGCGATGCCCGCCTCCTGGTCGCGCAGAAAGTCCACCAGCGGCTCGGCCGCCACCGGCGCAGCCCCCGCCACCTCCGGCATGCGCTCGAAGGCGAGGTAACACAAGGGGCTGTGATTGCCCCAGGCCTGCGCGAAGTTCGGCAGCAGGGCCAACAGGAAGGCGAGGTAGCGCATGGAGCGTCTGGCAAGGCGAAGCTGCGATTCTGGCTTGCCGTTTCTGGCTTACCGTCCCTGGCCCGCCCCTGCTCGTTGGGCCCGCCGCCGATATCCGCCCGCGCGGGTTTGCTCGGGGGGCCGGCCTGTCAACGCCAGCGGGCGTCGCCCGTTGGTGCGCTCGGGGCATGTGTCCCGCAGGGAGATTTCGATGTCGTCATTTCTGAGCCCGCAGTGGCTCGGCTCCGCGTTGCTCGCCGGCCTGTTGCTGGCCGGCTGCGGTCATCAGCCCAACCAATCACCGGCCGAAGCGGACCTGCGGCGGCTGGAGGCACCGCCCGCGCCACCGGCGCCGATCGCCAAGCCGGCGCCACCACCCGCGCCAGCGCTGATGAGCGCCCTCTCGCGCAAGATCTCCATCCCCATGCCGGCACCGCCCGTCGTCACGCCACCGTCCACGGCGCGCTACGACAGCTTCGACGACCGCGCCTGGCAGCGCGTGAGCGAGGTGCCCGTCTCGACCTTCAGCGCCAGCGTCGACACCGGCAGCTACGCCAACGTGCGCCGCTTCCTGAACCGCGGCGCCCTGCCCCCACGCGACGCGGTACGGGTGGAAGAACTCGTCAACTACTTCGGCTACGACTACGCCACGCCGCCGGCGGGCTCGCCCACCCCGTTCACCGTCGACGCGCGTCTTGCCGCATCGCCCTGGCACGCCGGGCGCGGCCTGGTGCGCATTGCGATCAAGGGGCAAGACCTGGCCAAGCAAAGCCTGCCGCCGGCCAACCTCGTCTTCCTCGTGGACGTGTCCGGCTCCATGGCCCCGCAGGACCGGCTGCCGCTGGTGCGCTCGGCGCTGCACCTGCTCACCCACCAACTGCGCGCCCAAGACCGCGTCGCCATCGTCAGCTACGCCAGCGGCACGCGCGTCGTGCTGGAGGCGACGCCGGGTGACAGCAAGGACGCCATCCATGCCGCCATCGACACACTGAATGCCGGCGGCGGCACCCACGGCGAAGCCGGCATCCGCCTGGCCTATGCGCAGGCGCGCGCCGGCTTCATCACCGAGGGCATCAACCGCGTGCTGCTGGCCACCGACGGCGACCTCAACATCGGCGTGACGAACCCGAGCGAGCTCAAGGCGCTGGTGGAGGGCGAACGCCAACGCGGCGTGAGCCTGACAACGCTGGGCGTGGGCGACAGCAACTACAACGAAGCGCTCATGAAGAAGCTCGCCGACGTCGGCGACGGCAGCTACCACTACCTCGACACGCTGCAGGAGGCGCACAAGGTGCTCGTCAACGAGATGACCAGCACGCTGGCCGTCATCGCGCAAGACCTGAAGCTGCAGGTCGAGTTCAACCCGGCCGTGGTGCAGGAATACCGCCTCATCGGCTACGAGCTGAACAACCTGACGCGCGAGCAGTTCAACGACGACAAGGTCGACGCCGGTGACATCGGCGCGGGGCACACGGTGACGGCGCTGTACGAGGTCATCCCGGTGGGCGCGCAAGGCACCGTCGACCCGCTGCGTTACGGGCAACCCGCCGATGCCGGCGCCAAGGCGACGACCGCGCACGCCAACGAGCTGGGTTGGCTCAAGCTGCGCTACAAGCCGCCGGGCCAGGCCGACAGCCGACTGGTGCAAGTGCCCATCGCCCGCGGCGACCGCTGGCCCGCCTGGCCAGCGCTGGAGCAGGCCGACGCCGACCTGCGCTTCGCCGTCGCCGTGGCCGCCTGGGGGCAATGGCTGCGCGGCAGCACGCAAATCGGCGACTACGGCCCCGCGCAGATCGCCGACCTCGCACATGCCGCACGCGGCGCCGACCGCTACGGCCACCGCGCGGAATTCGAGCGCCTGGTGGCGCTGTCAGCCGGTTTGAGGCGCTAGCTAGCTAGGGAATATTCCGGGGCTGAAGGCTTGCAACAACTTCGGGCGGCGCCTGCACCAGCTCGATCAACACGCCTTCGCCGCCGAACGGGAACTGCTCGTTGCCCTTGGGGTGGACGAAGCAGATGTCGTGGCCGGCCGCGCCGCGGCGAATGCCGCCGGGGGCGAAGCGCAGGCCTTGCGACTCCAGCCACTGCACGGCCACGGGCAGATCGTCCACCCACAGGCCGATGTGGTTCAGCGGCGTCGCGTGCACCGCCGGCTTTTTGTCGGGGTCCAGCGGCTGCATCAGGTCCACCTCCACCGCGTGGGCGCCCTGCCCCAGCGTGCAGATGTCCTCATCGACGTTCTCACGCTCGCTCTTGAAGTTGCCGGTGACGGGCACGCCCAGCAGGTCCACCCACAGGTGGCGCAGCCGACCCTTGTCTAGGCCACCGATGGCGATCTGCTGCAGGCCGAGGATCTTGAAGGGTCTTGCGTTGCTCATCATGTTGCTCACAGCTTGAGTCGCCCCCACAGCCAGCCGGTCTTGACCCCGGCCAGCGTGGCGATGGATTGTTGGTGGATGTAGGGCAGCCGGCCGCCCCAGCCGAAGAAGCGGTCGCGCAGCCACGGCGCGACGACGGCGTGGGACTGGAACATGGGCGTCAGCCTGCGGCTGGCCTGGCCGTAGAAGCGCAGGTGGGCCCGGCGACGGTGCGTGTAGCGCGCGAAGACCTGCGGCCAGTCGCCGTCATCACCGATCTCGGCCGCCAGCTCGTGCGCGTCGATGAGCGCCATGTTGGCACCCTGCCCCAGCTGCGGGCTCATGCCGTGGGCGCAGTCGCCGATGGCCAGCACGCGACCGTCGTGCCAGCGCTGCATCCAGACGTCGGCATAGCGCGCCTCGCGCAGTTGTTCGGCATCGTGCAAGCCGGCCAACAGCGGCGCAACGTCGGGGAACAGGGCTGTCATGCGCTGCTTCAGCGCGGCCAGGCCGACGCGCTCGCGCCAGCCGTCCAGCTCGGCGACCGGCAGGCTCCAGAACAGGTTGATGCCGTGCTGCGCATCGGCCGCATCCGCCTTGCCAACTGGCATCAGCCCCAGCATCTTCGACGCCGAACGGAAGCGCTGGCGCAGCTCGATTTGCGGAAAACCCGGCGGGGCCGGCAACACCGTCCAGACGGCACCCCACGGAAACGGCCGCGCATGCTGAGCCACCGCCATGCGCTCACGCAGCTTCGAAAAGCTGCCGTTGGCGAGGATGAGCGCCAGATGACGCACCGGCTCGCGGCTGGCGATGCGCAGCGTGACCCCGTCGGCGTCCTGCTCGAAGCCGTCCACGGCGGCACCACAGTGCCAGCGCACGCCCAGCTCGCGCAAACGCCGCCACAGCAGGCCCATCAACGCCCCGCGCTGCAGGCCCATGCCGTACGCGGCGGCGTCATAGCGCCGGTAGCTCATGTCCAGCACGGTGCGGCCGGTGGGCGTGTCCCCGAACAGACGGTCCACCCGCGTGCCCAGCGCCAGCGCCTCATCCAGCAAGCCCATCGCCGCCAGCACGCGCTGGCCAGTGGGCTGCAGCAAAAGGCCGGCACCAATGGGCTTGGGCTCGGGCACGGCTTCGTAGAGATCGACCGCGACGCCGCGCTCGGCGAGGCGGATGGCCGCCGCTGCGCCGGCCACGCCGGAGCCGACGATGGCGATGCTCTCAGCGCTCATCAGCGTCGTGACTTACCAAGCGGCCGCTGCGGAACCGGCTTTGCCGGGCCGCCAGCGGCGCCCCCTGAGGGGGGTGAGGCCGGGCACAAAGAGTCCTGAGGACTCTTTGTGCCTGCCGAACGACAAGCCCTCTGGGCGCGGCACGGCAAAGCCGGTAGGGCTGGGTCATTGAAATCGCAAGATGGGCTGATCCACCGACAGGCTCTCCCCCGGCTTGGCCAGCACCTCGGCCACCGTCACGTCCTGCGGGGCGTTCAGGATGTTCTCCATCTTCATCGCCTCGATGATGGCCAGGCGCTCGCCGGCTTGCACGGTCTGGCCGACCTGTGCGGCCACGTGCACCAGCAGCCCGGGCATGGGCGACAGCAGCAGCTTGGAGGTGTCGGGCGGCGCCTTGTAGGGCATCAGCGCCTGCAGTTCGGCGGCGCGCGGGCTGAGCACGGTCAGCTCGATGGCGCGGCCACCGTGCTGGATGCGGTAGGCCAGCGGGTTCTTCGCCGTGCCGCGCTCGGCCTGGGCCGTGAAGGGCTGGCCGTTGACGGTGCCGCTGATGCGCACGTCGTTCAGCCGCGAGCGGCAGACAAGCCGATAGTCCTTGCCGCCCACCTGCACGCGGGCCTCACCGAGCGCGCCAGCAAATTCGCTGATGTGCATGGGGTGCTGCTCGCTGCGCCCGCCACCCAGATTCAGGACAGCCACGTAGTCGCGCTCGATCTGCACCTCATGGCCCGGCAGCTGGCCACTGATGCCGGCCTCGCGCTCGCGCGCCTTGCGGCGGATAAAGCCGGCCAGCGCGACGAGGAACAGCGGGTCGTCGTGCGGCACGTCTTCGGCCTTGAAGCCACCCGCGTAGTGCTGGGCGATGAAGCCGGTGTTGAAGTTGCCGCTGCCGAAATCCGGATGCGCCAGCAGCGCCGCCTGGAAGGGGATGTTGCTGGACACGCCGCGGATGACGAAGCCGTTGAGCGCCTCGCGCATCTTGGCAATGGCCTCGGCGCGGTCCTTCCCGTGCACGATGAGCTTGGCGATCATCGAGTCGTAGTACATCGGGATCTCGCCGCCCTCGTAGACGCCGGTGTCCACGCGTACGCCGAAGCGGCCTGTCTCGGCCTGCGTCATCGTCGTCTCGGGCGGCTGGTAGCGCACGAGGCGGCCGGTCGATGGCAGGAAGTTGCGGAACGGGTCTTCCGCGTTGATGCGGCACTCGATGGCCCAGCCGTCGCGTTTGATGTCGGCCTGCGTGAAGGTGAGCGGCTCGCCGGCCGCCACGCGGATCATCTGCTCGACGAGGTCCAGCCCCGTGATGCACTCGGTGACCGGGTGCTCCACCTGCAGCCGCGTGTTCATCTCCAGGAAGTAGAAGTCCTGGTCCTTGCCGACGACGAACTCCACCGTGCCAGCGCTCTGGTATTTCACGGCCTTGGCCAGGGCCACGGCCTGCTCGCCCATGGCGCGGCGCGTGGCTTCGCTGATGAAGGGCGACGGTGCCTCTTCGATGACTTTCTGGTGGCGGCGCTGGATGGAGCATTCGCGCTCGTGCAGGTACACGACGTTGCCCTGGCTGTCGCCCAGCACCTGGATCTCGATGTGCCGCGGCTGCTCGACGAACTTCTCCATGAAGACACGGTCGTCACCGAAGCTGTTGCGCGCCTCGTTGCGGCATGACGTGAAGCCCTCGAAGCACTCCTTGTCGTTGAAGGCCACGCGCAGGCCTTTGCCGCCGCCACCGGCACTGGCCTTGATCATGACCGGGTAGCCGATGCGCTGGGCGATCTGCACCGCCTCGTCCGCCGACAGGATGGGCTCGTTGTGGCCGGGGATGGTGCTGACCCGCGCCTCGTTCGCGAGCTTCTTGGACGCGATCTTGTCGCCCATGGCCGCGATGCTGTAGTGCTTGGGGCCGATGAAGGCGATGCCCTCTTCTTCCACGCGGCGCGCGAAGTCCTCGTTCTCGGACAGGAAGCCGTAGCCGGGGTGGATGGCCTGGGCACCGGTCTGCTTGGCGGCGGCAATGATCTTGTCGGCGACGAGATAGCTCTCGCGCGACGGCGCCGGGCCCAGCAGCACGGCCTCGTCGGCCAGCTCCACGTGGCGGGCGTCCTTGTCAGCCTCGGAGTAGACGGCGACCGTCGCGATGCCCATCTTGCGGGCGGTCGCGATGACACGGCAGGCGATTTCACCCCGGTTCGCAATCAGGATCTTCTTAAACATGAGCGGCTCCCGGGGTGAACTCGCCTGCCCGGCCGGCGCTGCCGGTCGGCAGGCGATGTGTCGCTGGCGCGACCGCGCCCAAGGCGCGAGCACCCCGGTTCGCAATCAGGATCTTTTTAAACATGAGCGGCTCCCGGGGTGAACTCGCCTGCCCGGCCGGCGCTGCCGGTCGGCAGGCCATGTGTCGCTGGCGCGACCGCGCCAAAGGCGCGAGCACCCCGGTTCGCAATCAGGATCTTGTTGAACATGCGTGTCTCACTCGTTGGATGGCGGGAACGGATTTCGGAGCGCCTAACGCTGCGGCGTGGCGTAGTCGACGACGACCTGGTGGCGCGGCTCGCGGGCGGCCAGCCAGCGCGCGAGCCGCCGCTGGTCCTCGCGCCCGGGCAGGCGTGGCAGCTCGATGTGGACCAGCAGCAGCGACGGCGATGAGACGTCGCTGGCGGCAGCAGATGCCGATGCGGCGCCGGGCGAGACGGCGCTGCCGGACAAGTCGGCCGGCACGGCGACCGCGCTGGCGACGGCAGCCACGCCCACCAGCACCCGTGTCGCTTGCGGCAGCTGCGCCTGCAGTTCGGCGATGAGTTGCGTGTGGTCGCCCTGCGCCTGGCGCAACAGCCGGTTCTGCGCCTGCAGTTGCTGCACGCGGTTGCGCAGTTCGTCGGCCTCGCGCGCGACCTGGCGGAACACGTCTTCACGCAGTTCGCGCTTGAGCCCGGCAACGTCCACGCGCTCGGAGCCTGAGAAGCGCACCGCCACGTCGGTGCCCTTGAAGCCCTGGGCCGCCAGGCGCTCGGCGATGTCGCGGCCGATGGCCTCCTCGCGCCGGTCGCCCGAAAGCGTCAGCCGCACCGTGCGCGTCGTCGGGTCCACCTCGCGGTCCAGCAGCAGAAAGCGGCTGTCGTGCGCCACCAGCTCGACCTGGGCATTCGCAGCCGCCAGAAAGCGCTGCGTCTGCACGAAGCGCCAGGCGAGGTAGCCGCTGGGCAGCGTCACGGCCAGTGCCGTCAGCACGGTGAACATCGTGGCGTGGCGTTGCGCGCGGCTCGACACCTGGCCGCGCATCGGCAGCTTCATCAGCTTCACGAACAGAAAGGTCGAGAACGCGATGAAGACGCCGTTGATGACGAACAGGTAGAACGCACCGCCCGCCACACCCCAGTCGCCATGGGACATGCCAAAGCCCACCGTGCACAGCGGCGGCATCAGCGCCGTGGCGATGGCCACACCCGGAATCACGTTGGAGATGCTCTTGCGCGTCAGCGCGATGATGCCGGCCGACCCACCGAAGAAGGCGATCAGCACGTCCCACAGGTTGGGCGTGGTGCGGGCCAGCAGCTCGGTGCCGGCCGCGCGCAGCGGACTGACGGCGAAGTACAGCGTCGACGTCGCCAGGCTGATGGACGCGAAGATCAGCAGGTTGCGCAGCGCCCGCCGGATCAGCACCGCGTCATGCACCGCCAGGCCGTAACCGGCGCCGACGATGGGGCCCATCAACGGCGAGATCAGCATCGCGCCGATGATGACCGCCGTGCTGTTGACGTTCAGCCCCACCGACGCGATCAGGATGGCGAAGAACAGCACCCACAGGTTGGTGCCGGCGACGTCCACGCCCGCCCGCACGCTGGCGTCGATCGCCTCCGCGTCCTCCAGGTCCTGGCGCAGGTTGAACAGCTGGGCAATGCCGCCGGCCGCCGGCGCGTGCGGCTCGGGAGATGGCGGAGGCAGCGTGCTCATCGTCAGCTTGTGGTGCCGTCAGCGCGCCCGGGTCAGCAACTTCTTGCGCTGCTCGGTGAAGTCCCACCACGGCCGCACCGGTCCACCGTTCATGAACTCGTGGGCGGCCATGAAGGTGTCGAGCACGCAGGGGTCATGCAGTTGGCCCTGGCCGTCGCGCAGGCGGTGGTAAGTCTCGAACGGGTCCATGGTCTTGACGTGCGCGGGCGTGGGCAGGCCCAGCTGGACGAGGTCCGCCGCCATCGCCTTGCCGATGTTGGGGATGTCGGTGAGCTTGAACGCCTCGGCAGCGCAACTGGCCTTGGTCACGGCAGCTTCTCCCCGTCGCGCAGCGGGCTGGGCAGGTCGAGCTCATCGCTGCAGTCCGCCTCGGCGCAGGCCATCTGTGCCACGAGCTGCAGATGCAGGCCGCGCGGCAGCGAGGCGTCGGTGTCGGGCAGGCGCCCCATCACACGCACGGCGATCAGGCGCGCGCCCGGCTCCCATTGCGCCAGCCCGGCGCCCTCGACCAGCGCGTAGCTGCTGCCGAAGCCGCCGCCCAGGCCCACGACACGGGCCTGCGTCGGCGCCACCACTTCGTCGAGCCGCACGGCGGTCAGCACGACCTGGCCCTGGTAGCGGAACGGGTTCTGCGCCAGCGCCGGCACACCGACCCACAAGGTGGTGCCGGCCGACTTCGCGAAGCCCTGCAGGCGGCGCAGGTGGTCCTGGCGCCCGGCCTCGCGGGCCTCGCGCGCCTGGCGCGCGCGCTGCTGGCTGGCGACCTCGTTGCTGAAGCGGTCGATGGGCTTGGCCGGGTCCAGCGGCAGCACCGCGTCGAGAACCGTGCCCTTCGGGTTGCCGTAGCGGTCGGTCTCGAGTTCTGCCTGCGGCACGGCGCGCACGCGCAGCTCGGTGCGCTCGCTGGCGGAGCGTTCGGGTTTGCGCAGGCGCTCGTCACCGCAGCGGTGCTTGAGCTTGTCGACGGCCGAGCGCAGCAGCTGGCGGGCCAGGTCGTCCGACGCCAAGGCCGCGCCATCGGCCTTCAGCACCCACAACGCGTCAGGTTGGCAGGGGTCCGGCAGGCGGGTCAGCTCACCGGTGGCCTCCACGGCCAGCCGCGGTGTCATGCCCTGCAGCTTGGGCAGCGGCCCGAGGTCGAACAGCACGCTCTCGCCCTGCAGCACGCGGGCCCGCATGCCGTCAGACGGTTCCGGCAGGAAGACGCCCGCGCTGAAGCGCCCAGCGTGCTCCTGGCGGTTCTGCGGCGACAGGCGCAGCGCCCAGGTCGCCCGGCCCTGCCCCTCGGCCAGCCCGTCGCGGCAGGCGCCCTGGTAGCTGAACACGTAGTCGCTGCTGCCGAGATAGCGGGGCGCGATGACGGTGCAGTTGGTGGCGGCATCCGTATGCTGCGCTGCATACGTATTCGTGGTCACCGCCAGCAATCCAAAGATCAACGCTTTTTGCATGTCAGCCCTCAGCGGTTGATGAACATTGAATACGTCGGCGGAACCACGGAGCGATCGACGAACACGTAGGCCGTGCCATCGCTGCAGAAGTTCGCGATCTCAGCGGTTTCACCGCCTTCCAGCTCGAGCCAGTTGTCGATCTGCAGGAGCAGGCGCCCTGGAGGAATGTCGGGCTGGGCCTGCGCCCCATTGGCCGTCCAGCACGGCACGCCGCCGCTCTTGGTGTGCCAGCCGCCGGCCCAGTTGTGGGGCGCGGAAATGGCCTTGGGCAGATCGCTGTGCGTGCCGTAGCGGTAGAACGCCGCCTCCAGCTCGGGTGGCGCGCCGTCGTCCTTCTCGTCCCAGCCGGTGATACCGATCTCGCGCAGCACGGGGGCCGGCACGCCGTCGGATTCGGGAGCCGGGGTCGGGCTGTCACCCAGAGCCGAACGATCGACCGTGACGACAGCATTCGCGCCACCGTCGTGCTCCCAGAAGCTGCAGCCATCACCGCTCTCGCACTTGAAGATGAACAGCACCTGGCCGTCGCCGACAGGCATCGTGCGAGGCTCGTGCGGCAGCTGCGCCAGGTGGCTCATGGCGCCGCCGCATTCCTCGCAGACGGGCCACAGCCGCTGCGGAAAGCCCCAGGGCAAACCGCCCAGCTTGGGCACGAGTCCCGGGCCGGCACCTTCGCGAAATCGTGGGTAGTAGGCGATCAAGACAGCCTCACAGCGGAATGTTCCCGTGCTTGCGCCATGGGTTCTCCAGTTTCTTGTCCTTCAACATCGCCAGCGAGCGGCAGATGCGTTTGCGGGTTTCGTGCGGCTGGATGACGTCGTCGATGAAGCCGCGGCTGCCAGCGACGAAGGGGTTGGCGAAGCGGGCCTTGTATTCGGCCTCACGGGCCGCCAGCTTCTCCGGGTCGCCCTTGTCCTCGCGGAAGATGATCTCCACCGCGCCCTTGGCGCCCATCACCGCGATCTCGGCGTTGGGCCAGGCGAAGTTGACGTCGCCGCGCAGGTGCTTGGAGGCCATCACGTCGTAGGCACCGCCGTAGGCCTTGCGGGTGATGACGGTGATCTTCGGCACCGTGGCCTCGGCGTAGGCGTACAGCAACTTGGCGCCATGCTTGATGATGCCGCCGTACTCTTGAGAAGTGCCGGGCATGAAGCCGGGCACGTCGACGAAGGTGACGACCGGGATGTGGAAGGCATCGCAGAAGCGCACGAAGCGCGCGGCCTTGATGCTGCTCTTGATGTCCAGGCAGCCGGCCAGCACCAGCGGCTGGTTGGCGATGATGCCCACCGTCTGCCCCTCCATGCGGGCGAAGCCGGTGACGATGTTCTTGGCGTAGTCGGGCTGCAGCTCGAAGAAGTCGCCGTCGTCGACCACCTTCAGGATCAGCTCCTTGATGTCATACGGCTTGTTGGGGTTGTCGGGCACCAGCGTGTCGAGCGACAGGTCCAGCCGGCCGGCCGGGTCGCCACTCGGGCGCACGGGCGCCTTCTCGCGGTTGGACAGCGGCAGGTAGTTGAAGAAGCGGCGCAGCATCAGCAGCGCTTCCACATCGTTCTCGAACGCGAGGTCGGCCACGCCGCTGCGCGAGTTGTGGGTCGCCGCGCCGCCAAGCTCCTCGGCCGTCACTTCCTCGTGCGTCACGGTCTTCACGACCTCGGGGCCGGTGACGAACATGTAGCTGCTGTCCTTCACCATGAAGATGAAGTCGGTCATGGCCGGCGAATACACCGCGCCGCCTGCGCACGGCCCCATGATCATGCTGATCTGCGGGATGACGCCGGAGGCCAGTACGTTTTTCTGGAACACGTCGGCATAACCCCCCAGCGACGCGACACCCTCCTGGATGCGCGCGCCGCCCGAGTCGTTCAGCCCGATGACCGGGGCGCCCACCTTCATGGCCTGGTCCATCACCTTGCAGATCTTCTCGGCGTGCGCTTCGCTGAGTGCGCCGCCGAAGACGGTGAAGTCCTGGCTGAAGGCGAAGGCCAGGCGGCCGTTGATCATGCCGTAGCCGGTGACGACACCGTCGCCGGGGATCTTGTTGTCGGCCATGCCGAAGTCCACGCAGCGGTGCTCGACGAACATGTCCCATTCCTCGAAGCTGCCTTCGTCGAACAGCAGCTCCAGCCGCTCGCGCGCGGTCAGCTTGCCCTTGGCGTGCTGGGCGGCGATGCGCTTCTCGCCACCGCCCAGCCGCGCGCGGGCGCGCTTGGCTTCGAGGGCTTGCAGGATGTCGTGCATGGTGATGGGCTTTCAGAACGGAAAGTTGATCTCCACACCGTTGCCGGCGGGGTCTTGCAGGAAGAACTGGTGCTGCCGCGTGATGTCGGAGCGGGACTCGCGAAAGGCCACACCGCGCGCCCGCAGGTGGGCGGCCGTGGCCTGCGCGTCGCTGCCGGTGAAGGCGGTGTGGTCGTAGGTCGTCGGCCGCGCCGGGTCCACCGGCCCGCGAACCGCTTCTTCGGCACGCTGCGTGGACAGGTGGACGACTGCCTGGCCGCCCGCATACAGCCAGTAGCCGTCGCTGTTGAAAGCCGGACGCGGGCCGACCGTCAGGCCCAGCACCTCGGCATAGAAGTCGCGCAGCACGGCCAGCAGCTCGGCCGGGGCGCGCAGGTTGATGTGGTTCAGGCCAGTGATCATGAATTGCTCCGCAGCTGGAAGGCCGCCAGCAACTGGCGGGCTGCCGTGGAAGCCGGCGTGCGCCCATCGCGCACCTCGGCCGTGGCGGCCGCCAGCTGTTGCGCCATGCCGGGCGCGCCCATGAAGGCCTGCCGCAGCCCGGCCTGGATGCGTTCCCACAGCCACGCCAGCGACTGCTCGCGGCGCTTGTGCTGCCAGGCACCGCTGGCCTGGCGGTCGCTGCGCAGCGTGCCCAGCGCGGCCCACAGCGCCTCGATGCCATCGGCGCGCAGGGCGCTCACCTGCAGCACGCGCGGCACGCTGGCCGCGTGAGCCGGCAGCAGCCGCAATGCAGACGTGATCTGGGCCTGGGCACGCATCGCCGCCCCGGGGTCCAGGTCTGCCTTGTTGATGACAACGAGATCGGCCAGTTCCATGACGCCTTTCTTGATGGCTTGCAGATCATCGCCGGCATTGGGCAGCTGCAGCAGCAGATACAGGTCGGTCATGCCGGCCACCGCCGTCTCGCTCTGGCCCACGCCCACCGTCTCGACGATGACGATGTCGTAGCCGGCCGCCTCGCACAGCAGCATGGCCTCGCGCGTCTTCTCGGCCACGCCGCCCAGCGTGCCGCTGCTGGGGCTGGGGCGGATGAAGGCGCGCGTGTCCATGGAGAGCTTTTCCATGCGCGTCTTGTCGCCCAGGATGGCGCCGCCCGACAAGGTGCTGGACGGATCGATGGTCAGCACCGCGACGCGGTGGCCACGCGAGAGCAGCAGCAGGCCGAAGGCTTCGATGAACGTGCTCTTGCCCACACCCGGCACCCCCGAGATGCCCAGCCGCAGCGCATGGCCGGTGGCCGGCATCAGCGCCGTCAGCAGCGCGTCCGCCTGCTCGCGGTGGTCGGCCCGCGTGGACTCGATCAGCGTGATGGCCTTGGCCAGCGCGCGGCGCTCGCCGGACCGGAGCCGCTCCGCCAGGCTCAAGCGGCCACTCCGGAAAGCTGCGTCCTGATGGCCTCCAGCACGCTCTTGGCGCTGACCGGAATGGGCGTGCCCGGCCCGTAGACGCCCTTGACGCCGGCGGCGTAGAGGAAGTCGTAGTCCTGCGCGGGAACGACGCCGCCGACGAACACGATGATGTCGTCGGCGCCCTGCTTCCTGAGCTCGTCGATGATGGCCGGCACCAGCGTCTTGTGGCCGGCGGCGAGCGTCGAGACGCCCACGGCGTGCACGTCGTTCTCGATGGCCTGGCGGGCGCATTCTTCGGGGGTCTGGAACAGCGGGCCGATGTCGACGTCGAAGCCGAGGTCAGCGAAGGCCGTGGCGACCACCTTGGCGCCGCGGTCGTGGCCGTCCTGGCCGAGCTTGGCGATCATCACGCGCGGGCGGCGGCCGTGCTCCTCGCCAAAGGCGGCGATCTCGCCCTGCAGCCTGGCCCAGCCCTCGGCCGAGTCGTAGGCGGCCGCGTAGACGCCGCTGACCTTGTGCGTGTCGGCGCGGTGGCGGCCGAACACGGCTTCCAGCGCGTCGCTGACCTCGCCCACGGTCGCGCGCAGGCGCATGGCCTGGATGCTGAGGTCCAGCAGATTGCCCTCGCCGTTCTCGGCCGCCCGCGTCAACGCGGCCAGCGCGCCCTGCACGGCCGCCGTGTCACGCGTGGCCTTGATTCGCTTCAGCCGCTCGATCTGCGCGTCGCGCACCTTGACGTTGTCGACATCCAGGATCTCGATCGGGTCTTCCTTGGCGAGCTTGTATTTGTTGACGCCCACGATGACGTCGGCGCCGGAGTCGATGCGGGCCTGCTTCTCGGCCGCGCTGGCCTCGATCTTGAGCTTGGCCCAGCCCGTGTCCACCGCCTTGGTCATGCCACCCATGGCGTCCACCTCCTCGATCAGCGCCCAGGCCTTGTCGGCCATGTCCTGGGTCAGCTTCTCCATCATGTAGCTGCCGGCCCAGGGGTCGATGACGCTGGTGATGTGGGTCTCTTCCTGGATGATGAGCTGCGTGTTGCGCGCGATGCGGGCGCTGAACTCGGTGGGCAGCGCGATGGCTTCGTCCAGCGAGTTGGTGTGCAGGCTCTGCGTGCCGCCGAACACGGCCGCCATGGCCTCGATGGTCGTGCGCACGACGTTGTTGTAGGGGTCCTGCTCGGTCAGGCTCCAGCCTGAGGTCTGGCAGTGCGTGCGCAGCATCAGGCTCTTGGGCGAGGTGGCGCCGAAGCCCTTCATGATGCGGCACCACAGCAGCCGGGCGGCGCGCATCTTGGCGATCTCCAGATAGAAGTTCATGCCGATCGCCCAGAAGAACGACAGGCGCGGCGCGAAGTCGTCCACCGCCAGCCCCTTGGCCATGGCCGTCTTCACATATTCCTTGCCGTCGGCCAGCGTGAAGGCCAGCTCCAGCGCCTGGTTGGCGCCCGCCTCCTGCATGTGATAGCCGGAGATGCTGATCGAGTTGAACTTGGGGCAGTGGCGCGCCGTGTACTCGATGATGTCGCCGATGATCCGCATGCTCGGCGCGGGCGGGTAGATATAGGTGTTGCGGACCATGAACTCCTTGAGGATGTCGTTCTGGATGGTCCCGGCCAGCTGATCCTGACCCACACCCTGCTCTTCCGCGGCCACCACATAGCCCGCCAGCACCGGCAGCACGGCGCCATTCATCGTCATCGATACCGAGACCTTGTCCAGCGGGATGCCGTCGAACAGGATCTTCATGTCTTCCACGGAGTCGATGGCCACGCCGGCCTTGCCGACGTCGCCGGTCACGCGCGGATGATCGCTGTCGTAGCCGCGGTGGGTGGCCAGGTCGAAGGCGACGGACACGCCCTGCCCGCCGGCAGCGAGCGCCTTTCTGTAGAAGGCGTTGCTTTCCTCGGCGGTGGAGAAGCCGGCGTACTGGCGGATCGTCCAGGGGCGCGCGGCATACATGGTGGCCTGCGGGCCGCGTACGAAGGGCTCGAAGCCGGGCAGCGTGTCGGCATGCGGCAGGCCGGCGGTGTCGGCCGCCGTGTAGAGCGGCTTGACGGTCAGCCCTTCCGGCGTGACCCAATTCAGCGCGGCGACATCGCCACCCGGCGCCGACCGCGCTGCGGCCTTGGTCCACTGGTCCAGCGTGGCGGTCTTGAACTCCGGGGCGCTCCCGGCGTGGCTGGCGTCCGACATCGAACTCTCCTTGACTGTGCAGGCATCATAGCCCTGTCGTTATTCATAATTATGAATTCAGATTGACCTAAACTGCGCGCCATGACGGCCCCGCTCCCGCTCCCGCATCGCGCCCTCTATCAAGAGGTGGCCGAGCGGCTGCGCGAGCGCATCTTTGCCCGCGAGCTGGAGCCCGGCAGCTGGATCGACGAGCTCAAGCTGTGCGCGGACTTCGGCATCAGCCGCACGCCGCTGCGCGAGGCGCTGAAGGTGCTGGCCGCCGAGGGGCTGGTCACGATGAAGCTGCGCCGCGGCGCCTATGTCACCGAGATGTCGGAGCGCGACGTGCGCGAGGCCTACCAGTTGCTCGCGCTGCTGGAAAGCGATGCGGCGGCGCAGGTGGCCGCAAACGCCACCGACGCGCAGCTGCAGGAACTCGGCGCCCTGCACGCGGAGCTTGCGCAGCAGGTGGGGCTGCGCGATGCCTTCTTCGCGGCCAACGAGCGCTTTCACCTGCGGCTGCTCGAAATCGAAGGCAACCGTTGGCGCCAGCAGATCGTGACCGACCTGCGCCGCGTGATGAAGCTCAACCGGCACCATTCGCTGTTCAAGCAAGGGCGCATCCAGGAGTCGCTCAAAGAGCACGACGCGCTGACCGATGCCTTGCTGCGTCGGGACGGCGCGGCAAGCGCCCGGCTGCTTCGTGAACATTTTCACAACGGCCTGGCCGCCGCGACGGCGCCCGACACGCCGCTGGCCTGACGGCCCTCGCCAATCGCCCGCCACGGCGGGCAAAAACGTGAACTGAAGCCTGCTTTACCCGCTTTTAGGGCAACGTCCATCCCAAGTGTTGCCCTAGGATTTCTGAGGTGCAAACCCGTGACATCTGAGAAGGGCCGCAACGATGTCACGAGTTTCGGAATTGATGGCTTTCAGAGCGCTCAAGTTCAGCACTCTGTTACCGAAAACCGAACTGTGATGGCCGAGTTGCGACCAGCCACGACCACCGTCGCCCCGGAACGCCTCTGTGCAGACCGAACGCCCCGCCCAGGGACTTTCGGACACCGCACACAGGCTGACCGGGCAACCGAAATACCTGGCGCCATTGGGCGCAACGCTCATCGCCGAGGGAGCTGAAGATGGCATCACTGATCACGAACCTGACCACCGAACAAATCGCCGGGCTCTCGACGGCGACCCTCGCACGCCTCACCAGCGAAGACTGGGCGGCCTTCTCGACGGAACAGTTCCAGGCGCTCACCAGCCTTCAGTTCTCCTCGCTCACCACGCGGGCAGTGTCATATTTCACGACGACCAACATCGCCGCGATCGAGACATCCGACCTGCAGGCCTTGAGCACCGCAGCGATTCGCACGCTCAACACCGAACAACTGAACGCGCTGGGCTCCGACCAGTTCGGCACCCTGACGACGCGGCAGGTCGGCTCGCTGAGCACCAGCCAGGTCCACAACCTCGAATCCGACGACCTGAATGCACTGGGCAGCGAGCAGATCCAGTCCCTCACCAGCCAGCAACTGGCCGCCCTGACGACCAGCCTCGTCGGCACCCTGGTCAGCGACGACGTCCAGGCACTCAAGTCGGATCAGATCAAGGCGCTGGCGTCCTCGCAGGTGGGCGCGCTGTCCACCGAAGCCGTGGCCGCTTTGCAATCGCAGCAGGTCGGCGCGCTGAGCAGCAGCCAGGCCGGCGCCCTCACCTCGGATCAGGCGAGCGCCATCACGACCGACGCCATCAAGGCGCTGTCCACCGCCGCCATCGGCGCGCTGGGCACCAGCCAGGTGGGCGCCCTGACGTCCGAACAAGTCGCCGCGCTGGGCACGCAGCAGATCGGCGCCCTGTCGACCCGGCAAGTCCTGCAGATCAACAGCGACTCCATCGCCGCACTGTCGACCGACCAGATTCGCGCCATCGGCACGGCCCAGATCGGCGCGCTGACGACCGACCAGATCGGCGGCCTGAACACCGCCGACGTCGCCGCGCTGTCCGCCAACCAGGTGCGCGCGATGAACTCCGCGCAGCTCGGCATCCTGAGCAGTGACGCGATCCAGGCCATGGGCACGGCACAGATCTCGGTGCTGAACTCGGTCCAGATCAAGGGACTGAACACCGATCAGATCGCCGCCATCGGCTCGGATCAGCTTCGCACGCTGTCCACCGCCACCGTGCGCGCGCTGTCGACCGATCAATTCGCCGCACTGACCTCCGAGCAAGCGGCCGCGCTGTCCACCAGCCAGGTGGCCTCGCTGACCACCGGTCAGATCGGCGCCCTGTCGACCGACGACCTCAACGCCTTCAACAGCGCGCAGATCCGCGCCCTCGGCTCCGCCCAGGTCGCGGCGCTGTCGACCGACCAACTGGCCGGCATGCAGACGGATGACGTGCAGGCCCTGGCCACCAGCCAGCTGCAGGCGCTGAACTCCGCCCAGATCGGCGCGCTGTCCACCGACAGCATCGTCGCGCTGAGCTCCGGCCAGATCGGCGCGCTGAGCTCGCGCCAGGTGCTGGGCCTGACGACCGAGCAGATCGCCGCCATCGAGACGGGCGACGTCAAGGCCTTGTCCACCACCGCGCTGCGCGCACTGGGCACCGACCAGTTCGACGCCTTCAACTCCGACCAGATCGGCGCGCTGACCACCACCCAGGTCATGTCGCTGACCACCGCTCAGGTCGGCGCCCTGTCCACCGACGACCTCAACGCTTTCAACAGCGCACAGATCCGCTCGCTCGGCACGGCCCAGGTGGCCGCGCTGTCGACCGACCAGCTCGCTGGCCTGCAGACGGATGACGTGCAGGCCCTGGCCACCAACCAGCTGCAGGCGCTGAACTCCGCGCAGATCGGCGCGCTGTCCACCGACAGCATCGTCGCGCTGAGCTCCGGCCAGATCGGCGCGCTGAGTTCGCGCCAGGTGCTGGGCCTGACGACCGAGCAGATCGCCGCCATCGAGACGGGCGACGTCAAGGCCTTGTCCACCGCCGCGCTGCGCGCACTGGGCACCGACCAGTTCGACGCCTTCAACTCCGACCAGATCGGCGCGCTGACCACGACCCAGGTCACGTCGCTGACCACCGCTCAAGTCGGCGCCCTGTCGACCGACGACCTCAACGCCTTCAACAGCGCGCAGATCCGCGCCCTGGGCACCGCACAAGTCGCCGCCCTGTCGACCGACCAGCTCGCCGCCATGCAGTCCGATGACGTGCAGGCGCTGACCTCGGGTCAGCTGCAGGCGCTGAACTCCGCGCAAATCGGCGCACTGGCCACCGACAGCATCGTCGCACTGAGCTCCGGCCAGATCGGCGCGCTGAGCTCGCGCCAGGTGCTGGGCTTGACGACCGACCAGATCGTCGCCATCGAGACGGGCGACCTCAAGGCCTTGTCCACGGCCGCGCTGCGCGCGCTGGGCACCGACCAGTTCGACGCCTTCAACTCCGACCAGATCGGCGCGCTGACCACGGCCCAGGTCGCCTCGCTGACGACCGGCCAGGTGGCCGCCCTGTCGACCGACGACCTCAACGCTTTCAACAGCGCACAGATCCGCGCGCTCGGCACGGCCCAGGTGGCCGCCCTGTCGACGGCCCAGATCGCGGCCATGGAAAGTGCCGACGTGCAGGCCTTGGCCACGAACCAACTGCGCGCGCTGGACTCGAGCCAGATCGGCGCGCTGGCCACCGACGGCATCGCCGCGCTGACCTCTTCGCACATCGCCGCGCTGACCTCCACCCAGGTGGTGGGCCTGACGACCGACCAGATCGTCGCCATCGAGACGGGTGACCTCAAGGCCTTGTCCACCGCCGCGCTGCGCGCGCTGGGCACCGACCAGTTCGATGCCTTCAACTCCGACCAGATCGGCGCCTTGACCACGTCGCAGGTCACGGCCCTGACGACCGGCCAGGTCAGCGCCCTGTCGACCGACGACCTCAACGCCTTCAACAGCGCACAGATCCGCGCGCTCGGCACCGCCCAGGTGGCCGTGCTGTCGACCGCCCAGATCGCGGCCATGGAAAGCGCCGACGTGCAGGCGCTGGCCACGAACCAACTGCGCGCGCTCGACTCAAGCCAGATCGGCGCGCTGGCCACCGACGGCATCGCCGCGCTGACCTCTTCGCACATCGCCGCGCTGACCTCCACCCAGGTGGTGGGCCTGACGACCGACCAGATCGTCGCCATCGAGACGGGTGACCTCAAGGCCTTGTCCACCGCCGCGCTGCGCGCGCTGGGCACCGACCAGTTCGACGCCTTCAACTCCGACCAGATCGGCGCGCTGACCACCACCCAGGTCACCTCGCTGACCACCGGCCAGGTCGGCGCCCTGTCCACCGACGACCTCAACGCCTTCAACAGCGCGCAGGTCCGCGCACTGAACAGCGCGCAGGTTGGCGCCCTGTCGACCGCCCAGGTCGCCGCCATGGAAAGCGCCGACGTGCAGGCGCTGACCACCAGCCAGGTGCGCGCGCTGAGCTCCGACCAGATGGGCGCCCTGTCCACCGACAACATCGTCGCGCTCAGCTCCGCGCAGGTGGGGGCCATCAGCACCAAGCAGGTTTCCGGCCTGACGACCGAACAGATCGGCGCCATCGAGACCAGCGACATCAAGGCCGTTGCCACGAGCAGCCTGAGCGCGCTGGGCACCACGCAGACCAACGCGTTCACCTCCGACCAGATGGCCGCGCTGACGACCGTCCAGGTCGCTGCGCTGACCACCGACCAGATGGCCGCGCTGGGCAGTGACGCGCTGAACGCCCTGGGCACCGCCCAGTTCCGCGCCCTCACCACCGCGCAGCTCCACGCTCTCGGCACCACGCAGCTCGCCGCGCTGGAAACGGCCGACGTGCAGGCACTGAGCACGGCGCAATTGCGCGCCCTCAGCTCCGACCAGGTCGGCGCCCTGTCGACGGCCGGCATCGCCGCACTGACGTCCAGCCAGCTGGCCGGGCTGAACTCCACCCAGGTGAGCGGCCTGACGACCGACCAGATGGCCGCCATCGAGACCGGCGACCTCAAGGGCCTGTCCACCAGCACGCTGCGCGCGCTGTCCAGCGACCAGCTCAACGCCCTGAATTCCGACCAGATCGGCGCGCTGACCAGTGCGCAGGTCGCGTCGCTGTCCACGGCCCAGGTCAGCACGCTGGCCACCGAGGACCTGAACGCCTTCACCAGCAGCCAGATCCGCTCGCTGGGCACCGCCCAGATGGCCGCGCTGTCGACGGCCCAACTGGCAGCCATGGAGACGGCCGACGTCCAGGCCTTGACGACCACGCAATTGCAGGCGCTGGGCTCCGACCAGGCCGGCGCGTTCTCGTCGGAGGCGATCGCCGCCCTCAGCTCGGCCCAGATTGGCGGGCTGACATCCAAGCAGGCCGCGGGCCTGACGACCGACCAGATCGCCGCGATCGAATCCGGCGATATCAAGGCACTGTCCACCAGCACGCTGCGCTCGCTGTCCAGCGACCAGCTCAACGCGTTGACGTCCGACCAGGTCGGCGCGTTGTCGACCACGCAGGTGTCCTCGCTGACGACCGCACAGGTCAGCACACTGGCCAGCGATGATCTGAACGCCCTCAACAGCGCCCAGGTCCGCGCGCTGACCACCGTGCAGATCGCCTCGCTGGGCACAGCGCAGATCGCCGCCATGGAAACGGCCGACGTGCAAGCGCTGTCCAGCACGCAGCTGCGCGCGCTGGGCTCCGACCAGGTCGGCGCCCTGAGCACCGATGGCATCGCCGCGCTGACATCCACGCAACTCAGCCAACTGGGCTCGACGCAGGCCGCCGGCCTGACGACCGAACAGGTCGCCGCCATCGAAACGGCCGACCTGTCCTCGCTGTCCACCACGGCCCTGCGCAGCCTCACGAGCGACCAGCTCAACGCGCTGGGCACCGACCAGGTTCGCGCGCTGTCGTCCAGCCAGATGGCCTCGCTGACGACCGGCCAGGTCAGCACGCTCGCGACCGACGACCTCGCCGCCCTCGACTCCAGCCAACTGCGTGCGCTGTCGTCCGGCCAGCTGCGCGCCCTTGGCAGCGACCAGCTCAACGCGCTGGGCACCGACCAGGTCGGTGCGCTGTCCACCGCCCAGGTCGCCTCGCTGTCCACCGACCAGCTGAGCGCCCTGTCCACCGACAACTTCAACGCGCTGACCAGCGGCCAGATCCGTTCGCTGACCTCCGCCCAGCTCGCCTCGCTGACCACCACCCAGGTCGCCGCGATGGAAACCGCCGACGTGCAGGCCCTGGCCAGCAACCAGATCCAGGCACTGGGCTCCGACCAGGTCGGCGCCCTGGCCACCGACGCCATCGTCGCGCTGACCTCCGCCCAGATCGCCGCGCTGGGCACCAAGCAGGCGGCCGGCCTGACCACCGACCAGATCGGTGCCATCGAGTCCGCCGACCTCAAGGCCCTGTCCACCGCCACGCTGCGCGCCCTCACCAGCGACCAGCTCAACGCGCTGGACTCCGCCCAGATCGGCGCGCTGAGCACCACCCAGGTCGCCTCGCTGACCACCGCCCAGGTCAGCACGCTGGCCTCCGACGACGTCGCCGCGCTCGGCTCGGCCCAGCTGCGCTCGCTGACCACCGCCCAGCTCACCGCGCTGAACTCCGACCAGCTCGGCGCGCTGAGCTCTGACCAGGTCGTCGAGCTGACCACCTCGCAGGTCGCCGCGCTCACCACCGTCCAGGTCAGCACGCTGGCCAGCGACGACCTCAATGCCTTCACCAGCGCCCAGATCCGCGCGCTGGGCACGGCCCAGGTCGCCTCGCTGACCACGACCCAGGTCGCCGCGATGGAAAGCGCCGACGTGCAGGCTCTGAGCAGCACGCAGATCCAGGCGCTGGGCTCCGACCAGGTCGGCGCGCTGGCCACCGACGCCATCGTCGCGCTCACCTCCGGCCAGGTCGCCGCCCTCGGCACCAAGCAGGTCGCCGGCCTGTCCAGCGACCAGATCGTCGCCATCGAGACCGCCGACCTCAAGGCCCTGTCCACCACTGCCCTGCGCTCGCTCACCAGCGACCAGCTCGGCGCCCTCAACTCCGAACAGGTCGCCGCGCTGAGCAGCACCCAGGTCGCCGCGCTGACCACCGCCCAGATCAGCACGCTGGCCAGCGATGACCTCAACGCGCTGACCAGCGGTCAGATCGGCGCCCTGAACTCGGCCCAGCTGGCCTCGCTGACCACCAGCCAGATCGCCAGCATGGAGAGCGCCGACGTGCAGGCCCTGAGCAGCACCCAGCTGCGGGCCCTGGCTTCCGACCAGATCGGCGCCCTGGCCACCGACGCCATCGCCGCGCTGAGCTCCACCCAGGTCGCCTCGCTGAGCTCGACCCAGGCCGCCGGCTTGACCACCGACCAGATCGCTGCCATCGAGACCGCTGACCTGAAGTCCCTGTCCACCGCCACGCTGCGCGCCCTCACCAGCGACCAGCTCAATGCGCTGGACACCGCCCAGATGGCGGCGCTGACGACCGGCCAGGTCGCGGCACTGTCCACCACCCAGCTCAGCAACCTCACCAGCGATGACCTGAACGCCTTCGACAGCAGCCAGATCCGCGCGCTGAACACCGCGCAGATCGCCTCGCTGACCACCAGCCAGCTCTCCAGCATGGAGTCGGCCGATGTGCAGGCGCTGGCGACCAACCAGCTGCAGGCGCTGAACTCCGCCCAGATCGGCGCACTGGCCACCGACGCCGTCGCCGCACTGAGCTCCACCCAGGTCGGCGCGCTGACCTCGGCCCAGGTGCTGGGCCTGGGCACCGACCAGATCGGCGCCATCGAGACCGCCGACCTCAAGTCGCTGTCCACCGCCGCGCTGCACGCCCTGAACAGCGATCAGCTCAATGCACTGAACACCGACCAGGTCGGTGCGCTGACCTCGGCCCAGGTCGCCGCGCTGTCCACTGGCCAGCTGAGCACGATGACCACCGACGATGTGGTGGCCTTCACGACGACGCAGTTCGCCGTACTGAGCACCACGCAGCTGCAAGCCTTCACCACCGACCAGGTCGCGGCGATCGAGACCGCCGACCTGGTGGCCATCGGCTCCGCCCGCCTGGCGGCCCTGGACTCGGCGGACTTCGCCGCGCTCAGTTCCGACCAGATCCACGCGTTGACCGTGTCGCAGTGGAGCGCCGTCACCAGCACGCAGATCGTCGGCATCGAGACGGCGGACATCGCCGCCATCGGCACCGCCGAGCTGCATGCGCTGACCACCACGGCACTGCAGGCCTTCGCCACCGACCAGATCGCCGCGCTGGGCACCGACCAGATCCAGGCGCTGTCGACGCTGCAACTGCGCGCCTTCGACACCGCCCAGATCCTGGCGATCTCCACCGACGATATCCAGGCGCTGACGACCGCCCAGATCGGCGCGCTGAGCACGGCCCATATCCTGGCGCTGTCCACCGACCAGATCGTGGCGCTGGCCACCGACGACATCCTCGCGCTGTCGACGGCTCAGGTGCACGCGCTGTCGACCGATCAGCTCGTTGCCTTCACGACGGACCAGGTGCTCGGCTTCGAGACGCAAGACCTGGCCAGCATGTCGATGACCCAGGTGCTCGCGTTCACGACCGACCAGACCCACGCGATGACCACCGATCAGATCGGCGCGATGTTCCTGGCCACGCCGATCATGCTCGACCTCGACGGCCACGGCATCCAGACGCTGGCGGCCAGCCAGGGCGTGCAGTTCGACCTGCACGGCAATGGCACGGTCAACCAGGTGGGCTGGGTCGCCGGCGGCGATGGCTTGCTGGCGATGGACCTGAACGGCGACGGCCAGATCAGCAGCGGCCGGGAGCTGTTCGGCTCCGGCACCGTGCTGGCCGACGGCAAGGCCGGCGTCGATGGCTTCACGGCCCTCGCGACGCTGGACGCCAACCAGGACGGCCACATCAATGCGCTGGACGCCAACTTCGGCAAGCTCTCCGTGTGGGTGGACGCCAACCATGACGGCAAGACCGACGCTGGCGAACTCAAGGGCCTGCTCGACCTCGGCATCACCGACCTCAACCTGTCGGCGACCAAGGGCACGACCATCGACAACGGCAACGTCGTCGGCCTCGTCTCCAGCTACACCTCCAGCGACGGCACGACCCACGAGATGAGTGACGT
This sequence comes from Pelomonas nitida, assembly GCF_043555975.1. Classification (NCBI taxonomy): domain Bacteria; kingdom Pseudomonadati; phylum Pseudomonadota; class Betaproteobacteria; order Burkholderiales; family Sphaerotilaceae; genus Roseateles; species Pelomonas nitida. Next base: position 190,652 of record NZ_JBIGIA010000006.1, on the reverse strand, counting down.
CTGGCTGGCCAAGCAGGTGCCGGGCGCCACCAGCAACTCGACGACGGTGCAGCTGTCCGACCTGCTGGCCCAGCCGGAGCAGAATCTGCTGGTCGGCACGACGACAGTGGCATCGACGACAACGGCGGCGGCCACGACGTCCTCGACGGCTGAACATGCGGCGGCGCTGGCGATCCTGAAGAAGCAGGAGGAGGACGCCAACGGCGGACTGCCGCTGCTGTGACCCTGATCCGGCCGGAAGCTCCGCACTTCCGGCCGGCCCCTCCTGCAGCGGACGACCCGGAAGCGGTATAGCCGGATGAGCATCAGCACCCTTGACATCGGGTCCCTGAGTCCAGCGGACATTGCCCAGCTCAGCACTGCTGAGCTGGCTGCGCTTCGGCCGGCGCAATGGCTCGCCTTCTCGGCGGAGCAGGTCATCGCGCTGACGCCAATCCAGGTGAATTCGCTGACGGCCGGCGCGCTGAGCAGCCTGGCCAAGGGTCATCTGTCGGCGATGGAACTGCAGGACGTGCAGGCCATCAACACGACGGCGGTGCACCAGATCACCTCGAGCACGATCGCCGCGCTCACGCCGGAGCAGGTTGGCGCACTGACGACGGCCCAGGTGCCCGCGCTGACGGTGTTCCGGCTGCGGCAACTCGACAGCGCCCAGTTCGAGGCGCTCGGCTACGACCAGATCGATGCACTGACCAGCAACCAGATCCGCGGGCTCACGTCGGCCCAGGTCCCGCTGATCGCGGTGGACGAAATTCCGGCGCTGGACACCGGCGCCTTCCGGTCGCTCACCCCAGGCCAGCTGAGCCAGATGACGTCCGACCAGGTCGCTGTGGTCGACAGCAGCCAGGCCGCGGTCCTGTCGAAATCGCAGGTGCAAGGGCTGGGCTCGACCCAGGCAAACGCGCTGAGCACAGAAGCGCTCCAGGCCCTGGCCACACAGGCCGTGCAAGGGCTGGCGACGCAGGTACTGCAGGCCCTGGCGACGCAATCGCTGCAGGCGCTGCAGACGGCCCAGCTCGCCGCCCTGCAGAGCACCCAGGTCCGCGCCATCGGCAGTGACGGCCTGGTGGCGCTGTCGACGGAACAGGTGGCCGCACTGGGCACGCAACAGCTGCGGGCGCTGTCCACGCAACAGGTGTCGGCGCTGGAGGCCGAAGACCTGGACGCGATGGGAACGCGTGGGCTCAAGGTCCTGAGTTCGCTGCAGATCTCGGCGCTGTCGACCACGCTGGTCGCCACCCTCGACAGCAGCGAACTGCGCACCCTCACCTCCCAGCAACTCGCCGGCCTGAACAGCGACCAACTGAGTGCGCTCAGCCCGGACAGCCTGCAGCTGCTGCAATCCAGCGCGCTGGCGGGCATCAAGGGCTCGGTGCTGTCCTCCTTCACGCCCGAGCAAATCGCCGCCCTCAGCACGCAGCAGATCCGCCAGCTCACCAGCAGCCAGATGGCGGCGCTGGATTCGCTGGACGTCGCGGCGCTGAACGCGACCCAGCTCGCCGTGCTGAATTCCAAGCAGCTGCAATCCCTGTCCACCGACGCCATCCGTGCGCTGGAAGTGGACGAGATCGGCGTGCTGCAGAGCAATGCCATGCTCGGGCTCACCGCGAATCAGCTGGCGTCGCTGGACGCCACGCAGCTCGGCGCGCTGACCAGCGTGCAGGCCGCCGCACTCAGCGGCAGCCAGCTTCGCGCGCTCTCGGCCGAGCAGCTCGCCACCTTGAGCACCGACGCCATCCACGGCCTGCCCACCCGCACCATCAGCACGCTCGCCGGCGAACAGCTGGCCGCGCTGACGCCCGAGCAGCTGCAGGCGTTCAGCAGCACGCAGATGCGCGCGCTGACGCCGGCCCAGATCACCGAGCTGTCGGCCCAGAGCCTCACGGCGCTCGGCGCCGACCGCCTGCTGTCGCTCAGCGGCTCGCAGTTCCGTGCGCTGACCGCCGACCAGATCGCCGCGCTGCCCAGCGAGACCTTCTCCGCCCTGAGCTCAACCGTCATCCACACGATGACCACCGAGCAGATCCAGGCCTTGACCGCCGAGGACTTGAGCGCGCTGGGCAGCCTGCAAGGCAGTGGGCTGAGCCCGCTGCAGGTCGGCGCGCTGGGGCCCGAGCATCTGCAGGCCATCAGCTCCGACGCCTTGCGCGCGCTGAGCAGCAACGCGCTGCGCGTGCTGTCTGCCGAACAGCTGGACGCGCTGGGCCCGCAAATGCTCGCCCAGCTGCAAACCCAGCAGATCGCCGCACTCAGCACGCTGCAGGTCGCCTCGCTGCACCAGGAGGCGCTCAACGCGCTGGGCACCGACCAGTTCGCAGCGCTCGGCTCACGGCAGCTGGCCGCCATCTCGTCCGATGCGATCGGCGCGCTGGACGCCACCCTGTTCGACGCGGTCAGACCGGCCGCGCTGTCGGCGCTCCGCTCCGATCAGATCGCCATGCTGACGCCGGACCAGTTGGCCTCGCTGAACAGTGCGCAGATCGGCGCCTTCGGCAGCGCCCAGGCCGTTGCGTTCAGCGCCGACCAGATCGCGGCACTGACGACGGAGGGCATCGCCGGGCTGAGCCTCAGCGCACTGCGCAACCTGAGCTCCCTGCAGCTCGATGCGCTGCACGACGAGCAGATCCTCGCGCTGCGTGGCGCGCAGATCACGGCGCTCAGCACCGCGCAGCTCGCCGGCTGGTCGATCGACGACTTCAATGCCTTGGGCAGCGACCAGATCGCCGCGCTGAGCCCCTACCAGCTGGCGGGCCTGACGCTGGAGCAGGTCGGCAACCTGACGGCCGAGGACATCGCCGGGCTCAGCACCCGCTCGGTGATGGCGCTTACCTCGGCGCAATTCGCCGCGCTGAACGTGGACGCGTTCGATGCGCTGTCCGTTCGCCAGCTGGCCGTCGTGAGCACCGGGCAGATCGCCGCCTTGAGCCCGCAGCAGATCAGCCTGCTGGACAGCACACAGCTGGCCGCGTTGAGCAGCGCGACGCTGGCTGCGCTGAGCGCCGACCAGATGGGCGCGCTCAGCGGCGACCAGCTCGCCGCCTTGCCCCCACTGCAGCTGGCTCGACTGTCCAGCGACCAGTTCGCGGCGCTCGCCCCCGCGCAGATCACCGCGCTCACGTCCAGCCAGTTCGCCGTCATGCGCAGCGACCAGCTCGCCGCGCTGCACGGCGATCAGATGACCGCGATCGAGACGGCCGATCTCGCCGCCTTGAACACGCGCACCTTCCGGGCGCTGAGTTCCGAACAGATCGGCTCGCTGAGCCTCGAGCAGGTGCAGGCGCTGACGACGGCACAGATCGGCGCGCTGGGCTACTTCCAGGCGATGGGCCTGACGACCGAGCAGATCGGCGCGCTGACGACCCAGCAGGCCATGGCGCTGAACAACCCGTCGGTGCTCGCGTGGACGCCGGAGCAGGTGGCCGCGCTCGCGCCCTCCAGCGTGACTGCGCTGACGTCCGGCGCCATCGTCGTGATGCCCACCGCGGATTTCGCGGCCTTCTCGACCGACCAGATGCATGCGCTGGTCAGCACGCAGCTCGCCGTGCTGAGCACGCTGCAGCTGGCCTCCTTCAGCAGCGACGCGATCGCCGCACTCGCCCCCGAGGCGCTGCGCGGCCTGGCCACCGCCAACCTCGCCGCGCTGGGCGCCGGCCAGTTGCACGCGCTGCACAGCGACCAGCTGCACGCCTTCAACACCCGGCAGTTGCACAGCCTGTCGACGCTGGCGATCGCCTCGTTGGGCAGTGATGCCATCTCGGGGCTGGACACGCAGCAGATCGCAGCGCTTTCCAGCACGCAGATCCACGCCATCAGCAGCGAGGCCTTCGGTGCGCTGAGCAGCGCGGACCTCGCCGCGCTGAGCGTGACGCAGGTGCACGCGCTGTCCACCGACCAGATCCACGCCATCGGCAGCGCGATGGTGACGGGCTTCGAAACCCGCGACCTGGCGGCGCTCAACATGGAGCAGATGCTCGCCTTCAGCACCGAAGCGCTGCAGGCCATGCGGGCAGACCAGCTCGATGCCCTCTATCTCGCCACCCCCATCATGCTGAACCTGGACGGGCATGGCCTGTCGACGGTCTCGGCGGCGCAGGGCGTCAGCTTCGACCTCAACGGCAGCGGCCAGCAACAGCAATGGGGCTGGATCGCCGCAGGCAACGCGCTGCTCGCGCGCGACCTCGACGGCAACGGCCTCATCGACTCCGGCGCCGAGCTGTTCGGCACCGGCACGCTGCTGGCCAATGGCCTGCACGCCGCCAACGGCTACCAGGCGATGGCCGCGCTGGACTTGAACCACGACCACCTGCTGACCGCAGCGGACGCGGCGTTCTCGCAACTGCGGCTTTGGGTGGACGCCAATGGCGACGGCAAGACCGACACCGGCGAGCTGAAGACGCTGGCCGAGCTGGGCATCGTCGAGGTCGACCTGCTGGCGCAGGCCAGCTCGCGACTGGACAACGGCAACCTGATCGGCCTGGTGTCCACTTTCAAGACGGCAGACGGGCAGACGCACGAGATGGGCGATGCATGGTTTGCCAAAGCGGCCACGCCCGAAGCGGCATCGACGGCCACGCCGGCATCCGCCGCGGCCCCCTCGTCACCCGCGCTGCACGAAGTGCTGGGCCACCGCCTCGACGCGGCGCCCAAGTCCGACGCCACCGAGCCGCCCTGGCCGCCGACGCATGCCCGTCGGCCGGACGACGAGAACGGCGCGGTGCAACCCCTGCTGTAGCCAGCGGCACAGCAGGTCGGGCCCATCGCGGGCCCGGTCGAAATTCCCGGGGGAATCGCCCGCAGTTCATGCGCTGCACGCGGGCGTCCTTTGTTCAAATCAGGGCATGACACGCATCGTTTACGTCAGCCCGGACAGCAACAGCCCGACCGGTGGCATCAAGGTGATCTACAAACACGTGGAGTTGCTGCGCCGGCTGGGGGCAGACGCCTATGTGATGCACATCAAGCCCGGCTACCGCTGCGACTGGTTCGAGAACAGCGCCCCCATCATCTCCCTCGGCGAGCTGCAGCAGACCGACCTGGTGATGGTGCCGGAGATCATGACCATCCTCGCCACGCAGCTGCACGGCATGGGCATCCGCTACTGCATGTTCGTGCAGAACGGCTACCTGGTGCTGCCGACGGCGCCGATGCCCGAGCTGCAGGCCTGCTACCGCAATGCGCAGGCGGTGCTGTCGATCTCCGACGACACCAGCAGCCTGCTGAGCGCCGTGTTCCCGGAGATCTCGGACAAGGTCTTGCGCTGCAAATACTCGGTCGACACCGAGCGCTTCAAGCCGCTGGCCGACAAGCCGCGCAAGGTTACCTACATGCCGCGCAAGCTGCCGATCCACGCCAACAATGTGGCGCCCTGGCTGGCCAAGGAGTTCCCGGACTGGGAGTTCCGCGCTATCCACGGCATGAGCGAGGCACAGGTGGCGGCGGAGCTGGCGAGCTCACGGGTCTTTCTCGCGTTCAGCGACTTCGAGGGCTGCCCCGTGCCGCCCATCGAGGCCGCGCTGTCGGGCAACGTGGTGCTCGGCTACCCGGGCTGGGGTGGCCGCGAATACTGGGACGAGCCCAACTTCCGCGTGGCCGACTTCGGCGACATCCGCGACTTCGTCCGCAAGTTCTACGAGGTGGCGGCCTTCGCCAGCCGCCCCGACCTGCAAGCCGTGCTGGCCCCCGGCATGGCCCGCCTGAAAGCCGACTACGGCCTGCAAGCCGAGGCCAACACGCTGGTTGCGGCGATCAACGCCGTCATCGCCCGTATCGGCGGCATCGCCAAGGTCAACCCCGCATCATGAACACCGACACCCCGCGCGAGCTGCTCGTCCTGGCCACCTTCCACAAGCCCTACTACGTACGGCCGGATTCCAGCTGGCTCAAGCCCTGCACGGTGGGCGCCTTCCGCATGGACGCGGCAGACGCCTTCTGCGACGCCGACGGCGAGAACATCTCGGCGCTGAATCCCTTCTTCTGCGAGCTGACGGCGCTCTACTGGGCGTGGAAGAACCTGAAGAACGTGCGGCACTTCGGCCTCTACCACTACCGCCGCTACCTCTACCTCGGCCCTTCCTTCCTGAATGCGCCGCGCGTGCCCATCGACGAGCCCCGCGCCGCGATGGACGCCATGGCCAGCGAGGAATCCGGCCAGCGCGCGCTGCAATGGCTGTCCTACGCCGACGCCATCGTGCCCATGCCCTACCGCCTGGGCGGCGCCATCGCACAGGAGTACGTGGCCCATCACGACCGGACGCACTGGCAGCTGTTCGTCGACGTGCTGATGGCGCAGAACCCGGAGTACCGGCGCTACCGCGGCTTCTTCGACCACTCCAACCGCTTCACCTACTGCAACATGTTCATCTTCGGCTGGGAGCGGTTCGAGCATTACTGCAGCAAGCTGTTCCCGCTGATGAACGAAGTCTTCGAGCGCGCCGAACGGCCGGCGGACAAGTACCAGGCCCGCTACATCGGCTTCCTGGCGGAGCGCTTCATGATGTTCTACCTGCACGCCGAGGGCCTGCGCACGCACGAGACCCCCATCGTCGGGATGGAGCCTGGCGCCTGAAGATGGAGCTCGCTCGGCGCCCGGCGCCCGCCTAGGCCTGGCGCCGCGCGAGGAACGCGCGCGCCGCGTTCAAGGCCTCGCGGATGGTCACGTCCATGTCCATGTAGCGGTAGGTGCCCAGGCGGCCGACGAAGGTGACATTCGGCTGCGCCTGCGCGCGTGCCTGGTAGGCGCGAACGAGGTCATCGCCTTCGGTGAGGTGAACCGGGTAGTAGGGAATGTCGTCGGGGCCACAGGCCCGGCTGAATTCCCGGTAGCACACCGACCCGGCATGCTGCTCCCACGGCGAGAAGTGCTTGTGCTCGGTGATGCGCGTGTAGGGCACGGCCTCGTCGGTGTAGTTCATCACCGCGCAGCCCTGCAGGTCGCCCTGGCCGGAGAACTTCTGGAAGTCGAGTGTGCGGTAGCGCAGCCGGCCCTGGTCGTAGCCGAAGAAGCCGTCCATGGGGCCGGACCAGAACACATGGTCGTAGTCCCCGACGGCCGACGGCGACAACTCGGCGTTCAGCGTCACGGCGATGCCAGGGTGGTCGAGGATGCGCTCGACCATGGCCGTGTAGCCGTGCTCCGGCATGCCCTGGTGCTTGTGGGCGAAATAGTTGTCGTCGTAGTTGAAGCGCACCGGCAGCCGCTTGAGGATGGCAGCCGGCAGGCGCGCCGGGTCGACCTCCCACTGCTTGCGCGTGTAGCCCCTGAAGAACGCCTCGTAGAGCGGCCGGCCGATGAAGCGCAGCGCCTGCTCCTCGAAGCTCTGGGGCGCCGTGATCGACGTGTCGGCCTGCGCCTCGATGAACGCGCGCGCCTCGGCGGGGTTGAAGGTGCGGCCGAAGAACTGGTTGATCGTGTGCAGGTTGATCGGCAGCGAGTACACGCGGCCACCGGTCGTCGCCTTGACGCGATTCACGTACGGCATGAAGCGCTGGTAGCGGTTGACGAAGTCCCAGACCTCGTCGTCGTCCGTGTGGAAGATGTGCGGGCCGTAGGTGTGCACCATCACGCCGGTCTCGCCGTCGCGCTCGGTGTGGCAGTTGCCCGCCACATGGCTGCGGCGGTCGAACAGCTGCACGCGATGGCCGGCCTCGGCCAGCAGGCGTGCGATGACCGCGCAGGACAGGCCCGCGCCGGCCATGCCGATGTTCAAGGTCTGCTTCATCGACTGACTCTCCGTCATTCCGTCGGCTGCTCGGCCCAGGCAAAGCGCATCTTGCCGACCGAGCCCTTGTGGCCCAGCGTCAGGATCTTGTGGTGGATCAGGGCCTGGTTGCGGGACGTGTCGCGGTTGAGCGTCTCGGTGCGAAAGCCGAGCTGCGTGAACACGATGTCGACCAGCAGCACCTCGGGGCCGACATGGTGCCGCCACATGTGATGGAAATGGACGTCCTCGTAGCCATAGTGCCCGGCGAAATCCTCGTCCAGCCCGCCCGCCTTGAAGAAGCCCCGGCGCGTCATCAACAGCGTGTTGATGTGCGAGGCCACCTCCTTGCCTTCTTCGACACGGCGGAAGTTGTAGAGCGTGTCGGGCTTGAGCTTGTCCAGCGACGCCACCAGCATCTCCAGCCCGCGCTCGTCGATCATGTTGTCCAGGTCGAAGAACAGCAGCCAGTCGGCCCGGGCCATCACGGCGCCAAGGTTCTTGCAGCCCGGCATGTTCCAGTCGATGTCGTCCAACACACGGAACAGCCGCAGGTTCAGGCCATCGCGCGTGATCTGCACCGGCGGGTCGGAGAAGTCGTCCACGCAGATGAACTCGAGCTGGGCCGCGAGCGCGGGCGACAGCGACTTCCAGAACTCGACATGGCGGGCCATGCCTTCGGGCTGGTTGTAGACGTGGGTGATGAGGGAGAGCTTGGGCAGCAGCATGCGCGAAGTGTCCGCAGAATCAACGCAACGGCACCATGACGCCGCGGCCCAGCGACCACATCAGGGCAATCACCTGTTCCGCGTCGAAGAGCGTGTTCACGTGGGCCACCCGCATGGCGTAGTAGTCGCCCTCGGCCGACATGACGTCGAACAGCGATCGACGGCCCAGCTGCTGCCACTGCTCCAGCGTGGATGCCCGCACCCGCTCGCTGTTGCGCAAAAGGTCCGCGATGCGCCGTGAGCGATCGAGTGCGCTCGTGGCCATCTCGTGCAGTTCGCGCGCCCGAAAGCGCTTGGACTCGATGAGGTCGTCGCGCTGGAACTCGGCGGCCTGCGTGCGGCGCAGCGCCGAGGTGACCGTCGCGTCCGCGCCAGGGATGTAGATCGGCAGGTTCACGTTGACGCCCGCGCCCCAGTCGGTCTGCTTGCCCACCCCGCGGATGGTGTTGCCCGTGACCGAGACGCTGACGCTGGGGCGTTGCCCGGCCACGATGGATTCGGTGTAGCTGCGCTGTGCGCGCGCCTGCGCGTCGGCGGCGGCGACGTCCGGCCCTCTCGCCACGTCGTCCATGATGTCCTCCAGCTTGGGCAGCTCTGCCAGCACATTGCTCATGCCGACGATGGGCGGCAGCTGCTCGCCGGCCAGCCGGCGCAGGCGAACTTCGGTCTGGCGCAGCGAGGTGGCCGACTGCTCCAGCGACAGGTCCGCCTGCTGCAGGCTTTTCTGCGCCTGCACGAGTTCGCTGCTGCGGCCGCGGTCCTGCTTGGTGATCATCTCGAGCGCGTCCACCAGGCAGGCCATGCGCCGCACGTACTGCGAGTAGATCTGGCTCTGCAGCTGGTAGCGGCTGCGGTCCATGGCCAGCGTGACCACCTGCACCGAGAGTTGCTCCTCGGCGTTGGCCTTGCCCTGCCGGGCCGACTCCAGCAGCTGGCTGCGCCATTCCGTCAGCTTGGTGATGCGCCCCGAGTCGTACAGCGGCGCCGTGATGGAGAAGCCGGCATGCGACTGCTGGCCCTCGACCTTGGGGCCGAGTTCCGGCGTCACCGAGACGCGGGAGGTGCCGAGCCCGACCGACAGGGTCGGCATGCGCTGCGCCCGCGCTTCTTCGAGGTCGGCTTCGGCTGCCAGCTTCAGCAGGTGCGCCGCGCCGATCTGCTTGCTGCGGCCCAGCACCTGGCTGACGAGCAGCTGCAGCTGGCTGCGCGGGTCGGACGGCTCGGCGGACGGTGCCGCCGCGCTGGCCGTGCTGGCCGCGCGAGCCGTCTCTTCGTTGCAGCGCAGTTGCGCGAGGGCCGGGCGGCTGCAAAGCGCCAGAACGGCCAGCAAGGCAATGGAGGATTGGCGTACGAACATCATGGCAAGCCCGGGCAAAGTCGCTCGACGGTCTCATGGACCACACCCGTACTTCAACACGGTCGACCGGCAGCGGCTCGCCGAAACAGCGCGGGCAATGCCCATCAGATCTCAGCGCTCGCGCAAGGCCTCGCGTGATTTCAGCATCGGCCGCAGCAGATAGCTCAGCACCGAGCGCTCGCCCGTACGGATCTCCACGCTGGCCGTCATGCCGGGAATCACCGGCAGCGGCTTGCCCTTGTGCATGAGGTTGTTGCGGTCGGCCGCAACCACGGCCCGGTAGTAAGCGCCCTGGGCGCCGCGCTCCGTGTCGCCCAGGGCATCCGGGCTGATGTACTCGATCTTGCCTTCCAGCCCGCCCATCACGTTGAAGTCGTAGCCGTTGAGCTTGACGATGGCCGGCTGGCCCAGCTGCACGAAGCCGATGTCGCTGGGCTTGACCCGCGCCTCGACCAGCACGCGTGGCCCGGTCGGCACGATATCCATCAGCGGCGACCCGCCGGGCACCACGCCGCCCAGCGTGTTCATCTTGATCGACTTGACGAGGCCTCGCACCGGCGACTTCAGCTCGGTGTGCTTGATGGTGTCGGCGCGCACCACCAGCTGTTCGTCGAGCTGGGCGAGCTCCGTCTGCGCCCGCGACAGCTCGGCGCTGGCATCCTGGCGGAACCGGCTGATGCGCTCCGTGCGCTGCGCCTGCAGCTCGTTGACCTGGCGGGTCAGCCGCATCACCTCCACGTCGGACATCAACCCCTTCTCGGCCATGCCCCGTGCCAGCCGCAGCTCCTTGTGGACCAGCTCGATGCTGCGCCCGGTGCTGGCCGAGCCTTCCTCGACCACGCGGCGCCGCGCCTCGAACACCTCGGTCTCGGCTGCCACCACGCGCTCGCTGTCCTTGACCTCGGGCGGGAAGGCCAACGGCCGCCCGAAGGCTTCCGCCTGCAGACGCGCCACCTGCGCCAGCAGCGCCAGGCGCTTGGCCTGGCTCTCGTTCTGCGCCGCCGTGGCGCGGGTCGGGTCCAGGCGGGCCAGCGGCTGGCCGGCCTCCACCTCCTGCCCCTCGCGCACGAGCAGCTCGCTCAGGATGCCGCTCTCCAGGCTGGCAATGACCTGCTCGCGCCCATCCGGAATGACGCGTCCTTCGCTGCGGGTGATTTCGTCCACACGCGCCAGGGCCGCCCAGGCGATGCCGGCCACCACCACGGCCAGCAGCAGGTACAGGGCCCAGACCGCGCGCGGCAGCGGCTCATCCAGCAGCGCGGCGTGCGCTGGCGACACCAACAGTCGCTCCTGGCGATCCATCCCGGACGAGACGCTCATCGATCAGACCGAGGCCGAGCGCTGCACCGGCTGCGCCGCGGGGTGCATGTGCAGGTTGGCACCCTCGCCCGCCGGCGCGGGCTGGGCCGCCGGGCGCACGCCCGACAGCGCCGCCAGCACCTGGTCGCGCGGGCCGTCCAGCACCAGGCGCCCACCATCGACGACGACAACCCGCTGCACCAGCTCCAGCACCGCCGGCCGGTGGGTCACGACGACAAAGGTGCAGTCGGTCGCGGCGTCACGCAGCTGCCGCAGGAAGGCAATCTCCGACTGCGCATCCATCGAGCTGGTCGGCTCGTCCATCAACAAGATTTGCGGCCGGCCCACCAGCGCACGCGCCAGCGCCACCAGCTGCCGCTGGCCGCCCGACAGCATGCCGCCCATCTCGCCGACGGGCAGATCCCAGCCCATCGGGTGGCCGGCCACCACACGGTCCAGCCCGGTGAGGCGCGCCACCTCCACCAGCCGCTGCGAATCCAGCGGCCGGCCCATCAGCACGTTGTCGCGCAGCGTGCCGTTGAACAGCCGCGGCTCCTGCGACACGAAACCAATGCGCGAGCGGTACTCGGCCGGGTCGATCTGCCGCAGGTCGATCCCTTCGAGCTCCACCATGCCCTCGGTCGGCTGGTACAGGCCGGCCAGCAGGCGCAGGATGGTGGACTTGCCGCTGCCGATGCGGCCCAGCATCGCCACCCGCTCGCCGGCGCCGATGCGCAGCGACACGCCCTTCAACACCTTCGGCGCCTGCGCTTCCGTGGCCGGGTAGGCGAAGCCCACGTCGTTCAGGGCCATGCGCCCGGTGATCTGCGCCAGCGGGACGTAGTTGCGGCCGGCTTCGCGCTCGGTGGGCGCGGTCATCATCTGGTTCAGCGACACCATCGCCGCACGGGCACCCTGGTAGCGCGTGGCCAGCCCCACCACGCTGCTCAGCGGCATGGTGGCGCGGCCGGCGAACATCACCGCGCCCAGCAGCGCACCGGCGGTGATCTGGCCGTCCTGGATCAGGTACACGCCCCACACCAGCATGATCAGGTTGATCAGCTGCTGCACGGTCATGGTCAGGTTCATCGTCCAGCTGCTCATCGTGCGTGCGCGCAGGCCGGAGTCGGCCGCCACCGCCATGCTGTGCTCGTAGCGGTGCAGGAAGCGCCCTTCGGCGCCGGAGGACTTGAGGTCCTCCAGCCCCTCGATGGCTTCAACCAGCGTGCCGTGCAGGTCGGCGGATTCACGCATGTTCGTGCGCATGGCGCGCCGCAGCCGCCCCTGCAGCAGCAGGTTGAAGCCCACCACCAGCGGAATGGCGATGACCAGCACCCAGCCGAGCGGGCCGCCGATGACGAAGGTCATCGCGACGAAGATCAGGATGAACGGCAGATCGCTCAGCGCCGACATCGTGGCGGACGTGAAGAAGTCGCGCACCATCTCGATCTGCGCCAGGTAGTGCGCATAGGCGCCGGCCGACGGCGGCCGGTGCTCCATGCGCACGCCCAGCGCCTGGCGGAACAGCTTGGCACCGACGATCAGGTCCGTCTTGCGGCCGGCCAGGTCGATCAGGTGGGCGCGCAACTGCCGCGCGAACAGGTCGAAAAGCAGCGCTGCGGCGGCACCCACGGCGAGCGTCCACAGCGTCACCGTCGCCTGGTGCGGAATGACCTTGTCGTAGATGACCGACGTGACCAGCCCCGACACCAGCATCAGCACATTGCTGAGCAGCGCCGCCACCATGGCCGCGCGGTAGTAGGGCACGAAGCGCTTGAGCGCACTCCAGAGCCAGTGCGAGTCACCCAGTACCCCCTGGCCAGACTCGGCGGCGGCCTCGCGGCGCGACGCATCGGTGCCGAGCACCGGCGACGCCACCAGCAGGAAGCCGCTGAACTCCGGCTCCAGTTCGGCCGTCGTGGCCGGCACGGCGGCCGCCTCCGGCCCGGGGAACACCACCTCGTAGCGGCAACTGCCCGCCGCGACGGTGGTCGGGTCGTCCAGCCGGCGCACCAGCACGCAGGCATCGCCGCCATTGAGCAGCAGCACGGCCGGCAGCAGCAGGCCGTTGATCTCGTCGATGCCCTTGCGCAGCAGGCCGGCGTTGTAGCCCGCCTCGCGCATCAGGCGCACGGCGTCCGGCGGCGTCAGCACGCCTTCGGCGGGGAAGCCGGCGCGCAGCGAGGCCGTCGAGCGCGGGCGGCCGTGGTGGCCCGTCAGCCACGACAGGCTCTGCAGCAGCGGGTCGCCGATGCCCTGTTGCGACAGGTCATCCAGGCTTTCGGCGACCGGGTCCGGCGCCGGCGGCGGCTCACCGTTGGCCGCCAGGCGCAACCCCGGGCGCCCACCGGCGGGGGCGTCGAAGAAGGTGTCGTGGCGCTGGGGCATGCGGGGCGGGCGTCAGCGTGAGGCTCAGCGCTCGGCGCGGGCCTTCAGGGCCAGGCGCTCGAACTCGGCCTCAAGATCGCACACCATGGCCGGAATATCAAACAGCGGCGACTGGCGGCCGAACTCGCGCAGGTAGCGCTTGTACGACGCGGCGCGTGCCGGCTGCAGGCCGATCTGCACCGCCCTCGCCTCGTATTCCTCGATGCTGGTGGTGATGAGGTCGGGCAAGCCCACGGCCGTCAGCAGGCTGCCGGCCATGCGCGAGATGTAGCTGCGGCCCGAGCGCGTCAGCAGCGGCGTGCCCATCCACAGGCAATCGCTGGCGGTCGTGCCGGCGTTGTACGGGAAGGTGTCGAGGAACAGGTCGGCCACGGCGAAGCGCGCGAGGTAGTCGGCGGGCAAGGCGCGCGGCGCGAACACGAGGCGCGCCGGGTCGACCCCCTCCTGCGCCGCCACGCGGCTCAGGTTGGCCTTGGCGAAGTCGTTGTCCGCCAGCAGCCACAGCACGCTGCCCGGCACCTGGCGCAGCACACGCATCCACGTGCGCCAGACCGGCTCGCTCATCTTGTGGTTGTTGTTGAACGCGCAGTAGACGAAGCCCGACTCCGGCAGCCCGGCCTCGGCCCGGCTCGGCGGCACCGACGCCTCGCGCTTGCGGTCGCTGACCTGGTAGCAATGCGGCAGATAGATGGGCCGCTCGGTGTGATAGGGCAGCGACTGCGGCGGCATGACGTAGCGGTCGGCGATGATCCAGTCCACGCCAGGTAGCGCCGAGGTGGCCGGCAGGCCCAGGTAGCTGACCTGGATGGGCGCCGGCCGGTGGGCCAGGATGCCGGGACGCGCGCCGTTGGTGAGCCCCTGCAGATCCACCAGCACATCGATGCCGGCCTCCGCGATGCGCTGCGCCGCCTCGGCGTCGCTGAGCGCATGCAGCGATGTGTAGTGGTCCATCGCGGCACGCAGGCGCGCCTGCAGGGGCGTGCCGTCCTGCTTGCTCCAGCAGAAGGCATGCACCTCGAAGCGGCTGCGGTCGTGCAGTTCGTACAGCTCGGCCGTCAGCAGGCCGACGGCATGCATGCACAGGTCGCCGGACAGATAACCGACCTTGATGCGCCCCTCGCGCTGGCGCCCCTGGTGCAGCGCCGGCGCCTTGATCTTGGGCACCTTCTCGTACACGAAGCGCTGGGCCGACATGAGCTGCAGCGCGGGGTCGTCCGTCTCGTCCAGCATGGCCAGCAAGGACGTGCTGGTCAGCAGGTGGTTGTGGGTGACGTCACCAAAGGTCTCGTACACCGGCCAGGCGCATTGCTTCTGCCGCAGATGCACATAGTGCTGCGCGACATCGCTCTGGCGCGGGTCCAGCAGCAGCGACCGGCGCATCAGCGCCTCAGCCTGGTCGTAGCGGCGCAGCACTTCCAGCAGCCGGGCCGCGTTGTTCAGCGCATGCAGGTGCAAGGTGCGCACATCGGTGCCCACGCCCTGCGGCGACCCGTCTTCATACACCTCGCGCCACAGCGCGAGCGCCTCCTCCGAGCGCCCCTGGTGCTCCAGCTGGTGCCCGAGGTTGAGCTTGGCCTGGGCGAAGTTCGGCACGGCTGCCAGCGCGAGGCGGTAGACCCGCTCGGCCTCGCCGTGCTGGCGCAACTCACCCAGCACCGCGCCCCAGTTGAAGCAGGCGACATGCCGGAACGGCGTGTCGGTGTGCTCGACCCAGGTCTTGTAGAGCAGCGCCGCCGCCCCCAGCGCGCCCGCCGCCTGCAGGCGCGACGCGGCCTCCATCAGCTGGGGCAATGGCCACTGCCCGCCCCGGGCCTGCAGCAGCCACTGCTCGACGAGGGCGAGTCCTTGGGTCTCCGCGGCGGTAGGAGGTGTCATATCCATGGGGGAGGTTGATCTGATGGGATCTCCCCCAATTGTCCGGAGTTCGCCGGATCAACGCGACTGGAATTGGCGCCGGATTGCGTAGCTTTTCCCACCCGGGGCGAGTCCCGGGGCTCGCCCGCCCGCCGCGTCAGCCGCCGAGGTAGTCCAACTTGCCCAGCGGCACGCCGGCGTGGCGCAGCAGCGCGTACGTGGTCGTCGCATGGAAATAGAAGTTGGGCAACGCGAAATGCTGCAGATAGCTCAGCCCGTCGAACTTCAGCGGGTCGCCGACGCGGCGCGGGATGGTGATCTCGCGGCTCTCGCTGCCCGCAAACGCTGCGGCGGGCACCGACAGCACGAAATCGCGCGTCTTGCGGATGCGCTCGGCCAGGTCGTCCAGCGTCGCTTCGTCGTCCTTGTAGCTGGGCACGTCCTGGCCAGCCAATCGCGCGACGCAGCCCTTGGCGGCATCGCTGGCGATCTGGATCTGCTTGGTGAACGGCAGCATGTCGGGCGCCAGGCGCAGCGTCAGGTAGACGTCGGTCGAGAAGTTCTTGGCCGTGGCATGGGCCTTAGCGGCCTCCAGCCAGGTGAGCATGTTGCCCAGCATCTTGGCCAGGGCGGGCGCACTGGCCGAATGCATAGAAATCGTGGTCATGGGTTCGTTCCGTTGAGGGGAAAACAATCGTAGCCAGCCTGGCGGGAGGCTGCTGGCACCACAGGCACAATGCCCCACGATGTGACGCCCTTGCCTGCGGCGCCCACCGCCTGTGCGGCTCCGGGCGGCCCGCACAGGCCCCGACCATGAATGTGATCATCCTCGATGACTACCAAGACGCCGTTCGCAAGCTGCGCTGCGCGTCCAAGCTGGAGCCACTGAACGCCAAGGTGTTCACCAACACGGTCAAAGGCATCGGTCAGCTGTCCGTGCGCCTGCGGGACGCCGAGGTGCTCGTGCTGATCCGCGAACGCACCGCCTTCCCCCGTCAACTGCTGGAAAAACTCCCCCGGCTCCGGCTCATCTCGCAGACCGGGCGCGTGGGCAGCCACATCGACGTGGACGCCTGCACGCGACTGGGCATCGCCGTCGCCGAAGGCGGGGGCAACCCGGTGGCGCCGGCCGAACTGACCTGGGCGCTGATCATGGCCTCGATGCGCCGGCTGCCACAGTACATCGGCAACCTCAAGCATGGCGCCTGGCAGCAGGCGGGGCTCAAGGCGGCGTCCATGCCCGCCAATTTCGGCGTGGGCATGGTGCTGCGCGGCAAGACGCTGGGCATCTGGGGCTACGGCAAGATCGGCCAGCTCGTGGCCGGCTACGGCCGCGCGTTCGGCATGGACGTGCTGGTCTGGGGCAGCGAGGCTTCGCGGCAGCGCGCCCTGGCGGACGGTTATCGCGCGGCGCACAGCCGCGAGGCCTTCTTCGGCGAGGCCGACGTCGTGTCGGTGCACCTGCGCCTGTGCGACGCGACCCGCGGCATCGTCACGCCCGAAGACCTTGCGCAGATGAAGCCGACGGCGCTGTTCGTCAACACCTCGCGCGCCGAGCTGGTGACCGAGGGCGCGCTCGTCTCGGCACTCAACCGCGGCCGCCCGGGCATGGCCGCCATCGATGTCTTCGAGAGCGAGCCCATCCTGCAAGGCCACCCCCTGCTGCGGCTGGAAAACGCCGTCTGCACGCCGCACATCGGCTATGTCGAGCAGGACAGCTACGAGCTGTATTTCGACGCCGCGTTCGACAACGTGCTGAACTTCCTGAAGTCCCAGCCCACGCACATCATCAACCCCGAGGCGCTGAAGGTCCACCGGTGAACCGCCCGGCCAGTCTCACCGCACTGTTCCTGGCCTTCTCGCGCCTGGCGCTGCAGGGCTTTGGCGGCGTGCTGGCCGTGGCGCAGCGCGAGCTCGTGGAGCGTCTGGGCTGGATGACCCGCGAGGAATTCGTGGAGACACTGGCCATCGCCCAGGTGCTGCCGGGCCCCAATGTGGTCAACCTGTCGATGATGGTGGGCGACCGGTTCTTCGGTACGCGCGGCGCCATGGCCGCGCTGGCCGGCATGCTGGCCGCGCCCGCCGTCATCGTGCTGTGCCTGGCGGCGGCCTACGGCCAGCTGCATGCGCACCCGGTGGCGGCCAACGCGCTGCGCGGCATGGGCGCGGTGGCCAGCGGCCTGGTGCTCGCCACAGGCTTCAAGCTGCTGCCGGCACTCAACAAGAGCCCACTCGGGAAGCCGGCAGCCTTCGGCCTGGCGCTGGCGGCCTTGGTGCTGATCGGCGTGCTGCGTTGGCCGCTGATCGGCGTGCTGGCACTCGTGGGCGGCGCCGGCATGGCGCTGGCCTGGTGGCGCATGAAATGAACACCGCCGCCTGCGCAGGCCTGTTCCTGCACTTCCTGATGCTGTCGCCGATGTCCATCGGCGGCGCGATCACGACGGTACCGGAGATGCACCGCTACCTCGTCGAGCAGACCGGCTGGCTGAGCGACACCGACTTCACGACCTCCATCGCGCTGGCCCAGGCAGCGCCCGGCCCGAACATCTTGTTCGTCGCCGTGCTCGGCTGGAATGTCGCGGGCCTGCCCGGCGCCATCGCGGCCATGGGCGGCATCATGCTGCCGTCGACGCTGCTGACGCTCTCCGCCACGCGCTGGGCACGGGCGAATCGCGAGCACCTGGCGGTGCGGGCGTTCTCGGCCGGCATTATGCCGCTGACGTTGGGCCTCATCATCGCCACCGGCTGGCTGCTCGCGCAGCCCTTCCTGCGCGCCGACGACCATCGGTGGGGCACCGTGGCGCTGATCGCCACCACGGTGCTGCTGACGCTCAAGACGCGACTGGGCCTGGTCTGGATGGTGCTGGGCGGCGGCGTCCTGGGCGTTCTGGGCCTCGTGTAGCCCACCCAGGCGCAAGCGCGTCAGGCCATCAACAGCGCCGCAAGCGCCAGCAACGCCGGCACGCCCTGCACGAACAGGATCTTGCGTGACACCGTCAGCGCGCCATAGACGCCCGCCACGATGACGCAGCCCAGGAAGAACACCAGCCACGGCCGGCCGGCGCTGCCGGCGTCCTGCACGAGGCCCCACAGCAGGCCTGCGGCCAGAAAACCGTTGTAGAGCCCCTGGTTGGCGGCCAGCGTCTTGCTCTGCTCGGCGAAATCGGCCTTGAGCCCGAAGGCCTTGCGGCCCAGCGGCTTGGTCCAGAAGAACATTTCCAGCACCAGGAAATACACGTGCAGCAGCGCCACCAGCGCCGCCAGCACGATGGCCGCGATCAACATCACCCGTCTCCTCGTCATTCAAATGGACGCGCATCCTCGCAGATCGGCCCATGGCCGATGTCGCCACGTCGACACACACGGCGGCGAAGATGCCGACGTGCAGGCACCGCCATCGACCAAAAACCACAATGATTGTGTGCAATTTAATTTGCAACTATATTTTCAGTCATGAACTCCGGCAAGGCCTCCACCCCAGACGACAGCCGCGCGCAATGGCTACAGCTGGACCATCAGCTGTGCTTCGCCCTCTACAGCAGCTCGCTGGCGATGACGAAGCTCTACAAGCCGCTGCTGGCGCCGCTGGGGCTGACCTACCCGCAGTACCTGGTCATGCTGGTGCTGTGGGAGGCCGACGGCCTGAGCGTCGGCCAGATCGGCCAGCGTCTGTCGCTGGACTCGGGCACGCTGACGCCACTGCTCAAGCGGCTGGAGCAGCAAGGCCTGGTCGAGCGCCGCCGCGCCAGCGACGACGAGCGGCGGGTCGACCTGCTGCTCACGCCCGCCGGCCGCGGCCTGCGCACCCAGGCGCTGGACATCCCCGAACAACTGGCCTGCGCCAGCGCCTGCGAGCTGGATGAACTCGTGTCGCTCACGCAGCGTCTGCATGAACTGCGCCAGCAGCTGGCGAAGGCCGCCGGCAGTTGACCGTTGGTTGACCGTTTCCTGTTCCCGTTCCCCAACCCACCCCAAGGAGCCCTCATGGCCATCGAAAAATCCCTCTACACCGCCACCGCCACCGCCACCGGCGGCCGCGCCGGCACTGCCAAGTCGTCCGACGGCGCGCTGGACGTGGTCCTGACCACGCCCAAGCAACTCGGCGGCGACGGCGCCCCCGGCACCAATCCCGAGCAGCTGTTCGCGGCCGGCTATTCGGCTTGCTTCATCGGCGCGCTGAAGGCCGTCGCCGGCCGCCAGAAGCTCAGCCTGCCGGCGGACGTCTCCATCACGTCCGACGTCGGCATCGGCCCTCACGCCAACAAGCCGGGCGCCTTCGGCATCTCGGTCGACATGAAGATCTCCGTGCCGGGCCTGGCCCGCGACGTGGTTGAGCAACTCGTGGCCGCAGCCCACGAGGTCTGCCCCTACTCCAACGCCACGCGCGGCAACGTGGACGTCACGCTGACCATCGTCTGATCAGCGCGCCAGCAAGGCCAGGATCAGCTCGACCCTGGCCTTGACCGGGCTCAACGCGCCGGCCGCCGGCAACAGGCCGGGCAGGTCCATCACCGGCCCGGCATCGCAGCGGGTGCTGCGCACGACGCGCACACCCCGGGCCTGTGCCTCGCGCAGCGCCGCGTCGAGCGACGTGCTCAAGGTGCCATTGCCCGTGCCGGCGGCCACCAAGCCGTCGACGCCTGCATCCAGCAGCGCACGCACCATGCGGCCGTCTGCGCCGGCATGGTTGAACACCATCTCCACCCTCGGCCAGTGCTCGACATCCGTCGCCACCCGCTCCAGGCCCAGGGCCGCGCCGGCGGGCCAGCGCCCCAGAGGGCGCACAACACCCTCCTCCACCCGCGCCACCAGCGCGCCGTCCGACGACTCGAAGGCGTCGACGCGGTAGCTGTGGGTCTTGCGCACCTGCACGGCATCGTGCACCCGCCCCGCGATCGCCACGACGACGCCGGCAGCCCCCGGCGCAGCCGCCACCTGCACGGCGTCGAACAGATTCTGCGGCCCATCGGGCGCGAGCGCCGTGGCCGGCCGCATGGCGGCCGTCAGCACCACCGGCTTGGCCGGCGCCAGCACGCGGTGCAGGAAATAAGCCGTCTCCTCCAGCGTGTCGGTGCCATGCGTGATGACGACACCGGCCACCTCCGGCCGCGCCAGATGCTGGTGCACGGCGCTGGCCAGCCGCTGCCAGGTGGCGAAGTCCATGTCCTTGCTGTCCAGCTGGGCCACTTGATGGGCCTCCAGGCGCTGTGCCGCGAGCGCCGGCACCGCCGCCAGCAGGTCCTCCACCCGGAGCTGTGCGGCCGTGTAGCCCACGCCATCGCTGGCCGTGCGCGCCGTGCCGGCGATGGTGCCGCCGGTGCCCAGAATGACGATCAAACGGTCATGGGTTTGCAATTTGCGAGATTCCTGGACAAAAATACAGTTGCTGGACAAATTGCCAGCCATACGAAAAGGCCGCCTGTGCAAGACCAACCCAAGCTTACCGCCCGCCAGCAGCAGATCTTTGATCTCGTCCGCAACGCGATCGCAAGCACCGGCGCTCCGCCCACCCGCGCCGAAATCGCCGCCGAGCTCGGTTTCAAGTCGGCCAATGCGGCCGAGGAACACCTCCAGGCCCTCGCGCGCAAAGGCATGCTCGAACTGGTGGGCGGCACCTCGCGCGGCATCCGCCTGAAGTCGGACGCGCTCAGCGCCTTGAATCGCGCGCGCCAGATCCAGCTGCCCATCCCTGCCCTCGCCCAGCTGACACTGCCGCTGATCGGCCGCGTCGCCGCCGGCGCGCCCATCCTGGCGCAGGAACACATCGAACAGACCTACGCCGTGGAGCCCAGCCTGTTCGCCAGCCGCCCCGATTACCTGCTCAGGGTCAAGGGCATGAGCATGAAGGACATCGGCATCCTCGACGGCGACCTGCTCGCGGTCCAGTCGGCCAAGGAGGCCCGCAACGGCCAGATCGTCGTGGCCCGCCTGGGCGACGAAGTCACCGTCAAGCGCTTCAAGCGCGGGCCAGCGGGCATTCAGCTGCTGCCCGAGAACGCGGATTTCGAACCCATCCTCATCGACGAGCGCACCGAGCAGTTCGCCATCGAAGGCCTGGCCGTCGGCCTGATTCGCGGCCGAGGCTTCAACTGAACACTCACACAGGCATCGCAAGACGTTTTGAGCAGCGCTTGACGAGCGCCGCAGCGGCCGGCGCTCCGTAGATCGTCGATCCGAGCGCCCTTCAGTCGCCGCCCCCGCCGCAGCCGGAACCACAACTCGACCCGCAGCTCGAACCGCTGCTGGCATCCGAGCTCGCATCGCAGGCGTCGCTGGAGCCCGCATCGCTCCAGTCACCGCCGCCGGTGCTGCCACTGTCACTCCCCTGGCGGCGACGCTCCTCGGCCTTCAGCTCCGCGTCGGTCATCAGCCCCAACGCGACCAGGCCGCCGCCGGCGATACCCGCATGCATGACGACGCTGCCGGCCGGGCGGCCAAAACCGTCGATCTGCTGGTGCGCCAGCGTGCCGCGCCGGTGCTGGTAGGCCCAGCCGGTCGGCACGCCCACCCAGCCATCCAGCGCGAACATCAGCGGCAGGCGTGGCCCGAGCGGGCTGATGCCCTCGCTGCGGCAGGCGCCCACCCAGCTCCGGGCCAGACAAGCCTCCAGCGGCTCACCGAGTGCCTGCGCTTCGCGGTGCTCGACGACCTGGCCAAAACAGCGCTGCTGCCAGTGCGCCAGGCCTGCGGGGTCGGTCTGCAACCAGACATGCCACACCGAATCGGCCGCCTTGCTCGGCAATGCGCAGGGGCCGCTGGCCTGCTGCCGCCGGCAGACATCGAAGAACTGGGCCAGCCCCAGCGAACACCGCAGCCATGCCGCGTCGTCGATCGCCAGGCCAGGAAATTCGTCGGGCGCCAGCCGCGCCCAGGCCGCACGCACCTCCGGCGGGATGCGGCCGGCGGCGACGCTCGCAACGGCGTAGCGCCGGCGCAGCACCCGGGCCCGGCCGGGCTCGGCCCGTCGGGCCCACCAGTGGCGAATGCGTGTGGGAAGGTTGAACGTTGTTGTCGTTGTTGTGTTGTTCATGGCGCCAGTCTTTGACATGCAGATGACACTGCGATGACACCATGAAAAAAGCCCGCCGAAGCGGGCTGAAAAAGCCGTCAGGAGTTGACGTTGACGGCGGGAAATCAGCGTGCTGCCGGTCGATCAGCCGTGCTTGGCGTCGAAGAACTGTTCGTCTTCGGTCGACCCCTTCAGCGCCGCCGTGGAAGCCTGGGCTTCAATGGTGGTGGTCACGGCGTCGAAGTAGCCGGTTCCGACTTCGCGCTGGTGCTTGACCGCGGTGAAGCCCTTCTCGGCGGCGGCGAATTCAGCCTCCTGCAGCTCGACGAATGCGCTCATCTGATGACGCGCGTAGCCGTGCGCCAGGTTGAACATCGAGTAGTTCAGGCTGTGGAAGCCGGCCAGCGTGATGAACTGGAACTTGTAGCCCAGCGCACCCAGCTCGCGCTGGAACTTGGCGATCGTGGCGTCGTCCAGGTTCTTCTTCCAGTTGAACGACGGCGAGCAGTTGTAGGCCAGCAGCTTGCCGGGGAACTTGGCATGGATGGCGTCGGCAAACGCCTTGGCATAGGCCAGGTCGGGCTTGCCGGTCTCGCACCAGATCAGGTCGGCGTACGGCGCATAGGCCAGGCCGCGGCTGACCGCCTGGTCGAGGCCGTTCTTCGTGCGGTAGAAGCCTTCCACGGTGCGCTCGCCGGTGCAGAACGGCTTGTCGTTGTCGTCGATGTCGCTGGTGACCAGGTCGCCGGCTTCGGCATCGGTGCGGGCGACCAGCAGCGTGGGCACGCCCATGGTGTCGGCCGCGAGGCGCGCCGCGACGAGCTTGGCCACGGCTTCACGCGTGGGCACCAGCACCTTGCCGCCCATGTGGCCGCATTTCTTGGCGCTGGCCAGTTGATCCTCGAAGTGCACCCCGGCGGCGCCGGCCTCGATCATGGCCTTCATCAGCTCGAAGGCATTCAGCACGCCGCCGAAGCCGGCTTCGGCGTCGGCCACGATGGGCGCGAAGAAGTCGATGTCGTCCTTGCCTTCGCTCCACTGGATCTCATCGGCGCGCTTGAACGTGGCGTTGATCTTCCTGACGACCTTGGGCACCGAATCCACGGAGTAAAGCGACTGGTCGGGATACATCTCGCCGTTGCTGTTGGCGTCGCCCGCCACCTGCCAGCCGGACAGGTAGATGGCCTTCAGGCCGGCCTTCACCTGCTGCATCGCCTGGTTGCCCGTCAGCGCGCCGAGCGCGTTGACGAAGGGCTCGCTGTTGACGAGGCCCCACAGCTTCTCGGCGCCACGCTTGGCCAGCGTGTGCTCGATGTCGATGGAGCCGCGCAGCCGCACGACATCGGCAGCGCTGTAGCCGCGCGTGATGCCCTTCCAGCGCGGGTTTTCGGCCCAGTCCTTCTCGAGGGCGGCGATCTGTTGTTCACGGGTCAGGCGGGTCATGAGAGCTCCTTGGCAAACGTTGAAAACCGATGACGTAAGACTAGTCCCGCACGTGCCGGTCGAAAACCCTCAAGTCTTGTAGAAGACAAAAAACTTTCTTGTTAAAAAACAATAACTTGTCTGCAACATTTCAAATCGCAAAAGTGGTTTTGCCATAATGAGAAATATTGCGGCACCGCAGCAATCGGACTTTTCACCATCCAAAAGGTCACTTTCGAATCGTGAGAGCGGTCAGCCGCAGAATCGCGCCCATGACGCAGCTTCAAACCCCTCGGCTACGGCTGGAACCCCTATCCCAGCAGCACTTCGATGCGCTGCATCGCCTCAACCGCGACCCGGTGGTCATGCGGCACATCACCGGCCGGCCCGACACGCCACAGGACACGCAGGACATGATCGACCGCGTGCAGGCGCGCTGGGCGGAGTTCGGCTATTCCTGGTGGGCCTTCATGCGCCAGGAAGACGGCGAGCTGATCGGCTGCGGCTGCATCCAGCACCTCAACCGTGACCCGGCCGGCCCACTGGAGACCGGCTGGCGCCTGCGGCAGGACGCCTGGGGTCAGGGCTATGCGAGCGAGGCCGCACGTCACATGGTGGGCTGGGCGTTCGCCACCCTGGCGCCCGAGCAGATCTGCGCCGTCTGCCGCCCCGAGAACACGCCCTCCTCCACCGTCATGGAACGCCTGGGCATGCAATTCACCGGCACCGGTCGCTGGTACGACATGGATTGCCGGCGCTATGACATCACCGCGGCTCAGTGGGCCGCCAGCGCCGCCAAGACGCGCTACGACGCTGAGGCATAGTTCGCGCTATCTCTACTTTCACCTGCAGGAGGAACCATGGCCAACACCGAACAACGCAGCAACAAGATGACCAAGAAGCCCAAGAAGGACGCGCCCCAGGGCAAGTCCGCGGGCTCTGACCGCCCGGTCGCACCGATGACGTCGGTGATCCCGAAGGGCAAGGAAGCCAAGAAGAACAAGTAAGCCGACCCGCTGGCCGGCGGCGGCCTACAGCCCGCCGATGAAGTAGCGCTTCAGGCCGGCCAGCACCATCTCGACGGCAATGGCCGTCAGCACCAGCCCCATCAGCTTCTCCAGGGCCGACACGACCGAGTCGCCCAGCAGCTTGCGGATGCGGTCGGCCAGCACCAGCACCAGGCCTGACACCAGCAGCGCCGTGCTGAGCGCGCCAATCCATTCATAGATGCGATCGGGCTGCCGCGACGCGAGCAGCAACACGGTCGCCATCGCCGACGGGCCCGCCAGCAGCGGCACCGCCAGCGGGAAGATGAAGGGCTCCTTGCCGGGCTCCATGCCATAGGCCGACTCGCCCGAGGCGCCGAAGATCATGCGGATCGCGATGATCATCAGGATGACGCCGCCGGCCACCTCCAGCGAACGCTCCGACAGGTGCATGACGCTCAGGAAGCTGTCGCCCAGGAACATGAAGGCGAACAGCACGACAAACGCGATGCCGACTTCCCGCACCGCCACGCGCGTGCGCCGCTCGGGCGGCACGTTGCGCATGATGGGAATGAAGACAGGCAGGCTGCCGAGCGGGTCGAGCACGAGCAGCAGGAGGATCAGGGCGGAGAGAAAACTGTGGTCCATCCGCCCGGATTGTCCGCGACGACCTCAGAACCTGTAGTGAGCCCGCGCGAAGTAGGACGCGCCGTTGAGGCCGAACTGCACGCTGTCGTAATAGAAGCCGTTGTCGGTCTCGTACGGGTCCTGGCGGGTCGGCTTCACATTGAAGACGTTGTTGCCACCGACGCTCAATTTCAGCGCAGGCGTGGCCTGCCAGCTCATGCCCAGGTCCATCGAGGCCTTGGGCTTGTATTTCAGCAAGACGCCGTCGGTGAACCCGCCCTGGGTCTGCTTGCCGAAGTGGATGATCTTGGCCTCGCCCGTCCAGGCGCCCTGCGCATACTCGAAGCCCAGCGTGCCCTTCATGCGCGGGCCGGCCTCCTCGATGAACAGGCGCTCCCGCGTGGACAGCAGCACGTCCTCGTAACCCTGCAGCGCGGCTGGCGCATTGCGGGCGGTGACCGTCGTGCGGCTGACGTTCAGCGCCAGGAAGGTGCTCAGCTGGCCGGCGCCGACCTTGGCCCGGGTGGAGGCAGTCAGGTCCAGCCCCCGGGTGCGCGTGTTGACCGAGTTCACGAAGAACTGCGCCTGGCCCACGCCCAGCCCCTGCAGGATGGTGCCGAGCGCCGGATAGTTGTCGGCGTCGAAGCGGCCCGACAGCACGATTCGGTCCTTGATGTTGATCTGGTAAAGGTCGGCGGTGATGGCCGTGTCGGCGTCGGGCTTGACGGTGAAGCCGACGGACAGGTTCTTGGCCTTCTCCTGCTTCAGCGCCGGCACGCCCGCGGCGTTGGCGATCTTGCTGCCGTTGGGCGCCAGCACGACGTCCAGCGGCTGGCCACTGATGAAGTCGGTGAATGTGGACGAGAAGTAGAGCTGCTGCAGGCTGGGCGCGCGGAACCCCGTGCTGGCGGCGCCACGCAGCATCAACGCCTTGCCGAGCTTGTAGCTACCGGCCAGCTTGGCCGTCGTCGCGGAGCCGAAGTCGCTGTAGTGCTCGGCACGCACCGCGGCATCCACGGTCAGCGATGGCGTGAAACTGGCTTCCCAGTCGGCATACAACGCCTGGCTGTTGCGACTGCGGTTCGTCGCATCGCCCGGCTGGAAGCCAGGGAAGCCCTGGCTGCCGGCATTGCCACCGAACCCGACGCCGTCGGCGTCGATGTAGGAGCCCGGCTCGCCAGCGACGATGTCGTATTTCTCCTTGCGGTACTCGGCGCCGAAGGCGATGTTGCTGCCGCCCAGCAGGTCGGGGAAGAAGCGGCTGACGTCGAAGTTCGTCGTCGCTTGGCTGAAACCGAAGCCGCCGGCGTCGAAGCTCGTCGCGCTGACGCCCTTGCCGCCGTTCAGCAGATCCTGGTTGGCGATGGACGCATTCAGCGTGTTGCTGATGTTGTAGCGCATCTTGTTGGAGCCATAGGTCTGCGACAGGTCGGTGTCCCAGCCGGCGAAGGCCGACTTCCAGCCGACGCTGACATAGCGGTCCTGCACGTCGCCGTTGATGAATGGCACGAAGCCGTCCGGGTACATCGCGGCCGAGTTGCGGTCAGGAATGTCGCCGGAGCCCACGCCGCCACGCGCCCAGGCGCCCGAGGAGGCGTCGCGGTCCTGAGCGCCGGCCGTCAGGTAGAGCTTGTTGTCGCCGGCCAGCGGGAACTCGCCGTTCAGGTAGAGCGTTTTGTTCTTGACCGCGGTGTCGCCGATGGTGCGGGGGCCGACCAACTCGTCGTTGGGATCGTTGCGGTTGGAGCGGCCGCGGTCCTGCCACTCGCCGGTGATGCCCAGCGTGCCGCCGGCCAGCTTCACGCCGCAGTAGGCGGAGGCCAGGTAGTTCTTGCCGTCACCGGCCGAGTATTGGCCGTAGCCCGCCACGGCCTCGCAGCCGACCTTCTTCTTCAGCTGGATGTTGAGCACGCCGGCGATGGCGTCCGAGCCGTACTGCGCCGCGGCGCCGTCGCGCAGCACCTGCACGTTGTCGATGGCCAGCAGCGGCAGCGAGTTCATGTCGGTGCCCGTCGCGCCGCGGTTGCGCGCGCCGAAGATGTTGACCAGCGCCACCGTGTGGCGGCGCTTGCCGTTGACGAGCACCAGCGTCTGGTCCGAACCCAGGCCACGCAGTGCGGCGGAGTCGATCAGGTCGGCGCCGTCCGCACCGGTCTGGCGTGTGGAGTTGAACGACGGCGACAGGTATTGCAGCGTCTGCGCCAGGTCGAACTGCCCACCACCCTCGGCCAGCTTGTCCATCGCATAGACATCCACCGGCACCAGCGTGTCGGTGCTGGAGGCGGCCGGCAGCGTCTTGCGTGAGCCGACGACGCTGACACGTTCAAGGCTGGTCGTCTCCTGGGCGATGGCGGCGGTGGCGGCGCACAGGCACAGGGCGGCGAAGGCTGTCGGCAGCAGGCGGGTAGCGTGCATCGAGAACTCCGTGAAGTTGTGTGATGGCGGCGGAGTTTGCCCCTGAGCACCCTGACACACGGCGTCGCTGTTGTGGGCCGCCGACAGGGGTCAACCCCGCTTCCGGCCACCCGCACGGCCGCACGTACGCGGGATGCAACACGACGGCGCAGGCGCTGCGACACGATGATGCAGACCTGCGCCAATATGGTGACTTCACGCGGCTGGATGGCTGGAATTCGCCCCAAACGCGGGATGAATGCGGGATGCGACCGCCGTCAACCGGCAATTGTTCCTAGCACCAATAACGCCTTGTCGCGTGAACATTCTTTGGCCACGCTACAGCGCGCCCCATCACGCGGCAAGCTCGGCGGCTCAGCCCCGCGGGTGGTGCGCCGCGTGCAGGGCCTTCAGGCGTTCACGCGCCACGTGCGTGTAGATCTGCGTCGTCGACAGGTCGGCGTGCCCCAGCAGCAGTTGCACGGCTCGCAGGTCGGCGCCATGGTTGAGCAGGTGCGTGGCGAACGCATGCCGCAACGTATGCGGTGACAAAGGCGCCGTGATGCCCGCCGCGAGCGCGTGTCGCTTGATCAGCGTCCAGAACATCTGGCGCGTCATGCCAGCGCCCCGCCCGGTGACGAACAAGTCGTCGCTGCTCTGCCCGGCCAGGATCTCCGCTCGGGCTTCCCGCAGATAGCGCGTCATCCAGTCGCGCGCATGCTCGCCGAACGGCACGAGGCGGCTCTTGCTGCCCTTGCCGGTCACGTGCAGCACCGCGTCCTTGAAGGCGACATGCGCACTCTTGAGCGTGACCAACTCGCTGACGCGCAGCCCGCTGGCATACATCAGCTCCAGCATCGCGCGGTCGCGCAAACCGAGCGCGGTATTCACATCGGGTGCGGCCAGCAAGGCGCTGACCTGCGCCTCGCTCAGCAGCTTGGGCACCCGCAACGGCTGCTTGGCGGCCGTGAGCTTGAGCGTCGGGTCGGCCTGGATGCGCCCCTCGCGCAACGCCCAGCGGAAGTAGCGCTTGAAGACCGACAGCCGCCGGTTGGCACTCGTGGCCTTGACGGCAGGCCGCGCCACGGCGTATTCCAGCAGGCGCGCCTCGGTGCAGGCGTCCAGCGGCGTCGGCGCCAGCCAGATGGCCAGCGCCGCCAGGTCGCGGCGGTAGGCCGCCTGCGTGTTGGCACTCAGGCCGTCTTCCAGCCACAGCGCCTCGATGAAGGCCTCGATGCCTGCGTCAGTCAAGCTTGAGCTTCTGCAGCGCCACGACCTTCTTGTAGACCTCGAATTCCGCAGCGATCTGCGCTGCGAATTCGGCCGGCGAGTTGGCCAGGATGATGGAGCCGGTGTCCTCGATGCGCTTGCGCACGTCGGGGATCTCGACCGCCTTCTTCATCGCGGCGTTCACCTTGTCCACCACCTCCTTGGGCAGGCCCTTGGGGCCGTGGATGCCGTAGAAGGCCATGCGGTTCACCGGCTCCAGCCCCACTTCCTGGAAGGTGGGCACATTGGGCAGCGAAGGCACGCGGCGCGACGACGCGACGACGATGGGGATGAGCCGGCCGTCCTTGATGAAGGGCAGTGCCGACGGCAGGTTGTCGAAGATCATCGGCACCTGGCCCGCGACGGTGTCGTTCAGGGCCGGGCCGGCGCCCCGGTAAGGGATGTGCAGCACGAACACGCCCGCCAGCGTCTTGTAGAGCTCCATCTGCAGATGGCCGATGCCACCGGTGCCCGACGTCGAGTAGCTGTGCTTGCCCGGGTTCTTCTTGAGCTCGGCGACGAAGGACTTGTAGTCGCGCGCCGGAAAGCTCGGGTGCACGGCAATCACATTGGGTGTGGCCGCCACGTTGATGACGGGCGTGAAGTCCGTCAGCGGGTTGTAGGCGATCCGGGGGTTGATGGCCGGATTGGCCGCCGTCGTGGAGACGGTCGCCACGCCCAGCGTGTAGCCGTCGGCCGCGGCGCGGACGATCTCCATCGCGCCCACGGTGCCACCGCCACCGGCCTTGTTCTCGACCACCATGGTCTGGCCGAGCAGCCCGTTCATGCGCTCGGACAGGATGCGGGCAATGATGTCCGTCGTGCCACCGGGTGCGAACGGCACGATCAGCCGCACCGGCTTGGCCGGGTAGCCATCGGCCCAGGCGAGCGGACTCAGGGAAGCGAGCGCGGCGGCTTGAAGAACGGAACGGCGTTGCATGGAGTCGGTCTCCTTGACGGGTAATGGTCAGCGGGCCCCGGCTGATTCGCCGGGCTTGTGAGCTGCATGCTAGCCCGGCTGGCCCAGCAGTCCGGCGCGAAGCCGGGCGTCGCTGTTGTGATCGCCGATGAAGACCTTCAGGAATGCGGTGTAGAAGTCATGTCCTTCCACCGGCTTGCCCCAGACCTTGCCGTTGACGGCCAGCACCGTGCCGCCCTGTGCGGGCAGGTAGTCAATGGTCAGCAGATCGCCCTTCTTGACGCGCCCGACATCGCTGATCGACGCATTGAACTGCTTCACGCGCGCCTCCAGCGCGGCCCGCTCGGCCTCGGTGCAGTTGCGGCTGACCCCTTTGTTGATAGCCTTCACGAACTCCTGCGTCGACACATCTTTTACAAGTGGAATCACAATGCGCATCTCCAGCCGCTTCGGCCCCTCCTGCGCATAGATCGCGTCAGGCGCCGACGCCTTTTGCGGCAGATACAACGCCGCCAAGTACAGCGGATAGATCGCCACTTGCCGCTTGCCGGTGCCGTTCAGCGCCAGCGCGCTGCCGCCGAGCTTGAGCGTGTCGACGAACTCCTGTCCTTCGTATTGCACGGCCCAGGCCGGCATGGCGGCGGCAGCGATCACGGTCATCAACAAGACTCGGCGGGACAGGGACATGCGAAACACTCCATCAACAGGCAATCACGATAGCGCAGCAGCGCCCCTTGCTGTTGACACGACGTGTAGGACTCGGGCCGCCAGCGGCGTCGGCAGGCGCCCACCGCAGCGTGCGGCCTCTCAGGCCAGCGCCCAGTCGATGTGCTCGCTCACCAGCTCGTCCGCCCCGGCCTGCGCGCGCGTCAACGCCTGCCGCAGGGCGGCATCCTCGCGCTGACGCAATGCATTCCCGGCCGCGACGGCCAGGTTGCGCTGCCAGCGCGCAAAGCCGATGCGCCGGATGGCCGAGCCCTCGGTGCGGCGCAGGAACTCGGCCTCGCTCCACCCGAGCAACTCGGCGATGGACGTGCCCGCCATGCCCGGCCGCACGTCGAAATCGGCCAGCACGGCCGGCTTGGCGAACTTGTTCCACGGGCACACCAGCTGGCAGTCGTCGCAGCCGTAGATGCGGTTGCCCAGGCGCGGGCGCAGCTCGACGGGGATGGGGCCGTCATGCTCGATCGTCAGGTAGGAGATGCAGCGCCGCGCGTCGACCCGGTAGGGCGCGATGATGGCCGCCGTCGGGCACACATCCATGCACGCCCGGCACTCGCCGCAGTGCGACGTCACCGGCTCGGTCACCGGCAGCGCCAGGTCGATGAAGATCTCGCCGAGGAAGAACATCGAGCCGGCATCGCGATGCAGCGTCAAGGTGTGCTTGCCGCGCCAGCCCAGGCCCGAGCGCGACGCCAGCTCCACCTCCAGCACGGGCGCGGAGTCGGTGAACACGCGAAAGCCCAGCGGGCCGACGTCCGCCGCCAGCCGTTCCGCCAGCTTCTGCAGGCGCTGGCGCAAGACCTTGTGATAGTCCCGCCCCCGCGCGTAGATCGAGATCTGCGCCTGGCGCGGCTCGCCCAGGCCGGCCCACTCCACCTCGCGCCACCCGGGCTCGGTGCCCGCCGGAAGATAGTCCATGCGTGCCGTGACGACGCGCAAGGTGCCCGGCACCAACTCCGCCGGCCGCGCGCGCTTCATGCCATGCGCGGCCATGTAGTGCATGCGGCCGTGGTGGCCGGCGTCCAGCCAGGCCTGCAATCCCGGCTCGGCACTGCGCAGGTCCACATCGGCCACGGCGATCTGTGAGAATCCCAGTTCACGAGCCCAGCCGCGCAAACGGTTCAACAGCGCGGCGGCATCGACAGTGGACGGGACCTCTTGCATTTGCCTGCGATTTTAGAAACCGATCTCCTGTGGCCCGACGAGGCCGCGGCCCAGGCCACCGCTGACAAGCTCGCGGCGGCGCTGCTGCCCTCCCCCAACGCCGTCATCGAACTGCACGGGCCGCTCGGCGCCGGCAAGACGACGTTCACGCGCCTGCTGCTGCGCGCGCTGGGCGTGCAGGGGCGCATCAAGAGCCCCAGCTATGCCGTCATGGAGAGCTACGAACTGCCCGGCGGCGGCACGGCCAGCCATTTCGACTTCTACCGCTTCGGCGACCCGCGCGAGTGGGAGGACGCCGGCTTTCGCGACGTCTTCGCCGCGCCGGGCCTGAAGCTCTGCGAATGGCCCGAGAAGGCCGCCGGGCAGTTGCCGCCGGCCGACCTGCAGCTGCACATCGACCTGCTGCCGGACGACCGCCGCCAGGTGCACGTGGCCGGTCTCGCGCGACTCGTGAAGGCCCTGTCATGCGCATGAAGCCGGCACCGCGCCACGCCGCCCGCACCGCGCTGCTGACACGCCGCAGCTCGCTGGGCGCCCTCGCACTCCTACTGAAAGCCCCCACGTCGCTGGCGGCCGGCAGCGAAGCCAGCATCGTCGCCGTGCGTGTGTGGCCGGCCGCCGACTACACGCGGGTGACCATCGAGTCCGACCGCCCCCTGGTCGCGCGGCACTTCACCGTCAATGCGCCGGAGCGGCTGGTCATCGACATCGACGGCCTGACCCTCAACCCCGACCTGCGCGAACTCATCGGCAAGGTCAAGGCCGACGACCCCTACATCGGCGGCGTGCGCGTCGGGCAGAACACGCCGACCGTCGTGCGCATCGTGCTGGACCTCAAGCAGCCGGCCGCGCCGCAGGTGTTCACGCTGGCGCCGATCGCGGCCTACAAGCACCGGCTGGTGCTGGACCTGCACCCCGTCGTGGAGGCGGACCCGCTGGTCGCCCTCGTCCAGGAACAGGACAAGGCGCCGGCTGCCGCCCGCCGCGCCGAGGCGGCCGCCAGCGCCGTCAACGACGCGCTGGAGGACCTGATCCTGAAGATCGAGCGCCCGGCCGCGCCGTCGGCCAAACCCCTGCCCCCTGCCCCGGCCCCCGCGGCTTCGGCGCCCGCTGCGCCGGCCTCGGCCGCCCCGCGCCCGCCCGCGCCCCCGGCCGGCAAACCGCCGGCGGTGGACAGCCTCATCGTCATCGCGCTGGACCCCGGCCATGGCGGCGAGGACCCCGGCGCCGTCGGCCCGTCGGGCTTGAAGGAGAAGGACGTCGTGCTGGCCGTGGGCCTCAAGCTGCGCGAGCGACTCCAGACCAATCCCAACATCCGGGTGCTGATGACCCGTGACGCCGACTTCTTCGTGCCGCTGCAGGACCGCGTGCGCAAGGCCCGGCGCGTGCAGGCCGACCTGTTCGTCTCCATCCACGCCGATGCGTTCTTCACGCCGCAGGCGCGCGGCGCGTCCGTCTTCGTGCTCAGCGACGGTGCCGCCAGCAGCGCCGCCGCGCGCTGGATGGCCAACCGCGAGAACGCCGCCGACATGGTGGGCGGCGTGAACGTCGGCGCCGCCACCAAGGATGCCAACGTGCTGCGCGCGCTGCTGGACATGAGCACCACGGCGCAGATCAAGGACAGCCTCAAGCTCGGCGGTGAAGTGCTCTCGCAGATCGGCAAGATCGGCAAGCTGCACAAGGTCAAGGTGGAGCAGGCCGGCTTCGCCGTGCTGAAGGCGCCCGACATCCCCAGCATCCTGGTCGAGACCGCCTTCATCTCCAACCCGGAGGAGGAGAAGAAGCTGCGCGACCCGGCCTACCAGGACCAGCTCGTCGACGCGCTGGCGTCCGGCATCGCGAAGTACTTCGCCAAGAACCCGCCGATGGTGCGCAAGCGCAGCACCTCGCTGTGAGGCGAGGCCTGCGGTTGTCCGGCTACGCGGCTACGGCCGCAGGATGGCGCTGCCGGTGAGCCGCCGCGCTTCCAGGTCGCGGTGCGCCTGCGCCACGTCGGCCAGCGCATAGCGCTGGTCGATGCGGATCTTCACGGCGCCGCTGGCCACCACCGAGAACAGCTCGTCGCCCATCGCCTGCGTGGCTTCCCGCGTGGCGATGTGGGTGAACAGCGTGGGCCGGGTCACGTAGACCGAACCCTTGGCCGCCAGCGTGCCGACGCTGAAGGCCGGCACCGGCCCGGACGCCGCGCCGAAGCTGGCCAGCAGCCCGAACGGCGCCAGGCTGTCGAGCGAACCTTCCCAAGTGTCGGCGCCCACCGAGTCGTAGACCACCTTCACGCCACGGCCGCCGGTGATGTCACGCACCCGGGCCGCGAAGTTCGGCTCGCGGCGGTAATTGATGGCATGCGCCGCGCCGTGCGCCAACGCCAGTTCGCATTTCTCGTCGCTGCCGGCCGTGCCGATGAGCTGCAGCCCGAGCGCCCGGGCCCACTGGCAGGCGATCAGGCCCACGCCCCCGGCGGCCGCATGGAAGAGCACGAAGTCGCCCGCCTGCAGCCCGCCCTGCGGCAGCGTGCGGCGCAGCAGATATTGCACCGTCAGTCCCTTGAGCATCATGCCGGCGGCGGTCTCGAAGTCGATGCTGTCGGGCAGCTTCAGCACCGACTTGGCCGGCATCACGCGCGCTGTCGCGTACGCGCCCGGCGGCTGGCTGGCGTAGGCCGCGCGGTCGCCGGCCTTCAGGTGGGTCACGCCCTCGCCCACAGCCTCGACGATGCCGGCCCCCTCCATGCCCAGCCGGGCCGGCAGCGGCAGCGCGTAGGCGCCGCTGCGGTGGTAGACGTCGATGTAGTTGAGGCCGCAGGCTTCATGGCGGATGCGGATCTCGCCCGGGCCCGGCGCCCCGACGTCCACGGCCACCAGCTTGAGCTGCTCCGGCCCACCCGGGGTCTCGATGACCACCACCTTCTCGTTCATTGCCCATCTCCAGTTCAATGCGTGCCGGCGGCTGTCGTCGACACCGCCACAGTCGGCTATCGTGCCAGCCCTTTGCCCCACCCGCAGACCCCGATGAAGCTGACCCCACGACTGGCGTTGCTGCTGACCCTGCCACCGCTGCTGTGGGCCGGCAATGCGGTCGTCGGCCGGCTGGTGCGCGACGCCATCGCGCCGCTGACGCTGAACGCGCTGCGCTGGGGGCTGGCGCTGCTGCTGCTGGCCCCACTCGCCTGGCCGCTGCTGCGCCACCCGGGCGCGGCGCTCCAGCGCTGGCGCGGCCTGGCCGTGCTGGGCTTCCTGGGCATGGGTTGCTACAACGCGCTGCAATACCTGGCCCTGCACACCTCGTCGCCGCTGAACGTGACCCTCATCACCGCCAGCCTGCCGGTCTGGATGCTGGGCGTCGGCGCGGTGTTCTACGGCGTGAAACCGCAGCGCCGCCAACTGGCAGGCGCCGCCCTGTCACTACTGGGCGTGGCGCTGGTCATCGCGCGCGGCGACCCGGCTGCGCTGCTGGCCGTGCGCTTCGTGCCGGGCGACCTGCTGATGCTGGTGGCCATCTTCAGCTGGGCCATCTATTCGTGGATGCTGGCCCGGCCGCCTGCCGGGCTGCGGCCCGGCGAGCGGCCCGACTGGAACTGGGCCGAGTCGCTGATGTCGCAGCTGATGTTCGGCGCCGTGTTCTCCGCCGTGTCGGCCGGCGTGGAGCAGACCATCGCGCCCACCCCCATCCACTGGAGCCCTGCGCTGATCGCCGCACTCGCCTACGTGGCCATCGGCCCGTCGCTGATCGCCTACCGCTGCTGGGGTGTCGGCGTGGCCGAGGCCGGGCCGGCGCTGGCCGGCTTCTTCGTCAACCTGACGCCAGTGTTCGCCGCGCTCATCTCGGCCGTGCTGCTGGGCAGTGCGCCGGCCTGGTATCACGGTGCGGCGTTCGCGCTGATCGTGGCCGGCATCCTCGTCTCGTCGCGCTGAAATGCCGCCCCACTTCACAACACCCGTGACCGCCCTGCGTGTGCTGCATGCCGACGCGCGGCTCGTCGTCGTCGACAAACCGCCGGGCCTGCTGAGCGTGCCGGGGCGCACCGAGCCCGACTGCGCCAGCGCCCGCGTGCAGGCGCTCTACCCCGACGCACTGATCGTCCACCGGCTGGATCAGCCCACGTCGGGCCTGCTGCTGTTCGCGCGCGGCGCCCAGGCGCAGCGCGAACTCAGCGCGGATTTCGCCGAGCGGCGTGTCGACAAGACCTACATCGCCATCGTCGCGGGCCATCTCGACGGCCAGGGCCTCATCGACCAGCCGCTCGCCGCCGACTGGCCCAACCGCCCGCGCCAGCAGATCGACCCGGCCCGCGGCAAGCCCTCCCAGACGCGCTGGCGGGCGCTCGGCCACGAAGGCGCGCACACACGGGTCGCGCTGGAGCCACTGACCGGGCGCAGCCACCAGCTGCGCGTGCATCTGGCCCACCTCGGCCACCCGATGCTGGGTGATGCGCTGTACGCCCCGCCCGACATCGCCGCCGCCAGCCCGCGCCTGCTGCTGCATGCCAGCGAGTTGCGCGTCGCCGGCCACCATTTCGTCTGTCCTCCGGAGTTTTGAATGCACCTCTACATCGTCACCGGCAGCTCGCGCGGCCTGGGCGCGGCGCTCGCCGCCCAGCTCTCGCAACCCGACCATGTCGTCATCGGCATCGCTCGCCAGGTCAACCCGGCGCTGCAGGCCGAGCAATGGGCGCTGGACCTCGCCACGCCCGTGCCCGCCGCCGAGCGTCTGCAAGCCTGGCTGCAAGCCCACGGCGGCTGGCACAGCGCCACGCTGATCAACAACGCGGCGCTGCTGAGCGCACCGGGGCCGCTGGCGGGCAGCGGGCTGGACGAGTTGTCCGCCGCGCTGCGAGTGGGCCTGGAAGCACCGGCGCTGCTCAGCCGCGCCTTCCTGGCCGGCACGGCCGGCGTGCCGGTGCGGCGCATCCTCAACATCTCGTCCGGCCTGGGCCGGCGCGCAATGGCCGGCAGCGCCGCCTACTGCGCGGTCAAGGCCGGGCTCGACCACCTCAGCCGTGCGCTCGCACTGGAGGAGCCGGGCGTGGGCGTCGTGTCGCTGGCGCCGGGCGTCATCGACACCGACATGCAGGTGCAACTGCGCGGCGCCGACCCGGCCAGCTTCCCCGAGCAGTCCCGCTTCCAGGGGCTCAAGGACGGCGGCCAGTTGCAGACCGCCGAGAGCACCGCGGCAGCCATTGTTCGGTTTCTCACGCGGCCAGACTTCGGAAAAACCATCATCGCCGACATCCGGGAAGCTTGAAAATCCTGACCCGAGCCGCGACCTGCGTGGCTCGTCACCCCTCTTCCGGAGACTTGCCTTGAACCGCATCCTCGCCCTGAGCCTGGCCACGCTGCTGGCCACCGCGCTCCCTGCCCACGACGCCGAGGCCAAGCGCCTGAGCAGCGGCGGCATGAAGCGAAGCGTGCCCGCCCAGACGGCGCCGCAGACGCCGACCTCCCCCTCGCCATCGCCCCAGCAGGCTGCGCCGGCCAAGCAGGCCGCCGCCCCCGCAGCGGCCGCTGCAGCCGCGGCGCCCAAGCGGTCGTGGCTGGGCCCGATCGCCGGCCTCGCCGCCGGCCTGGGCCTCGCTGCGCTCGCCAGCCATCTGGGCTTCGGTGAGGGCCTGGCCAACTTCATGATGATGGCCCTGCTCGCCGTGGCCGCGTTCGCGCTGATCCGCTTCCTGATGCGCCGCTTCGCCGCGCCCAAGCCGCAGCTGGTGGCCGCCGGCATGCCGCATCAGTTCCAGGCCGAACCCCAGGCCTGGAACGCGCAGCCGTCCACCGGCACCAGTGCCAGCCCCGCCGCGCCCGCTTCCACGCTGCCGGCCGATTTCGATGCCGCCGGCTTCGAGAAGATCGCCAAGCAGGTGTTCATTCGCCTGCAGGCAGCCAACGACGCCGGTGACCAGGCCGACCTGCGCCGCTTCACGACGCCGCAGATGTACGCCAGCGTTCAGCAGGAACTGCTGGAGCGCGGCGGCAAGACGCAGCGCACCGATGTGCTGCAGCTCGACGCCAGCGTCGTCGACGTCGCGACAGAAGGCGGCGACCGCGTCGTGTCGGTGCGCTTCTGGGGCCTGATCCGCGAAGACAGCGCCCAGGCCGCCGAGAGCTTCGACGAGGTGTGGCACCTGGTGCAGGCCGACGAAGGCTGGCTCATCGCCGGCATCCAGCCGACCGCCTGACCCAGGTCAGGCCCCGCTGTGGCCGCCGCTGGCGGTCACGGCACTCAGATCGTCGTGCTCCTGGCAGCACCGCCCGTAACGGGGCGGCTGAGGCCAGGTGGCCGGTTGCGGTGGCGCACCGCGCCACTGCCGCGCCGTCATCCAGCCGCCATGGCCCACGGCCAAGGCGCAAGGCGGCTGCCAGGCGGCCGCGCGCTGCAGCAGCGCGGCCAGCGACTCACCGCCGTCGAACGCGAAGCCACAGAAGTCGCCCATCCAGCGATCGAACTCGGCGGGCCCGATGCTCTGCCACGGCCGGCCGTCCCAGGCGCCGAAATCCATCTCGGCAAGACCGGCGTCGACCCGCCACACGAAACCCCAGCGCCGCAGCCAGCGGCCGACGTCAGCCGCCCGGGTCAGCGGCGACGTGACCACCTCGCGCGGCAAGCCATGGCGGCGCGCATGCTGGCGGATGCGGTGGGCCAGCCGCTTGGCCTTGCGGCGGTCCACCGGCAGGTCCGTGCGCCCGCCGATGCAGCGCCCCGCCGCGCCCAGCGGCTTGGGGTGGCGCCAGAGGATGAAGGCCGGCATCAGATCGCGGCCGTGAAGGCCAGCAACACGCCGATCTCGGCGAGTTGCTCGGTGGCGCCGAGGCCGTCACCCGTGTAGCCGCCCAGACGCTGCCGCAGCCAGCGCCGCATCGCCAGCGCCACGAGCGCCGCCGCCAGCACGGCCAGCAACAGCCGCAGCGGCGCGATGCCCCACGCGCCCAGCAGCGCCAGCAGCAGCGCACACCAGGCCAGCGCGATGACGAAGTTGACCGGCGCGACGGCCAGCGCCAAAGGCTTGGCCTTGGCGTGTTCGGCGTCGCCCCCATAGGGCAAGCTGACCATGACACCCACCGCCGCTGCCCGCGCCAGCGCATGGCTGGCCAGCAGCGCCGCCACGGCGCCCCACAGCGGCCGCGCCGCCAGCTCCGCCAGCAAGGCGGCACGCAGCAGCAGCGTCAGCCCCAGCGCCAAGGCCCCGTAGCTGCCGATGCGCGAGTCCTTCATGATGAGCAGCGACTTCTCGCGCGACACGGCACCACCCAGCGCGTCGAAGGTGTCCGCCAGGCCGTCCTCGTGGAAGCCGCCGGTCAACGCGACCGTGGCCATCAGCGCCAGCACCGCTGCCACCCACGCGGGCCACCACTGCGCCGCCCCCGCCAGCACGGCAGCGCCCACCGCGCCGACCAGCGCGCCCACGAGCGGAAAATGCCGCACGCAATCGGTCAGCCAGGCAGGCTCGAAATGCCGCAGCCGCACCGGCAGCCGGGTCAGAAACTGCAGCGCGACGAGAAAGAGGCGCATGCCGCTCAGGCGGTTCAGTCGCGATTGCTGACGCCAGCGCTCTCGAAGCTGGCCATCTCCGCCAGCACCGCACAGGCCGCCGTCAACAGCGGCCAAGCGAGCGCCGCACCACTGCCCTCGCCCAGGCGCAGGTCCAGATCCAGCAACGCACGCACACCCAGGTGCTGCAACCAGCGCGCGTGCGGCCCTTCCGCCGAGCGGTGCGAGAACACGCACGCCGCCAACACGCCCGGGCGCAGCGCCTCGGCGAGCACCACGGCGGCCGTGGTGATGAAGCCGTCGACCACGACGACGCGGCGCCCGGCCGCGGCCGCGATGACGCTGCCGGCCATCGTGACGATCTCGAATCCGCCCAGTGCCGCCGCCAGCGCCAGCGGTGCCTGCGCTCCGGCGTTGACCGCCAGGGCCTCGCCCAGCACGGCCAGCTTGCGGGCCACGCCGGCGTCGTCCAGCCCCGTGCCACGGCCCACGCAGTCGGCCAGCGGCAGGCCGGTCAGGCGCTGCATCAGCAGGCTGGCCGACGACGTGTTGCCGATGCCCATCTCGCCCAGCAGCAGCGCATTGCCCGGCAGCCGCTCCACGAGCGCCATGCCGTTGTGAAGCGCGCGTTCGGCCTGCTCGACGGTCATGGCCGGGCCGACGCTCGCGTCCGCCGTGCCGGCGGCGATGCGCAGGTCGGCAGCACCCGCCGCCAGCGGCGCATCCACGCCGCAATCCGCGATGGTCAGCGCCAGTCCCTGCTGCCGGGCCAGCACCGACACGGCCGCACCACCGGCGAGCATGTTGGCCACCATCTGCGGCGTCACCTCGCGCGGAAAGGCCGACACGCCGCGCCGCGACAGGCCATGGTCGGCCGCGAACACCACCAGTTGAGGATCAGCCAGCTGCGGGCGCTCGACGCCCTGGATCAGCGCCAACTGCAGCGCCAGCGCTTCGAGGCGCCCCAGCGCGCCGAGCGGCTTGGTCTTGTGGTCGATGGCGTGCTGGACGCGCGCGGCCAGCGCGGGCTCGGCGAGCGCCGGCAATTCAGGAAAGTTCATTCGGGTCACCCGTGTGTGAAATCAGCGAGCCAAGCACCGCAGGCCGGCTTCGCAGCCTGGCCGCAGCAGGCGCATCCGGCCGTCAGCCAACGAGGTTCGCCAGCGACAGCAAGGCCAGCAACAGCATCCAGAGCACGACCGACCGCCACACCAGGCCGACGACGCTCTGCAGATGCGCCAGTTGCGGCAAGGCACCGGCCGTGGAGCCGGCGGCGCCGATGGCCTCGGCCTCAGCGCCGGAATCGAAGGTACGGCTGCGGTCAGGCGTGATGCCGGGCGCGGCCGCCCCGCCCAGCTGCAGTCCCACGGCGCCAGCGGCGGACGCGAGGATGATGCCTTCGTTGGGATGCAGCCACAGGCTGGCATCGCGGCGCCACGCGTTCACGGCTTCCTCGAAGTTGCCGACGATGGCAAAGCCGGTGGCCGTCAGCCGCGCCGGCACGTGATCGATCCAGACGAACGCTTGGCGGGACAGCGCCAGCAGGCGTTGGTTGGTCGGCGCGTCGATGGTGCGGCTCTTGAACGCCCAGTAGCGGCTCGTGAACTCGGCCATGCGGTAGACCACGGCGCCGGCCGGGCCCAGGCCCAGCGTCGAGCAAACGATGAACCAGAAGAACACGCCGAACACGTGCCGGTGCGCGGCCAGCAGCGAGTGCTCGATGACGTGGCGGATCAGTTCGGTGCGGGGCAGCTCGCTGGCATCCAGATGGCGCCAGTCGGCCAGCAACTGGCGCGCCATCAGGTCGTCGCCACGCTCCAGCGCGTCGCGGATATCGGTGAAGTAATGGCTGAACTGCCGGAAGCCGAGCGTCAGGTATAGCGCCAGCACATTCAGCGCCAGCGCCAGCAACAGGCTGAAATGGCGCAGCGTCCAATAGGCCAGCGTCAGCACCAGCCCCGGCACGATGACGGTGATGAGCCAGACGATGACGGCGTGATGCTCGTCGCCGGCGTCGAAATTGCGCCCGGTCCAGCGCACCCAGCCGATGACGGACTGGTGCACCCGGTTCCCATGCCTCAAGGGCTTGAGCTGCTCACACAACAGGGCCAACAGCACCGCGAAGAAATTCATGGGCCGGGATGATAGTGGCGCGCTCAGCGCCCGATCAGAAGTCGGTAGAGGTTGCGCAACATTGCCGCCGTCGCGCCCCAGATGAAGTACTCGCGCTCAGCCGCCTGCCAGGGCATGGACAGGAAGCGCCGCGTGACGCCGCCGGCCTCGAACACGTGGTGGCGGTGGTGGGCCGGGTCCATCAGGAAAGCCAGCGGCACCTCGAACGCCTCGGCGACCTCACCGCTGTCCAGCGTCAGCGAGAAGCCTGGCGCCACCAGCGCGACGACGGGCGTCACCTGGAAGGCCGTCACGGTGGCGTAGACCGGCAGTTGGCCGATGACGTGAATATGCTCGCGCGACAGGCCGATTTCCTCTTCCGTCTCGCGCAGCGCGGTCGCCACCGGACCGTCGTCTTCCGGCTCGACGCGGCCGCCGGGGAAGCTGATCTGCCCGGCGTGGTCGCGCAGATGGTCGGTGCGGCGGGTCAGCAACAGCGTCAGCCCCGATTCCCGCTGCACCAGGGGCACGAGCACGGCCGCACCGGCCGGCTGCCGATCGGCGAAGCGGCCGCCATCGCCGGCGAACTCGGGCTGCCAGTCGGGTGGCGACGCCAGGCGATCACGGATGGCCTGGGCGGTCAGCGCGTCGGCGCGAACGGCGGGCAGGTCGGCATCAACCTTCGTGACGGGCGCGAGCTGCGGTTGGGTGATGGC
This sequence comes from Pelomonas nitida, assembly GCF_043555975.1. Taxonomy (NCBI): domain Bacteria; kingdom Pseudomonadati; phylum Pseudomonadota; class Betaproteobacteria; order Burkholderiales; family Sphaerotilaceae; genus Roseateles; species Pelomonas nitida. The sequence goes on along the minus strand of NZ_JBIGIA010000006.1, from coordinate 148,509 downwards.
GAGGCGCGTCATGCAGAAAAGACAAAAGCCGCCGAGAGCGCAGGCCCTGGCGGCTTTGGCAGCGGTAAGCGGCCGATCAGGCCAGCTTTTCCTTGATCCGGGCCGACTTGCCCGAACGCTGACGGAGGTAGTACAGCTTGGCGCGACGGACGTCACCGCGGCGCTTGACTTCGATCGAAGCGATCAGCGGGCTGTACAGCTGGAACGTACGCTCCACGCCTTCGCCGCTGGACATCTTGCGGACGATGAAGCTGCTGTTCAGGCCGCGGTTGCGCTTGGCGATGACCACGCCTTCGTAGGCCTGCACGCGCTTGCGGGTGCCTTCGACGACGTTCACGCTGACGATCACGGTGTCGCCAGGGGCGAAAGCCGGAATGGTCTTGTTCAGGCGAGCAATTTCTTCTTGCTCGAGGGTTTGGATCAGGTTCATCTGTACTCCTGGGATCTTGGCGAGACGCTATTTATCGGCATGTTTGCAGCTGCTCTTGCTTGAGACGTCACCGTTGCCGTTAACGCCTGCAAATTCAGCCACTCGACCCGCCAGAGGATCGGACAGCCCGCAAATATAACCCGGTTTACGGGTTTTGCCTAGAGCTTGGCGAGAAAGGCCTCGTCGGCCTTGCTCAGCCGACCCGCCGCGCGCGCCGCAGCGATCAACTCGGGCCGACGTGCCGCCGTCAACGCCAGCGAGCGTTCACGCCGCCAGCGGCGGATATCCGCATGGTGACCCGACATCAGCACGGCCGGCACCGCCCGCCCGTCAGGCAAGACCTCGGGGCGGCTGTAGTGCGGGCAGTCCAGCAAGCCGTCGACCGCCTCCGCAAAGCTGTCCTGCTGGTGGGACTGGGCATCACCCAGCACGCCCTCCTGCAGGCGGGCGATCGCATCCAACAAGGTCAGCGCGGGCAACTCGCCGCCGGACAGCACGAAATCACCCAGGCTCAACTCCATCGTCACATGCCGGTCCAGCACGCGTTGGTCGATGCCCTCGTAGCGGCCGCACAGCATGATGGCCCCGGGGCCCTCCGCCAGCCGCTGCACGAGCGCCTGGTCGATGCGCGCGCCGGTGGGCGTGAAATGGATGACGACGGGCGCCGCCTCGCCGCGATCGGCAGCAGCGGCGGCGAACGCTTTTTCCAGCGGCTCCGCCAACATGACCATGCCCGGGCCGCCACCGTAAGGGCGGTCATCGACACGGCGGTAGTTGTCCTCGGCGAAATCGCGCAGCGGCCACAAGCGCACATCGACCTGGCGGCTGTCGAAGGCGCGCCGCGTGACGCCATGCGTCAGGTGCGGCGCGAACAGCTCCGGGAAGATCGTCAGGATGTCGAAGCGCATGGCTTCAGATCAGAAGTCCAGACCCCAGTCGACCGTGATCCGCCGGGCTTCCAGGCTCACATCGTCGACAAAGGCCTCGACGAACGGGATCAGCCGCTCCTGGTCGGGCTTGGCCGGCTCCACCACACCCGGCGGCAGGATGCGCAGCACGCAGTGCGGGCCGGTGTCGATAAGGCCGATGACGCGGCCCAGCGGCTGCAACTCCCGGTTGACGACATCCAGGCCGATCAGGTCGATCCAGTAGTACTCGCCATCGGGCGTGCGCGGGAAATCGCTGCGGGGAATGTGAATCTCATGGCCGCGCAGCGCCTCGGCGGCATTGCGATCGTCCACACCGTCGGCCATGGCGACGATGCCTTCACCCTGCTCGCGCACCGAGCGCACGGCGAGTTGCAGTTGGCCTGGCTTGGGGCCGGTGGCCTTCAGATACCAGCGCTTGGCACTGAACAGCGCATCGGCGTCGGCCGAGTAAGCCTGGATCTTCAGGCCGCCCTTGATGCCCCAGGCATCCAGGATGCGCCCCACCGGCACCAGGTCGTCGGGCCAGGATTCACCAGCGGGCGCCTGAGCGCCCCTGGAAGCAAAAGACGGCGCCGAGGCGCCGTCTTGCTGAGGCTTGTTGCCTGCCACGCCAGCTTAGGCGGCAGCGACGGCGGCCTTCTTGGCCTCGTCCACCAGGCGAGCCACGGTGGGCGACAGCTGAGCGCCGACACCAACCCAGTAGCTGACGCGGTCTTGCGCCACGCGCAGCTTCTCGGCAGCGCCGGAGGCGATGGGGTTGTAGAAGCCGACGCGCTCGATGAAGCGGCCGTCACGGCGCTGCTGGCTGTTGGCCACGACGATGTTGTAGAAGGGGCGCTTCTTGGAACCGCCGCGGGCGAGACGAATGACAACCATGATGTTTCCTAAAAAATGGGCGACCACCGCACGAGGAGACACTCAGGGCGAGCAAGTCGGATAGCAGGATCCCCCTGCGAGGGGCTGGCCTCCGTAGATACGCCGCTCCCCTTGCTTCACACAGGGTAGCGACCGGCGCCAAAACCGCGCATTATAAACTCGATCGCATCCGCTTCGAACAGATATGTCACAGACCTCCGCCCCCTCGCCCCTGATCCTGCGCAACAGCACCGATGCCGACCTGCCCGCCGTGCAGGCCATCTACGCCCAAGCGGTGCTGGAAGGCACCGGCACCTTCGAAACCGAAGTCCCGACCGTCGAGGAAATGGGGCGCCGCCGGGCCGAAGTGCTGGGCCGTCAGCTACCCTGGCTGGTGGCTGAGCGTGATGGACAGATCCTGGGCTACGCCTACGCCAACTACTTCCGCCCTCGCCTCGCCTACCGCTTCTGCGTCGAGGACTCCATCTACCTGGCTCCGGCAGCCCAGGGCCAGGGCGTGGGCCGCTTGCTGCTGGCCGAACTCATCGCGCGCTGCGAAGCCGCCGGCGCGCGCCAGATGCTGGCCGTCATCGGCGACGCCGCCAATGCCGGCTCCATCGGCGTGCACACGGCGCTGGGCTTTCAGCACACGGGCGTACTCAAGAGCGCGGGCTGGAAGTTCGGCCGCTGGCTCGAAGTCGTGCTGATGCAGCGCCCGCTGGGCCAGGGCGACAGCACCGCTGCGGCATGAGCACCACGCCCAGGCGCAAGGTCGTCGCGACCTGGCTGGCGCTCGTCGCAGGCGTCTTCGGGCTGCACCGCTTCTATCTGCACGGCGCCAAGGACCGCTGGGCCTGGCTGTTCCCGCTGCCGACGCTGCTGGGCCTCGTCGGCGTACAGCGCATGAGCGCCCTCGGCCAGGACGATCGCCTGGCCTGGCTGCTGATCCCGCTGCTGGGCGCCAGCCTCGTGGCTGCGCTGCTGGGCGGCATCGTCTACGGCCTCACGCCGGACGAGCGCTGGAACGCGCGCTTCAACGCCGGCCGTGCGGCACCAGCCAGCGGCTGGGCCACCATCATCGGCGTCGTGCTGTGCCTATTCGTCGGCGGCATCGTGCTGATGTCGACCATCGCGTTCAGCGCCCAGCGCTATTTCGAATCGCAGGCCGACATCCATTGACAGCCGGCGCACCGCGCCGGCCGCCGGCCAGGCATCAATACAGCGTGAAGCTGATCCAGTAGCACAGCGCCGCCACCAGGGCCGCAGCCGGGATCGTGAAGATCCACGCCCAGACGATGTTGCCCGCCACGCCCCAGCGCACCGCCGACGCGCGCTGCACGGAGCCCACGCCGACGATGGCGCCGGTGATGGTGTGGGTGGTGGACACCGGCACGCCGAGCGCCGTCGCGACGAACAGCGTGATCGCACCACCGGTTTCGGCGCAGAAGCCGCCGACAGGCTTGAGCTTGGTGATGCGCTGCCCCATCGTCTGCACGATGCGCCAGCCACCGAACATGGTGCCCAGGCCAATGGCGATGTAGCACGCAAAGATGACCCAGTTCGGCGGCGCCTTGTCACCCACCGACACCATGCCGGCGGCGATGAGCAGCATCCAGATCAGGCCGATGGTCTTCTGCGCGTCGTTGCCGCCATGCCCCAGGCTGTAAAGCCCAGCCGACACCAGCTGCAGCCGGCGGAACCAGCGGTCCACGCGCAGCGGCGACGTGTTGCGGCAGACCCAGGCCACCAGCACCATCATCAGCGAACCCAGCATGTAGCCCAGCAGCGGCGACACGACGATGAAGGCCACCGTCTTCCAGATGCCCGCCCCGACCAGCGCGTCGGGCCCGGCCTTGGCCATCACGGCGCCGACGATGCCGCCGATCAGCGCATGGGACGAGCTGGACGGAATCCCCCACCACCAGGTAATGAGGTTCCAGGCAATCGCGCCCATCAGCGCGCCGAACACGACATGGTGATCAACGATGCCGGGCTCGACGATGCCCTTGCCCACGGTCGCCGCGACCTTGAGCTGGAAGATCATGATGGCGACGACATTGAAGAAGGCGGCGAACAGCACAGCCTGCTGGGGCTTGAGCACGCCCGTGGACACAACCGTGGCGATGGAATTGGCCGCGTCATGGAAGCCGTTCATGAAGTCGAACAGCAGTGCCAGCACGACGAGCAGGGCCACCACCCAGAAGGCGATCTCGACAGATGCCATGGGAACGCCGGATCAGGAGTTCTCGAGGACGATGCCCTCGATCAGATTGGCCACGTCTTCGCAACGGTCGGAAATCGACTCCAGCTGCTCATAGATCGCCTTGAGCTTGATGAGCTCGCGCACGTCCGCCTCCTCGCGGAACAGGCGCGACATGGCCGAGCGCATGACGCGGTCGGCGTCCGACTCCAGGCGGTCGATCTCCTCGCAGGTCTTGATCGCAGCCTCGGTGGTGGCCGGCTTACTCAGGTGCGGCAGCAGCGTGACGGCATGCTGAACGCGCTCGCAGCAGCGCACCGACAGCGTGGCGAGTTGCAGCACCTGCTCGGGCACGGCCCGCACGTCATACAGCGACATCGTCTCGGACGAGTCCTGCAGCAGGTCGACGATGTCGTCCATCGCATTGATCAGGCCATGGATCTGCTCGCGATCGATCGGCGTGATGAAGGTGCGATGCAACAGCCGATTGACCTCGGCCGTGACGCGATCCGCCGCATGCTCGGCCTTGTCGACAGCATCCGCATACTGCTGGCGCAGCGCCGGGTCGGCATAGTTCTGGATCATCAACAGGAAGGCGCGCGCGCCTTCAGCGATGAAACCGGCGTGCTCGTTGAACAGCTCAAAAAAATTGCCCTCACGGGGCAACAGCTTGCCAAACAGCATGGCGTCCTTCTCTTGGGAATCAGTGCGAAACCGGGATTTTAGCTAGACCGGTTACATGACAGACGAATGAACACCATTCCAACGAGAACACCCCGCCGCCGCCGCGCACCGCACCCTGGCCAGCCACCCTGGACACGACAACGCCGCCAAAACCGGCGGCGTTGCGCGAAACAAGCCGGGCACAGACTCAGGGCGGCGTCTGCCGACTGATCTCCACGCGGCGATTCTCGGCCGCGAGCGGGTCCTTGACCTTGGGTGCCGTGGCCCCACGGCCGACGGCGTTCAGCATGCGGTCATCGGCGCCTCGCGCCACCAGATAACGCTTTACTTCGTCGGCACGCTTTTGCGACAGCTCCTGGCTGTTTTCGGTGGCGCCAGCGTCATCCGCATGGCCCTCGATGCGCACCGTCTTGCCGCTGCCGCGCTTGCTGGCCAGCGCTTCGGCAAAGACGTCAAGCTGCTTGCGAAGGCCGTCGGGAATATCCGCCGAGCCGACCTTGAAAGCCAGCGCAGGAAGGGAGAAGCGCACCGCAGGCTTGAAACCCATGCACTTGAAGCCCGCAGCCACAAGCTGCTCGCAGGCATCTTCCGGGAACAGGCCTTCCTTGATGGCGCTGACCGTGGGCACACCGCTGCCGACTTCAACCGTCTCCTGCGCATGCGCCGCAACAGCAGCCATCACGCACGCCGTCAAAACACACCCACGCAGAGCGCGGCGAACACACATGGTGAACTCCCAATCAATCATGGCTGGTCAACACACAACGGTCCATCTGACACGGCCGCACCTGCAATGGGTAGCGCAGCGCTCGAACAAATCGTAATGCCGAGAACCATCAGACAACACCCTCAAATGTGCGGACCGCAGCCAGACACCTCCGCCGCGGCAATGCGCTTGCAGCCCGGCAGGGAAGCACACACTGCCCACACCTGATGCACGCGCACGCAGCTTGTCCACCCCCACCTTCCCCACGCGAACGTGTCGAGTCGCTGCCAGGCAACGGCCGCGAAGCCATTCACGAGCAACAGGCCTGGCTGCTCACGGATAGCAATGCCCCCAGGCTCCCTTTCCGACTTCTCGCCCCTGCAGGCGTCGCCGCGTCGCCCCTCCACTTGCCCACGCCAAGCAGCCCGCGCGCGCCCCATCGACCTGTTCAAACGAGCGCACCCACACGCCAGTGAACAAAGAAAAAGGCCCAAGTCGTTGATTGACTTGGGCCTTTTTGGCTTCAGCGAACCTCGCTGAACTCTGTCATGGTGCGTCTTGTCACCGGGGATCAGGTCGCGGGCCATGCAGTAACTTTCGCGGCTGGAATGGCCGGATTGTCGGGTTACTGCGGAAGTTACTGCAACTGAGGCCCGGTTGTCGGCGGAAGTTACTGCACGTCGGCGGACAAAGAAAAAGGCCCAAGTCGTTGATTGACTTGGGCCTTTTTGGCTTCAGCAAACCTCGCTGAACTCTGTCATGGTGGAGCCGGGGGGAATTGAACCCCCGTCCGCAAGCCATCACCGGGCAGATCTACATGCTTAGCCGGCTGATTTGAATCTCACGGTCAACTCGCGCAGTGGCACGCTAGCTTTCCCGCCAGTCACTTGATCTCACGCCCTCCCGAGTGACCCGGGAAGACGCCAGCCGATGTGAGTGACTTCTCAGCCTTGCCCCTTGCGGAACTCAGCCCGGCCCATCGGCCTGCCGTTGAGAAGCTCAACCGCAATTAAGCGGCGAGTGCGAACGTAGAGTCGTTTGCAGTTACTTTGTTTCCAGTGGATTAACGAGCGGACTGGTGCTCGGCATGCCCTACTCCGGATCCGCACCCACGTCGAAACCTGGTCGGCCCCAGAGTCCCGTAGTTTAGGCCACTCCCAGCGCCTTCAAGAGGTCGCCGGGTGTTGGCAGCAACAAGTCGGCCTGCCAGTCCTGGCAATCCGCGCCGACACCCAGGTAGCCCCAGGCCGCAGCCGCCGTGGCCATGCCGGCCGCGCGCCCCGCCACGATGTCCCGCTCATCGTCACCGACATAGAGGCAGCTGGCCGCGGGCAGGCCCAGCCGGCGAGCCGCCTCCAGCAGCGGCGCGGGGTGCGGCTTGACGTGCGCCGTGCTGTCGCCGCCCACCACCACCTCGATGCCCAAGGCCAAGGCCGCCACCAAGGGCAGTGCGAAGCGTTCAGCCTTGTTCGTGACCACGCCCATGGCCAGCCCTGACGCCCGTAGCCTGGCCAACTGCGCCACCACACCCGGAAATGGCTGGGTGCTGTCGAACATCAGCTGCGCGTAGCGATCCAGAAACTCCTGCTTGGACGGCTCATAGCCAGCGTCTCCCGGCCGCAGCCCGAAGGCCTGCGCGAGCATGCCGCGCGCACCGGACCCGCCATGCGGCCGGTACTGCGACAAGGGCAACGGCTCGAGCCCGCGATCGGCGCGCAGCGCGTTGGCCGCGCGTGCCAGATCGGGCGCACTGTCGATCAGCGTGCCATCGAGGTCGAACAGCACCGCTCGAAGGTGCCGCCAGGGCGGCGCAAGCGGCGTCACAGCGGGCGCTGGCAGGCGAGCAGGTAGTTCACGTCGGTATCGCTGCCCAGGCTGTAGTGCTGCGTCAGCGGGTTGTAGGTGAGCCCGCGGCTCGCGCGCAGCTCCAGCCCGGCATCGCGGCAGAACTGTGCGAGTTCGGCGGGCTTGATGAAACGCGCGTATTCATGCGTGCCCTTGGGCAGCATCTTCAGCACGTATTCGGCACCGACGATGGCGAGCAGGAAGGCCTTGGCGTTGCGGTTCAGCGTCGACAAAAACACCCAGCCGCCCGGCTTCACCAGCGTAGCCAGCGCACGCACGACGGAAGCCGGGTCAGGCACATGCTCCAGCATCTCCATGCAGGTCACGGCGTCGAAAGCACCCGGCAGCTCCTCGGCCAGCGCCTCCACCGCCACCTCGCGGTACTCCACGCCCTCGGTGCCCGCCTCCATCGCATGCAGCTCGGCCACGCGCAGCGGCTTGGTCGACAGGTCGATGCCCAGCACCTGGGCTCCGGCGCGCGCCATGGAGTCACTCAGGATGCCGCCGCCGCACCCCACATCCACCACCCGCTTGCCCGCCAGCGGGCAGAGTTGCTGAATCCAGCCCAGGCGCAGCGGGTTGATCTGGTGCAGCGGCTTGAAGTCGCTCTCGGGGTCCCACCATCGGTGAGCCAGCTCACCAAATTTGGCGAGCTCTTGCGGGTCGGCGTTGATCGCGGCGTTGGTCGTCATGACAGGTTCAGGAAAAAGAAAAGCCCCGACGGGCGGGCCGTACGGGGCTTTGCGCAAAGCGCCCGAAGGCGCTGAGCTTACTTGTTGCGCGTACCGACGACTTCGATCTCGGTGCGGCGGTTCTTGGCGCGGCCGTCCTCGGTCTTGTTGTCGGCCACGGGCTGCTTCTCGCCCTTGCCTTCGGTGTAGACGCGGTTCGGCTCGACACCCTTGCTCACCAGATAGGCCTTGACAGCCTCGGAGCGGCGGATCGACAGCTTCTGGTTGTATTCGTCGCTGCCCACCGAGTCGGTGTGGCCCACGGCGATGATGACTTCCAGGTTGATGCCCTTGGTCTTGCTGACGAGGTCGTTCAGCTTCTCGGTAGCTTCGGGCTTGAGCGTGGCCTTGTCGAAGTCGAAGAAGGCATCAGCCGCGAAGGTGACCTTTTCGCTGACCGGAGCGACCACCGGGGGCGGCGGCGGGGTCACGGGCTTCGGAGCCACTTCGGCGGCAGGCGCCGGCGGGGGCGGAGCAACGACCTTGGGCGCCTCGACCTTCGGTGCGGGCTTGATTTCGCCATCGCAACCGGGGGCTGCAGTAGCAGGCGTCCAGAAGGCATCACGCCAGCAGTATTCGTTTGTGCCGTTCTTCCAAACGGTACCGTCGGTTGCGCGCCAGTTGTCGATGGTTTGCGCCGAGGCGCCAGCCGATGCCACAACGGCGATCGCAGCCACCGCAAACAGCGACGCCACGCGATTCAGTTTCTTCATGATTCTCCTCTCAAGGAATGCCGCAGTTGCCCTGCGAGAGTCAGTACTAAAACCGCAGGAGAGTCTTTAGGGTTTCTCCTAGGGACCAGGCGATTGTGCCATGGGGGTACTGAGCGAAACACATTGTGTAGGCCTACGTTCAAGGGCATGGTGACGATGTTGCTCGGCGACTACAAGGAGGCGTGCCGCGTAGAATTCGCGCCTTTCACCTACCTCCGAGGACGCCGCGCTCGTGTAGCGCGACGCAAACCCGCCGCATGACCCAGTTCGCCAAGGAAACACTGCCGATCAGCCTCGAGGAGGAGATGCGCCGTTCCTACCTCGACTACGCGATGAGCGTGATCGTCGGCCGCGCCCTTCCCGATGCCCGCGACGGCCTCAAGCCCGTGCATCGCCGCGTGCTGTACGCGATGAACGAGATGGGCAACACCTACAACGCCAAGTACCGCAAGAGTGCGCAGGCGGTGGGCGAAACGATGGGTAAATACCACCCACACGGCGACTCGGCGATTTACGACACCATCGTGCGCATGGCGCAGCCATTCAGCCTGCGCCACATGCTGATCGACGGCCAGGGCAACTTCGGCTCGATCGACGGCGATAACGCGGCGGCGATGCGATACACCGAAATTCGCCTCGACAAAATCGCCCATGAAATGCTGGCCGATATCGACAAGGAAACCGTCGATTTCGGGCCGAATTACGACGGCAGCCATAAGGAACCCCTGGTCCTGCCCACCCGTTTGCCGCAACTGCTGGTCAACGGCTCCGCGGGTATTGCGGTGGGCATGGCGACGAATATTCCGCCGCACAACCTCAATGAAGTCGTCGACGCCTGCCTGTTCGCGCTGCGCAAGCCGGACTGCACGGTCGACGAATTGATGGAGATCATCCCGGCGCCGGACTTCCCGACCGCCGGCATCATCTACGGCCTGGCGGGCGTGCGAGACGGCTACCGCACGGGCCGCGGCCGCGTGGTGATGCGCGCCAAGGTGCACTTCGAGGACATCGACAAGGGCAACCGCCAGGCGATCATCGTTGACGAGATCCCCTATCAGGTCAACAAGAAGAGCCTGCTGGAGCGCATCGCCGAGCTGGTGCACGAGAAGAAGATCGAGGGCATCAGCCACATCCAGGACGAGTCCGACAAGTCGGGCATGCGCGTCGTCATCGAGCTCAAGCGCGGTGAAGTGCCCGAGGTGGTGCTGAACAACCTCTACAAGCAGACCCAGCTGCAGGACAGCTTCGGCATGAACATGGTCGCGCTCGTCGACGGCCAGCCCAAGCTGTGCAATCTGCGCGACATGGTCATCGTGTTCCTGGAACACCGCCGCGAGGTGGTGACCCGCCGCACGATTTATGAGTTGCGCAAGGCCCGCGAGCGCGGCCACGTGCTGGAAGGCCTGGCCGTCGCGCTGGCCAACATCGACGAGTTCATCGAGACCATCAAGACCTCGCCGACGCCGCCAGTCGCGAAGGCCGCACTGATGGCCAAGAGCTGGGACTCGTCGCTGGTGCGCGAGATGCTGTCGCGCGCCGAAGGCGGCAGCGACGCCTACCGCCCGGAAGGCCTGGAAGCGCAGTTCGGCATGCAGCCCGACGGCCTCTACCGCCTCTCCGAAGCCCAGGCTGGCGAAATCCTGCAGATGCGCCTGCAGCGCCTGACAGGGCTGGAGCAGGACAAGATCGTCGGCGAGTACCGCGAGGTGATGGCCGAGATCGCCGACCTGCTCGACATCCTCGCCAAGCCGGCCCGCGTGACGACCATCATTGGCGACGAGCTGACGCAGCTGAAGACCGAGTTCGGGCAGACCAAGCTGGGCGCCCGCCGCAGCGTGATCGAGCACAACGCGCAGGAACTCGGCACCGAAGACCTGATCACGCCGACCGACATGGTCGTCACGCTCTCGCACACCGGCTACATCAAGAGCCAGGCGCTCAGCGAGTACCGCTCGCAGCGCCGCGGCGGCCGCGGCAAGCAGGCCACAGCCACGAAGGACGACGACTGGATCGACCAGCTCTTCATCGCCAACACGCACGACTGGATCCTGTGCTTCTCCGACCGCGGCCGCGTGTACTGGCTGAAGGTCTGGGAGGTGCCGCAGGGCTCGCGCAACTCGCGCGGCAAGCCCATCGTCAACATGTTCCCGCTGCAGCAGGGCGAGAAGATCACCGTGGTGCTGCCACTGACCGGCGAGTTCCGCAGCTTCCCTGAAGATCACTTCATCTTCATGGCCACCGCGCTGGGCACGGTCAAGAAGACCTCGCTGAAGGACTTCAGCAACCCGCGCAAGGCCGGCATCATCGCCGTGGACCTGGACGAGGGCGACCACCTCATCGGCGCGGCGCTGACCGACGGCCACCACGATGTGATGCTGTTCAGCGACGGCGGCAAGGCCGTGCGCTTCGACGAGGACGATGTGCGCCCCATGGGCCGTACCGCGCGCGGCGTGCGCGGCATGATGCTGGAACCCGATCAGCGCCTGATCGCCATGCTGGTGGCCGAGGACGAAAACCAGAGCGTGCTGACGGCCACCGAGAACGGCTACGGCAAGCGCACCGCCATCACCGAGTACACCCGCCACGGCCGCGGCACCAAGGGCATGATCGCCATCCAGCAGAGCGAGCGCAACGGCCGCGTGGTGGCCGCCACGCTGGTGCACCCCGAAGACGAGATCATGCTGATCACCGACAAGGGCGTGCTGGTGCGCACCCGTGTCGCCGAGATCCGTGAGCTGGGCCGCGCCACGCAGGGCGTCACGCTGATCGCGCTGGATGACGGCGCCAAGCTGTCGGGCCTGCAGCGCATCGTCGAGAACGACGCGAACGAAGCCGATGCCGCCGCCGGCGGCGACGAAGGCACGGCGGCCGACGACTCCTCCGAAGCTCCCAAGGATTGACATGACCCTCCGCAAACTGGGCCTCGCGATCACACTGGCGCTGGCCGCCAGCGCCACGCTGGCGCAACCCTCGCCCGCCAAGAGGGCGCTGATCGACAAGATCATCGCCATCCAGCAGCAAGGCCTCACCGACTCCCTCGCTGCCAGCATCGTGCAGGCGCCGCTGGGCCAGCTGACGCAGGCCGGCCGCCAGGCCCTGCAGCAGATGCCGGCGGAGAAGCGTGAAGCCACCGCGAAGGCGCTGGACACCGAGATGAAGAAGTTCATCGACGAGAACGTGGCCTACCTGAAGGACAAGATCTCCAAGGCCGTGCCCACCACCGCTTCGGCGCTGCTGGACGAACGCTTCAACGAGGACGAACTGAAGCAGATCCTGGCCTGGGCAGAATCGCCCGTCAGCCGGAAGTTCGGCCAGATGGGCGGTGAGCTGCAGAAGGCCGTCGTGCAGAAGGTCATGGCCGAATCCGGCGCGACGCTGGAGGGCCGACTCAAGACGCTGCAGGCCAACATGGCCAAGCAGCTCGGCATCCAGCCCGCCGCCCCCAAGCCCGCCGCCTCGGCCCCCGCCAAAAAGTAAGCCCCCCCGGACCCGCCCATCGATGACCGCTCCCCGCCCGTTCAACTTCTCAGCCGGCCCGGCCGCACTGCCCGAACCTGTCTTGCGCCAGGTCGCCGAGGAAATGCTGGACTGGCACGGCAGCGGCATGAGCGTCATGGAGATGAGCCATCGCGGCAAGGAGTTCGGCACCATCCTCGCGGCCGCCGAGGCTGACCTGCGCGAACTGCTCGCCGTGCCGCCCAACTACCGTGTGCTGTTCATGCAGGGCGGCGGCCTGGGCGAGAACGCCATCGTGCCGATGAACCTGAGCCGCGGCGGCAAGGTGGACGTCGTGGTGACGGGCTCGTGGTCGCGCAAGAGCGCGGGCGAGGCGCGGCGCTATGCCGACGTGCAGATCGCCGCGGACATCGGCAAGACCGGCGTCATCCCGCGCGAGTGGGCGCTGCGCGATGACGCCGCCTATGTGCACGTCTGCAGCAACGAGACCATCGATGGCGTCGAGTTCCAGGAACTTCCCGAACTGACCCACGGTGTGCCGCTGGTCATCGACGCCTCGTCGCACCTGCTGTCGCGGCCGATCGACTGGCGCCGTGTCGGCCTGGCATTCGGCGGTGCGCAAAAGAACATCGGCCCCGCCGGCCTGACGCTCGTGTTCGTCCGCGAAGACCTGCTGGGTCATGCGCTGTCCATCTGCCCGTCGGCCTTCAATTACGAGACGGTGGCCGCGAACCAGTCGATGTTCAACACGCCGCCGACCTTCGCCATCTACGTCGCCGGCCTCGTGTTCCAGTGGGTCAAGGGCCTCGAATACGCCGGCCGGCGCGGCCTCGCCGCCGTGGAGCAGCGCAACATCGACAAGGCCGCCCTGCTCTACGCCGCGCTCGACGGCTCCAGCTTCTACGAGAACCGGGTCGACCCGAGCTGCCGCTCGCGCATGAACGTGCCGTTCTTCCTCAAGAACGAGGCGCTCAACGACACCTTCCTGGCCGAGGCCCGCGCGGCCGGCCTGCTGCAGCTCAAGGGCCACAAGTCGGTGGGCGGCATGCGCGCCTCCATCTACAACGCGATGCCGCTGGAAGGCGTGCAGGCGCTGGTCGGCTTCCTGAAAGATTTCGAGGTGCGCCATGGCTGAGCCCGTCGCCTCCCAGGCCCTGCTGGCGCTGCGCGACCAGATCGACGGCCTGGACCGGCAACTGCTGGCGCTGCTGAACGAACGCGCCCGCGTCGCGGAGCAGGTCGGCGAGATCAAGCGTGCCGAAGGCACGCCGTTCTTCCGCCCGGACCGCGTCGCGCAAGTCATCGAGAAGATCCGCTCGGCCAACCCCGGCCCGCTGAAGGCGGAGCATGTGTCGGCCATCTGGCGCGAGATCATGTCGGCCTGCCTGGCGCTGGAATCGCCGCAGCGCGTGGCCGTGCTGGGCCCCGTGGGCACCTTCTGCGAGCAGGCCGCCATCGAGTATTTCGGCGGCGCCGCCGACCTGGTCTATTGCGCGACCTTCGACGAGGTCTTCCACGCGACTGCCTCGGGCAGCGCGCAGTTCGGCGTCGTCGGCGTCGAGAACATGACCGAGGGCGTCGTCACGCGCTCGCTGGACCTGTTCCTGCACACGCCCTGCCACATCGTCGGCGAAGTCAGCCTGCTGATCCGCCACAACCTGATGCGCAAGGAGCCGTCGATGCGTGACATCGAAGCGGTGCTGGCGCATCCGCAGGCGCTGGCCCAATGCCAGAACTGGCTGAACAAGCACCTGCCCGACGTCGAGCGCCGCGCTGTCTCCAGCAACGCCGAGGGCGCCCGGCTGGCGGCGACCAATCCGGCCTGGGCCGCCATCGGCGCCGAGCGCGCGTCCACGCTGTTCGGCCTGCACATCACGGCCCACGCCATCCAGGACGAGGCCTACAACCGCACGCGCTTCGCCGTCATCTGCCTGCCGCAGACGATGGCGACGCCGCCGGCCACCAGCCGCGACTGCACCAGCCTCGTCGTGTCCGTCGCCAACCGCCCCGGCGCCATGCACGACCTGCTCGTGCCGCTGAAAAAGCACGGCGTCTCCATGACCCGGCTCGAATCCCGCCCGGCCCGTAACGGCCAGTGGGAGTACTACTTCTACATCGACCTCGATGGCCACCCCAGCCAGCCGCATGTGGCGGCCGCGCTGGACGAGTTGCGCCAGATCTGCGCCTTCTACAAGATGCTGGGCGCATACCCTGTCAAGAACTGAGGTCAGCCATGTTCCAACAGCTAGGCGTGATCGGGTGCGGCCTGATGGGCGGCAGCTTTGCGCTCGCGATGAAGCGCGCCGGCCTGGTGCGCCGCGTCGTCGGCTACAGCAAATCCCCGTCCACCACGGAAGCCGCCAAGAGGCTGGGCGTCATCGACGTGGCCGCCGAATCTGCGCTGCTCGCCGTGTCCGGCTCGGACATCGTGCTGATCGCCGTCCCCGTCTCCGCCACCGAAAACACGCTCAAGGCCATCCGTCACTTGGTGAACCCCGGCGTGCTGTTCATGGACGTCGGCTCCACCAAGTGCGACGTCATTGAAGCCGCCCGCCGCGCGCTGGGCGAGCGCGCAGCGAGCTTCGTGCCCTGCCACCCCATCGCCGGCAAGGAATCGGGTGGCGTGCAGCACGCCGAAGCCAACCTGTACGAGGGCCGGCAGGTCATCCTGACCCCGCAGTCCTTCACCACCCCGGAACTGGTGCAAAAAGCCACCGACGTCTGGTCCGCACTGGGTGCCACGGTGCTGAAGATGCGCCCGCACAACCACGACGCGGCGTTCGCTGCCGTCAGCCATCTGCCGCATCTGCTCGCGTACGCCTATTTCCAGGCCATCGCCGAGCAACCGGCCGCGCGCGACTATCTCAGCCTCGCCGGCCCGGGCTTTCGCGACTTCACCCGCATCGCCGCCAGCGAGCCCTCCGTGTGGCGCGACATCCTCCTGGCCAACAAGCATGAAGTGCTGGCCCAGTCCAAGCGCTTTCGCACCATGCTGGACCAGCTCGAGGCCCTGATCGAGACCGGCGACGCGGTCGCCCTCGAGGCCGCGCTGCGCCCCATTGCCGAAGGCCGCTCGGCCTGGACCCTTCCTACGATCCCTCCAGGCCGCCCGGCGGCTAAGTGATGTTCAAGATCCCCTTCCTCGACCTGCCGCCCCTGCGCAGCGCCGCAGGCACCGTGCGCCTGCCCGGCTCCAAGAGCATTTCCAACCGCGTGCTGCTGCTGGCCGCACTCAGCGAAGGCAAGACGGTCGTGCGCGACCTGCTGGCGTCCGACGACACGGCCGTCATGCTCGAGTCGCTGCGCACGCTGGGCTGCGGGGTGTGGCGCGACGGTGACGCCATCGTCATCGACGGCCTCGGCGGCCGTCTGCGCGCCAAGGAGGCCAAACTCTTCCTCGGCAACGCCGGCACCGCCATGCGGCCGCTGACCGCCGCGCTGGCCCTGCTGGCGGCCACGCAAGGCGGCAGCTTCGAAGTCTCGGGCGTGCCGCGCATGCACGAGCGCCCGATCGGCGACCTCGTCGACGCCCTGCGCGGCCTGGGCTGCAACATCGACGACCTCGGCAACCCGGGCTACCCGCCGCTGCGCCTGCGCGGCCCCTCGACGCTGGCATTGGACACGCCGGTGCGTGTGCGCGGCGATGTGTCGAGCCAGTTCCTGACGGCGCTGCTGCTGGCGCTGCCGCTGGTGGCCGGCTTTGAAGCCCCCAGTTCCCCCGAGGGGGCATCCCCGGCCCGGGGTGGCCCAGCGCCGGGGCGCGACATCCGCATCGAGGTGATCGGCGAACTGATCTCCAAGCCCTACATCGAGATCACGCTGGCCCTGCTGCAGCGCTTCGGCATCGCCGTGCGGCGCGAAGGCTGGCAGGCCTTCGTCATTCCGGCCGGCAGCCGCTACCGCTCGCCGGGCGAGGTCTTCGTCGAAGGCGACGCCTCGTCGGCCTCGTATTTCGTCGCGCTGGGCGCCATCGCGGCGGCCGACACGCCTCTGCGCATCGAGGGCGTCGGCAGCGAATCGCTGCAGGGCGACGTGCGGTTCATCGAGGCCGCCGCCGCCATGGGTGCCGAGGTCAAGGCCGGCCCCAACTGGCTGGAGGTGCGTCGCGGCGCCTGGCCGCTCAAGGGCATCACGCTGGACTGCAACCACATCCCCGATGCGGCGATGACGCTGACCGTCATGGCGCTCTACGCCGACGGACCGACGACGCTCACCAACATCGCCAGCTGGCGCGTCAAGGAAACCGACCGCATCGCCGCCATGGCGGCCGAGCTGCGCAAACTGGGCACCGTGGTTGACGAAGGGCCCGACTGGATCCGCGTGCAGCCGCTGCGCGACTGGCGCGCCGCCGCCATCCACACCTACGACGACCACCGCGTCGCCATGTGCTTCTCGCTGGCAGCGTTCAACGGCCTGGTGACGGAACGCGCCGTGCCGGTGCGCGTGCTGGAGCCGCACTGCGTCGCCAAGACCTTCCCCGACTACTTCGAGACGCTGTTCGGCGTCGTGACGGCCCGCGCCGCCGACATCCCCGTCATCACCATCGACGGCCCCACCGCCTCCGGCAAGGGCACGCTGGCCGACGAGACGGCCAAGGCCCTCGGCTTCTCGGTGCTGGACTCCGGCGCGCTGTACCGCGTGACCGGCCTGGCCGCCCGTCGCGCCGGCCTGAACCTGGACGATGGCGACGCCGTCGCCGCCATCGTGCCCACGCTGGACCTGCGCTTCAGCGACGGCCAGGTCTTCCTCGGGCAGGAAGATGTCAGCGCACGGCTGCGCGCCGAAGCCACCGGCCTGCTCGCCTCGCAGGTGGCCGTGCATTCCGCCGTGCGGCAGGCGCTGCACCAGCTGCAGCTCGATTTCCGGCGGCTGCCGGGCCTGGTGGCCGATGGGCGCGACATGGGCACGGCCATCTTCCCCGACGCGACGCTGAAGGTCTTCCTGACGGCCAGCGCCGCCACGCGCGCCGAGCGCCGCCATAAGCAATTGATTTCCAAAGGGATTTCAGCTAATATCAACAGCTTGCGCGAAGATTTGGAGGCGCGGGACGAACGAGACAAAAACCGTTCAGCCTCGCCTTTGACCCCCGCGCAGGACGCGCAGCTGCTCGACAACTCGGCACTGTCCATCGAAGCCTCGGTGGAGCAGATGCTGGCTTGGTGGCAAACGCGCCGGCCCTTCTGATCGGCATTCAACCGCCGCTCTGTCGGGCCCAGGCCTGAGAAGCCACGGCCCGCCGCCCTTCCCTCCGAACGTCTGTTCATCGAGGGCGGCGATGTCAACAACTTAACCCGCAGCTCGCCTGCACGCCGCGTCGGGGTTCCCCCTTCGCCATCCAAGGTCCACCAAATGTCCCAAACCCAAACCGCCGCTTCCGGCATGGAATCCTTTGCCGCCATGTTCGAGGAGTCGCTGCAGCGCTCCGACATGCGCGCTGGCGAAGTGATCTCGGCCGAAGTCGTTCGTGTCGAACACAACTTCGTCGTCGTCAACGCAGGCCTCAAGTCCGAAGCCTACGTGCCCATCGAAGAGTTCAAGAACGACCAGGGCGAACTGGAAGTCCAGGTCGGCGACTTCGTCTCCGTCGCCATCGACGCCATCGAAAACGGCTACGGCGACACCATCCTGTCGCGCGACAAGGCCAAGCGCCTGGCCTCGTGGCTGAGCCTGGAAACGGCCCTGGAGTCTGGCGACTTCGTGACCGGCACCGTCTCCGGCAAGGTCAAGGGCGGCCTGACCGTCCTGGTCAACGGCATCCGCGCCTTCCTGCCCGGCTCGCTGCTGGACACCCGCCCGGTGAAGGACATGAGCCCGTTCGAGGGCAAGACCATGGAATTCAAGGTCATCAAGCTCGACCGCAAGCGCAACAACGTTGTGCTGTCGCGTCGCGCCGTGGTCGAAGCCTCCATGGGTGAAGAGCGCGCCAAGCTGCTCGAGACGCTGTCCGAAGGCGCCATCGTCAACGGCGTGGTCAAGAACATCACCGAATACGGTGCGTTCGTGGACCTGGGCGGCATCGACGGCCTGCTGCACATCACCGACATGGCCTGGCGCCGTGTCCGTCACCCGAGCGAAGTGGTGACGGTCGGCCAGGAACTGACCGCCAAGGTCCTGAAGTTCGACGCCGAGAAGAACCGCGTCTCGCTGGGCATCAAGCAGCTGGGCGACGACCCGTGGTTCGGCGTGGCCCGCCGCTACCCGACCAGCACCCGCCTGTTCGGCAAGGTCACGAACATCGCCGACTACGGCGCGTTCGTCGAGATCGAGCCGGGCATCGAAGGCCTGGTGCACGTCTCCGAAATGGACTGGACCAACAAGAACATCGCCCCCAGCAAGCTGGTCTCGCTGGGCGACGAAGTCGAAGTCATGGTCCTGGAGATCGACGAAGACAAGCGCCGCATCAGCCTGGGCATGAAGCAGTGCAAGGCCAACCCGTGGGAAGAGTTCGCCGAGAACGTCAAGCGCGGCGACAAGGTCAAGGGCCCGGTCAAGTCGATCACCGACTTCGGCGTGTTCGTGGGCCTGGCCCAGGGCATCGACGGCCTGGTGCACCTGTCCGACCTGTCGTGGGACGAGACTGGCGAAACCGCCGTGCGCAACTTCAAGAAGGGCCAGGAAGTCGAAGCCGTCGTGCTGGCTGTGGACGTCGAGCGCGAGCGCATCTCGCTGGGCATCAAGCAGCTGGACAGCGACCCCTTCACCGCCTACACGACCATCAACGATCGTGGCGCTTCGGTGACCGGCAAGGTCAAGACCGTCGACCCGCGTGGCGCTGAAGTCGAACTGGCTGAAGGCGTGATGGCCTACCTGCGCGCTTCGGAAATCTCCCGCGACCGCGTGGAAGACGCCCGCAACGTGCTGAAGGAAGGCGACGAAGTCACGGCCGTCATCGTCAACGTCGACCGCAAGACCCGCAACATCCAGCTGTCGATCAAGGCCAAGGACAACGCCGACCAGCAGGAAGCCATGCAGCGCATCAGCCAGTCGAACGAGCGTGAAAACGCCGGCACGACCAGCCTGGGCGCCCTGCTGCGCGCCAAGCTGGACAACCAGGGCAACTAAGCCCTCGGTTGACCGCCCGCCCCGGCAACAAGCGCCGGGGCCGGGTATGCTCCCCACAGGCTCGCCGGCCTCGCCAGCGGGCCTGTTTCAATTCAGCCCCCCCCCGTTGTCAGTCACAAGCCCGCAGGGGCGACGCGAAGCGGCCATCGCGCCCGCCAGCTGTCGCGCCGCGCCGGCTGCGGGCTTGTGAGTGACACGCGCCGCCCGGCGCTGACCCCCGTTCCGTTTACAGGCCCGCCCCGCCATGACCCGCTCCGACCTCGTCACCGTGCTCGCCGAACGCTTTGGCCAACTGACCCAACGGGACACCGAGTTCGCGGTCAAGACCATCCTCGACGCGATGAGCGACGCACTGGCGCGCGGCCACCGCATCGAGATCCGGGGCTTCGGCAGTTTCTCCATCAGCCGCCGCCCCCCTCGCGTGGGCCGCAACCCGCGCAGCGGCGAGCAGGTCATGATCCCCGAGAAGCTGGCGCCGCACTTCAAGCCCGGCAAGGCGCTGCGCGAGGCCGTCGACATGCACCTGCCGGTGGAATGACGGCCGTCGTCCGACGCGCACGTTGGCCGCGACCCCGCAGGGGCGGCGCTGCTGTCGGCCTTGAGCCGCACGCACATCGCCAGGACCGGCCGGCTTGGGAGCGGCCCTGCGCTCCTCCCGAAAAAACAAGCGGCCGCTGAGCCAGAATCCAGCGCCATGCGCACCATCGTCTGGCTCCTGCGGGCCCTGCTCTTCTTCACGCTGTTCGCCTTCGCGCTGAACAACAGCCACGACGCCGTCGTGCGCTGGTTCTTCGGCCATGAATGGCGCGCGCCCCAGGTCATCATCGTGCTGCTGGCCTTCGGGCTGGGCGCCGCGTTCGGCGTGCTGGCGATGGTGCCCTCCTGGTGGCGGCATCGGCGCGCCGCGCAACGGGCCGAGCCCATGAACACGCTGCCCACACCGATGACCGACACCCCTGCAACGCCTTTCGCCGCCCACCAAGATGGAGTTTGATCCGCGCTGGCTGCTCTTCGTCCTGCCCGTCGTCTTCGTGCTCGGCTGGCTGGCCTCCAAACTCGATTCGAAGCAGTGGAAGCTCGAACAGCGTGAATCGCCCAAGGCGTATTTCAAAGGCCTGAACCTGCTGTTGAACGAACAGCAGGACAAGGCCATCGACGCCTTCATCGAAGCCGTCCAGAACGACCCCGACACCTCCGAGCTGCACTTCGCACTCGGCAGCCTGTTCCGCCGCCGTGGCGAGACCGAGCGTGCCGTGCGCGTGCACGAGCACCTGCTGCGCCGTGGCGACCTGCCCAAGGCCGACCGCGACCGCGCCCAGCACGAACTCGCCCAGGACTTCTTCAAGGCCGGCCTGTTCGACCGCGCCGAAGCCGCCTATGCGGAACTGCGCGGCACCGCCTTCGAGCGGGAGGCGCGGCTGGCGCTGCTGTCGCTGTACGAACGCTCGCGCGACTGGGCCAAGGCCGCCGAAGTGGCGGGCGAGCTGGAAGCGGCCGGCACCGGCTCGTTCTCCGGGCGCATCGCGCACTACCTGTGCGAGCAGGCGCTGGTGGCCCAAGCGCAAGGGCATGCCGATCTCGCGCTGGATCTGCTCGCGCAGGCTCGGCGCCGCGAACCCGAAGCGGCCCGCGCCTATGTGCTCCAGGGGCAATTGCAGCTCAAAGCGGCCCAGCACGAAGCGGCGCTGGCCACGTTCGCCAAGTTGATGTCGGCCAATCCACCGGCTTTCAACCTCGTGGCGGCCGACTGCGCGGCCGCCGCCAAGGCCCTGGGCCAGCCCGAGCGCGCCATCGCGATGCTGACGGAGCAATACCAGCGCGCGCCCAGCATGCACCTGTTGCGCGCGCTGGCCACGCTGCAGCCCGAGCCGCAGCGCGAACGGCTCGCGGCCCACCTGCGCGAACAGCCGGCGCTGTCCGCCGCCACTGAATTGCTCAAGCTCAACGCGGACGCGCTGCCGCCTGACGAGGCCACGCCGCTGGTCCAGACGCTCGAAAAAGCCACCAAGCCGCTGCTGCGCTATCGCTGCGCGGCCTGCGGCTTCGAGGCCGCCCACTATTTCTGGCAGTGCCCTGGTTGCCTGAACTGGGACACCTACCCGCCACGCCACGTGGAAGAGCTGTGAGAACGATCGTCTGCATGAAGTGGGGCACCAAGTACGGCCCCGAGTACGTCAATCGCCTCTACGCGATGGTGCGCCGCCACCTGAAGGGCGAGTTCCAGTTCGTCTGCCTGACGGACCGCACCGAGGGCGTCCGCGCCGAGGTGACGTGCTTCCCCATCCCCGAGATGACGCTGCCCAACGGCGAACCCGAGCGCGGCTGGAAGAAGCTCACCACCTTCAGCCCGGTGCTCGTCAACGAGTACGGCCTGAGCGGCACGGCGCTCTTCCTGGACCTGGACGTCGTCATCGTCGACGACATCACGCCGTTCTTCGAGGTGCCGGGCGACTTCCTCATCATCCACGACTGGAAGCGCCCCTGGCGCATCACCGGCAACTCGTCGGTCTACCGCTGGGTGCTGGGCGCCCACCAGGACGTGCTGACCGAGTTCGTCGCCGACCAGGCCAAGGCCAAGGCCGAGTTCCGCAACGAGCAGGCGTTTCTGTCTGCCGTGCTGCACCGGCGCGGCTTGCTGCGCTACTGGGACGCCGCCTGGTGCGCCAGCTACAAATACCACTGCATCCCGGCCTGGCCCAGCAGCTACTGGCGCGACCCCTTCGTCCCAGGCGGCGCGCGCATCCTGATCTTCCACGGCGTCATGAACCCGCCCGACGCGCTGGCCGGCCGCAGCAACGGCAACTGGCGCCATGCCCGCCCCGCGCGCTGGATCGCCGACCATTGGCGCGAGTGATCGCACCCTCAACGACTGCCGAGGCTTGGCATCGATGACATCCCTGTTTCTCCGCAATCTCGACGAACACCTGCAACTGATGCAGGTTCTCGGCGCCCTCGACCCGCAGGTGCAAAAGGCCGGCCAGCGCCTGGCCGCCGTGCTGAGCGCTGGCGGCAAGATCATGTTCTGCGGCAATGGCGGCTCGGCCGCCGACAGCCAGCACCTGGCCTCCGAGCTGACCGGCCGCTTCATCAAGGACCGCCGCCCGCTCGCCGGCCTGGCGCTGACGACCGACAGCTCGGCGCTGACCTGCATCGGCAACGACTACAGCTTCGACGACGTGTTCACGCGCCAGGTGCAAGGCCTGGGCCGCGCGGGTGACGCGCTGATCGGCATCTCGACGTCGGGCAACTCCGGCAACGTCTTGCGCGCCGTTGAAGCCGCCAAGGCCATGGGCATCTACACGCTGGGCCTGCTGGGCCGCGACGGCGGCAAGCTGGGCGCGCTGTGCGACGCCAGCATCGTCGTGCCGCACGGGGTCACCGCGCGCATCCAGGAAGCCCACCTGCTGATCGGCCACACGCTGTGCGGCCTGATCGAGGCCGAGATGGGGCTGGGGCAATGAGCGCCGCGCCGGGCCGCCCCAAGCAAGCTCGCTCCCCTTCGGGGGGACAGGCCGCAGGCCAAAGGGGGCAACAATGAGCAAGTTGCCCAGCCAGGAACAGCTCGCCGCCTGCCGCGTGCTGGTCGTCGGCGACGTCATGCTGGACCGTTACTGGCACGGCGCCGTCGAGCGCATCTCGCCCGAGGCGCCGGTGCCCGTCGTGCGCGTGGAGCGCGAGGAACTGCGCCTGGGCGGCGCCGCCAACGTCGCGCTCAATGTGCGCACGCTCGGCACGCAGGCCACGCTGCTGACCGTCGTCGGCCAGGACGAGCCCGCGCAGCAGTTGCGCCGGCTGCTGCACGAGCGCGACATCGCCACCGTGCTGCGTGACGACAAGCAGCTGCACACCATCGTCAAGCTGCGCGTCATCGGCCGCGCCCAGCAGCTCATCCGCATCGACTTCGAGAACGAGCCCGATCACGAGGTGCTGGGCCAGATGCTCGACGCCTTCGAGGAGCAACTGCCCAGTCACGACGTCGTGCTGTTCTCCGACTACGGCAAGGGCGGCCTGACCCACATCCCGCGCATGATCGAACTGGCCCGTGCCGCGGCCAAGCCCGTGCTCATCGACCCCAAGGGCAGCGACTACCGCCGCTATGCCGGCGCCAGCATCATCACGCCCAACCGCGGCGAGCTGGCGCAGGTGACCGGCACGTGGAAAGGCGAGCAGGACCTGCTGGCCAAGGTCGACCGGCTGCGCGCCGACATCGGCGTCGGCGCCGTGCTGCTGACGCGCTCCGAGGAAGGCATGACGCTGTTCGACGCGGCCGGCGTCACCCATGAGCCCGCCCGCGCGCGCGAGGTGTTCGACGTGACCGGCGCCGGCGACACCGTCATCGCCACGCTGGCCGCGCTGCTGGCCGCCGGCACCCCGCTGCCCGACGCGATGCGCCTGGCCAACAAGGCCGGCGGCATCGTCGTCGGCAAGTTCGGCACGGCCACCGTCAGCTACGAGGAACTGGCCGCATGAGTGCGCTGGAAGACAAGCTCATCGACGCGGCCGCGCTTGACGACGCCGCGTTGACCGACCGCCTGGCCTCGCTGGGCCGCCCGATGGTGTTCACCAACGGTGTGTTCGACGTGCTGCACCGTGGTCACGTCGCCTATCTGCACGCGGCACGCGCCAAGGGCGCCAGCCTCGTCGTCGCGGTCAACTCCGACGCGTCGGCGCGCATGCTCGGCAAGGGCCCGGACCGGCCGCTGAACCGCGACGTCGACCGTGCCCTCGTGCTGGCAGGCCTCGCGTCGGTCGACGCGCTGCTGTTCTTCGACGAACGCACGCCCTGCGAACTGCTCAAGCGCGTCAAGCCGCAGCTCTACGTGAAGGGCGGCGACTACGACATGGAGGCGCTGGAGGAGACCCGCCTCGTCAGGTCGTGGGGCGGCGACGCGCTGGCGATTCCCTTCGTCGACGGCTACTCCACGACGGCCCTCGTCAACCGCATCCGAGCACAGACCTGATGCGCCCCGCAGCCTTTCTCGACCGCGACGGCGTCATCAACCTCGACCACGGCTACCTGTACCGCTGGGAAGATTTCGAGTTCGTCCCCGGGTCCGTCGACGCGCTGCGGCGCCTGCAGGCGGCGGGCTACGCGCTCGTCATCGTGACCAACCAGTCGGGCATCGCACGCGGCTACTACGACGAGGCCGCGCTGCAAGCGCTGCACGACGCGCTGCGCCACCACCTGGCCTCGCAAGGCATCACGCTGGCGGCCATCGAGTACTGCCCTCACCTGCCCGATGGAACCGTGGCGCGCTACGCCATCGACTGCGACTGCCGCAAGCCGGCGCCGGGCATGATCCTGCGCAGCGCCCAGGCGCTGGGCATCGATCTCGCCGCCTCGCTGATGTTCGGCGACAAGACCTCCGACATCGAAGCCGCCGAGCGGGCCGGCGTGGGCCGCGCCGTGCTGCTCGCCACGGACGCCAACCCTGCGGCGGCCAAGGGCCGGAACCCCGAATTCACCAGCCTGGCCGACGCCGTCGACGCCCTGCTCCATGCCTGACCCCCTGATCCACGACCTGCGCGGCCGCGTCGCCCTCGTCTGCCTGGAAACACGGCACCTGGGCCTGGCGATGAGCGCCATCCGACGCTGCACGGCGAACTTCCAGTTCGACGAGATCCTGCTGTTCACCGACCAGGACTGGGCCGTGGACGGCGTGACCCTCGTGCGCTGCGAACCCATCCGTTCGGCGGAGGAATACTCGGCGTTCATGCTGGGCGACTTCCACCAGCACATCCGCGTGCCGCATTTCCTGGTGGTGCAGTGGGACGGCTTTGTCATCCATCCCGAAAAATGGGACGACGGCTTCCTCGCCTGGGACTACATCGGCGCGCCATGGCCGCATCGGGACTACGCCGTCGGCAATGGCGGCTTCTCGCTGCGCTCGGTCCGGCTGCACCAGGCGGTGTCGAAGCTGCCGCAGCCGCAATGCCACCCCGAGGACTCGTTCATCTGCCTGTGGAACCGCCCGGCGCTGGAGGCGCAAGGCATGCGCTTCGCGCCGCTGTCCGTCGCGCGTGAGTTCTCGGCCGAGACCGACGGCTACGAGTACCGGCCCCTGGGCTTCCATCGCTTCGGCAATTTCAACGAAGCCTATGACGAAGCCGGGCTGCTGGCCTTCCTGCGCGCCGCGCCGGACGACATCGTGCACTCCACCGAAGGCCGCGTGCTGCTGAAGCAGTCGCTGATGCTCGGGCGCCGGGCCGTCGCGCGGGAACTCGTAACGCGCCGCCTGGCCGGGCCGCTGCGCCTGCGCATCGACACGCTGTGGACCGCGCTGCGCTACGGCCTGCGGAGCGCCCTCAACCGCAAGTCCCGCTAAGGCCCTCGCCAAGCACCGCCAGCATGCGCGCCTCGACATCGGCGGCGCTGATGTCTGACAGCTGCGGCGCCTGCAGCAGGTGCACATGCTCGGGGTCATGCTCCAGCGGCGGGCGCGGGCCCAGCACGACGAAAGCATGGGTGCCCACGGCCGCCGCGAACTGCACGGCACCGGTGTCATTGCCACTGCAGCTCTGCACCAGCGACAGCGCGGCCACGCTCTCGGCCACGCTGATGCCGGTCATGGCGATCACGCGGTCACGCTGGGCTGGCTCGACGCGGGCGCGGATGGCCTGGGCCATCGCCCCTTCGGCCGGCCCGCCGAGCAGCAGCACACCGTGGCCGCGCGCAGCCAGCCGGTTGGCCAGATCCACGAAGTTGTCCTCGCCCCACTGCTTGTAGGGCAACGAGGCGCCGATGGCCAACGCGTGCAGCGGCCCCTGAAGCGGCGCGAGCCGCTGCGTCATGCGCGCCAGTGCATCGGGCCGCACGTTCAGGCGCGGCACGATGGGCGCCTGACAGAAGCCCTGCGCGATGGAAAACGCCGTGGCGTCCCGATAGCCGGCAACGGCCGGCCCGCGGTAGCGCCGGATCCAGGGCGACGGCGTCAGCAGCTGGCGCTGCAGCCAGGTGTCACCGAAGCCGAGGATGGTGCGGATGCCGGCACGCCAGCAGGCGACGATCGCGCGCCCCGGGTGGTCGGAAAACAGCACCATGCGATCGAAATGCTTGGGCGCCAGCTCGGCACCGAACCGCAGCACCCCGCCCCAGCCACTGTGGCGGCCCTTGCGGCGCTCGCTGCGGCGTGGGCGCCGGTCGAAATCGATGACCTCGCGCACCCAAGGCTCGTGGCCGATCAGCTCACGCGCCATGGTCGTGGGCGCGGCAATCACGCTGACCTGGCCGTCGCGGCTCTGCTCGGCCACGCAGCGGAAATACTCCGCATGCCAGACGAGGTCGCCCATACCGTTGAGTTGCAGCTGCACCGCCGTCAGAGGCCTTGTATCAGCCGCCCCGCGGCTCGCCGGGGTGGCGCCAAAGTGATTCATGCGGAAGAAGGTCGTCGGTCTGCTGAGATGGCCTGCGCCAGCAGCGCATCGTAGCGCTGGCGCATCAAGGCCTGACCATGTTCAGCCAGCGCGCGCTCCCGGGCACTGGCACCGAGTCGATCGGCCAGCGCCGGGTCCAGCAGCAGCCGCTCGATCGCCGCCGCCAGCGCATCGGCGTCGCCCTCCGGCACCAGCAGCCCGGTGCGCTCGTGGTCAATCACACCGCGCACGCCGATGACATCGGATGCGATACAGGCGCAGCCCGAGGCCATGGCCTCGACTAGCGCCAACGGCATGCCCTCGAAATGCGTGGCCAGCACGAAGATGCGCTGCGAGCGCAGCAGCCCCGGCATGTCGTTGTGATGCCCCAGGAACCGCACCTGGGCCTGCAGACCGCCGCGCGCGGCCCGGGCCTGCATGCGGGGCATCAGCGGCCCGGTGCCTGCCAGTTGCACCGGCGGCGTCACCCCGCGTGCCCGCAGCAGGGCGAGTGCCGCGATCAGCGTGGCGTGGTCCTTCTGGCGCGCAAACCGCGCCGCCATGACCACGCCGGCTTCGCGCTCGCCCCCGGGGGCGGTAAACCGCGAGAGGTCGATGCCGTTGGGAATCGCAATGGTCTTCTCGGGTGGCAAGCCTTGTGCGATCAGTCCCTGGCGCACGCCCTCGCTGACGCCGACCAGCGCGGTGCTCACTTTCGCAAGCCGCCGGCTCAGCCAAAGACTCCAGGGCGAGTAACGTTCACGCGAGTTGTGCTCGACCTGGATCATCACAGGCACCCCGGCCCGCAGGCCGGCGCGACGGCCGATTAGATGTTCCGGGAAGCCGTGCGCCAGCAATGCCGCCGGTTGCAGTTCGCGCAGCAGGCGGGCGAGTTCGGCAACGATGGGCAGGTGCAACCAGGCGCTCGACACCACCAAGACCGTGAG
Organism: Pelomonas nitida; assembly: GCF_043555975.1. NCBI lineage: Bacteria > Pseudomonadati > Pseudomonadota > Betaproteobacteria > Burkholderiales > Sphaerotilaceae > Roseateles > Pelomonas nitida. Next base: position 120,598 of record NZ_JBIGIA010000006.1, on the reverse strand, counting down.
CCCACGCTCGCGAAGCGCATTGATACGGGCCTGCGACGTCCGCGACTTGCGCCGCAGCACGAGGATCGGCTCGTAGGCGCTGTCGCGCAGCGCGGACAGGCACAGGTCGATGGCCACCTGCGTGGCACCGGAGAAGCCACCGGTGACGAAGTGAACGACCTTGGGACGCGCTCCTGGCGGGGTGTCATACAGCATGGGGGATGGAGTGTAGTGAGCTTGACGCCGGGGCCGGACAAACCGCCCCTCCCGAGAGACAACCACGCCCGTGTCGCCCGCCGTCAAGGCCTCGAGTGCGCCCATCCGCTGCCTGGCCCGCCAGCCCCGTCCGCAGGCAATGTTTCGTGAACGGGGCCGCGCGCGAACACCGACGACAATCCCGCCTCATGTCCACCGACACCCCCGACACCTCGCAGCCCTCCGACTCCCCCGCCCGGCGCCTCGGCCAGTTCGTCTACCCGCACCGCTGGGGCGCCGTGCTGACGGTGCTGGCCTACATCGGCCTGGCCGCCACGGAGCCGGCCATCCCCAAGCTCATCAAATACGCTTTCGGCGAAGGCTTCGCGAACAACGCCTTCGAGCTGTGGATGGTGCCGGTGGTCCTCATCGGCCTGTATTTCATCCGCGGCCTGTTCGGCTTCGCGGGCCAGTACCTCTTCAACTGGACCGTCACCCGCTGCGTGATGGACTTCCGGGCCGCGCTCGTGAACGCGCTGCTGCGGCTGGACGCCCAGGTCTACACGCGCATGCAGCCCGGCACGGCGGTCAGCAAGGTCGTCAACGACCCGCAGCAGATCCTGGAGCTGACCGGCGGCGTGGGCATCAACCTGCTGCGCGACGGCCTGCCCGCCATCGCGATGCTGATCTACCTGTTCTACGTGAACTGGCAGCTCACGCTGCTGAGCCTGGTGGTCACGCCGGTGATGGCGCTGGTCATGAAGAAGGTCAACCAGCGCGTGCGGCAGATGGCCTCGCGCTCCTACGACACGCAGCTCGCGCTGGTGAACCGCGTGGACGACATCACCCGTGCGTGGCGGGTCGTGCGCCAGTTCGGCGCCGTGCCGCATGAGCTGGCGCGCTTCACCGCCGTGTCGCAGGAGGTACGCCGCGCCAACCTGAAGACGGTCACGGCCGGCGCGCTGGGCCAGCCGATGTCGCAGCTGGTGGCGTCGGTGGGCCTGTCGGCCATCATTTGCATCGCGCTGTGGCAGGCCCGCCATGCGGGCACCGGCGTGGGCGACTTCGCCGAGTTCGTCGCGGCGCTGCTGCTGCTCACCTCACGGCTGCGCCATCTGTCGGACCTGGCCGCGCCTTTCACGCGCGCCATGGTCATCGCCCGTGGCTGCTTCGCGCTGATGGACGCCCCCAAGGAAGTCGACAGCGGCCGCCAGGAACTGACCGCCCCGGCCCGCGGCGAGATCGCGCTGGAGGACGTGCGCCTCACCTATCCGGGCGCCAGCACGCCGGCGCTGGATGGCCTGAGCCTGCGCTTCCCAGCGGGCAAGACGTCTGCGCTGGTCGGCGCGTCGGGCGCCGGCAAGAGCTCCATCGTCCACCTGCTGCTGGGCTTCGACCAGCCCGAGGCGGGCCGCATCACGCTGGACGGCGACGACATCGAGGCGCTGACCCGCGCCAGCCTGCGCCGCCAGTTCGCGGTCGTGTCGCAAGACATCGTGCTGTTCGACGACACCATCGCCGCCAACATCGCCTACGCCCAGCCGCGCGACGAGGCCAAGCTCGAAGCCGCGCTGCGCGCCGCCCATCTGTGGGACTTCGTGCAGACGCTGCCCGAGGGGCTGAACACGGTCGTCGGCGCCAACGGCAGCAAGCTGTCGGGCGGCCAGCGCCAGCGGCTGGCCATTGCGCGGGCGCTCTACAAGGACGCGCCGATCTGGATCTTCGACGAGGCCACTTCGGCGCTGGACACCGAAAGCGAGCGCGCCGTGCAACAGGCGCTGGATGCATGGTCGGGCCGCAAGACGCTGATCGTCATCGCCCACCGCCTGTCCACCATCCGCAGCGCCGACGCCATCCACGTGCTGGGCGCGGGCAAGCTGGTCGAGACCGGCACGCACGCCGAGCTGCTGGCCCGCGACGGCGCCTATGCCGCCATGGTGCGCGCCCAGGCCGGGGAACCCTGATGAAACGGCGGGCCTGGCTGTGGGCGTGGGCCGCGTTGCCGGTCTTGCCTGCCCTCCCGGCCACCGCGCAGCCCGCCGAGGTCGACGCCAACAGCGCCACGCGCGCGCAACTCGAATCGCTGCCGGGGCTGGGCCCGGCGCTCGTGCAGCGGCTGCTGGCGGCCCGGCCGTTCACCGGCTGGGCCGACCTGATGAAACGCGTGCCGGGCATCCGCGCCGCCAGCGCGCGCAAGCTGTCCGCGGCGGGCCTGCGCGTGGGCGGCCAGGCGTTCGACGACTGAGCCAACAACGGGTCGGACACTGCGTCCAACATCGAGTCAAACGCCGGCCGCGAACCCCGCGGAGCGGCTGCGCCGCAGCGACGCCGGGTCCATCTGCGGGGCCCGCGTGGGCCAGCCGAAAAAGCGCTGCACCTCGGCGCGCCGCGCCAGCGTGTCGCTCATGCCCAGGTTGATCAGCTCGTTGATGAAGCTGGGTTCGAACAGCAGATAGCTCACCAGCGCCGAGCCGCTGGTCGTCTTGCCCTCGCCGCTCACGCCGAACGCGCGCAGCAGTGCGCGCACGGACTTGGGCAGGCTGGCCTGGTGCTCGCCGGCCAGGTCGTCCAGGCGGCGGCTGGGCGCGATGACCAGCAGTTCGATGGGCCGCAGCGCCGTGGCCACGCGCATCTCGTGCGGCATCAGCGCCAGCGTGCGGTTGATGCGCCGCAGCCGCTCGACGTCCACCGCCAGCGCGTCCAGGAAGATGTTGGACAGCGCATGGCCGGCGATCTGGGCCATGCTCGGGTGCTCGTCGGTCGCCTTGCCGCGCCGCCCCTCGGGCTCCTTCATGCGGCCCGCGCCGATGACCAGCACGCGCTCGGCCCCCAGGTGCACGGCCGGCGAGATCGGCGCGCTCTGGCGCATCGAGCCGTCACCGAACCATTCGGGCATGCCCTCCAGCTCCACTGGCTCGGCCGGGAAGATGAAGGGAATGGCCGAGGACGCCATCAGATGGCTCAGGTTCAGCTGTGTCTGCACAGCCAGGCGCTGCTCGCGCAGCCACGGCACCACGTGGTGGTGCGTCTGGAAAAAGGTGACGTGCTGGCCGGAGGTGTAGCTCGAGCCCGTCAGCGCCATCGCGCGCAGGTGGCCGTCCTGCAGCATGCGCTCGATGCGCGCCATGTCCAGGTAGCGTGCCAGCAGCTGCCGCAGCGGCGTGTTGTCGAGCAGGCTGCGCGGGCGGCTGCGCGTCCAGCGCGCGAGCGCCCAGCCCAGGCTCAGCATCGACACCCAGCGCGCACCGCTCCTCACCGCCTCGAAGGCATCGGCCCGATAGATGCTCTCCACGTGCAGTCCCTGCCACAGGTGCACGAGGCCGTCGACGGCGCCGTCGAAATCGTCGGCATGGCAGGCCAGCGTGGTCGCGTTGATGGCGCCGGCCGACGTGCCGCTGATGACGGGAAACGGGTTGCCCTGGGTGGCGCCGGCGTCACGCCGCAGCTGGGCCAGCGCTGCCAGCACGCCCACCTGGTAGGCCGCACGCGCGCCGCCGCCGGTCAGGATGAGCCCGGTGACCGGCTGGGAACGAACAGGCCCGGCGTCGGGCTTGGGCGCGGCATGCAGCATCGGTCGAAATCATCGCCGATGCGGGCCGTCAGCCAGCCTCGTAAATGACCTCGGCCGCCGCCCCCAATTTCGCGAGTGCTTCGTCGGCGGGCCAGAACCGGCTGGCCTCGCCCAGCTCCACCAGCCAGCGCGCCCCGACCTGCCCGCCCTCGGGCTCGGCCCGCATGCTCACGCGCACGGGCAGGCCTTGCTTGCGCGTGCCGCCCTCCTCGGTCTCCACCTCGCGCGGCGGGAAGCGCTGCACCAGCTCATGCACGAGGCCTGCCGCACCGGCGTTGGCCAGCAGCAGGTGGCGGCCAAAGCGCGCCCGCGCTGCGGCCAGGCTCCACACCGCCTGCACGTTCATCCGCAGGCCGCCGGAGAAGCGGTCGTTCTGCACCTTGCCCTGGGCGATGATGAGCTCGTCCTCGGCCAGCAGTTCCTTGTTGGCGTTGAGCAGCTCCTCGTTGGCCACGGCCTCGATGGCGTCGCTCTTGTCGTCGAGCTTGAAGATGCCGACGCGGCCACGCTGGCCGTTGATGATGCGCATGCCGCTGACGATGCCGGCCACGATGGTGGGCTCGCGGCTGTCCTGCAGGTCCGCGATCTGGCGCTTGACGATGCGGCGCACCTCGGCGCCGCTCTGGTCGAACAGGTGGCCCGACAAGTAGAAGCCGATGGCCGTCTTCTCCAGCGACAACCGTTCCTTGATGCTCCACGGCTCGGCATGCACCAGCTCGGGCTCGGCGGTGGACGATGCATGAGAGTCACCGAAATCGAACAGCCCACCCTGATCGGCGTTGGCCTCAGTCGTCTCGGCGTGCGTGTAGCCGCGCGCAACGCTGGCCAGCAGCTTGGAGCGCTCGGGGTTGATGCTGTCGAAGGCGCCGGCCTTGATGAGCGCCTCGACGACGCGCTTGTTGACGGCCTTGCGGTCCACGCGCAGGCAGAAGTCGTAGAAGCTCAGGAACGGGCCGCCGGCCTCGCGCGCCGCGATGATGGCCTCGATGGCGCCACGGCCCGTGCCCTTGACGGCGCCCAGCCCGTAGTTCACGAGGCGGCTCGTCAGCGGCTCGAAACGGTACTGGCCCTTGTTCACGCAGGGCGACTGGAACTCGATGCCGAAGATCTTGGCATCGTTGAGCAACACCTTGAGCTTGTCGGTGTCGTCCATTTCGATGGTCATGTTCGCGGCGTAGAACTCGGCCGTGTAGTGCGCCTTCAGCCAGGCCGTGTGATAGCTCAGCAGCGCGTAGGCCGCGGCGTGCGACTTGTTGAAGCCGTAGCCCGCGAACTTCTCCATCAGGTCGAACACCTCGTCGGCCTGGGCCTGGTCGATGTCCTTGGCCGCGGCCCCCTTGCGGAAGATCTCGCGGTGCATGGCCATTTCCTCGGCCTTCTTCTTGCCCATCGCGCGGCGCAGCATGTCGGCGCCGCCCAGCGAGTAACCGCCCAGCACCTGGGCGCTCTGCATCACCTGCTCCTGGTAGACGAACACGCCGTAGGTCTCGGCCAACACCTGCTCCAGCAGCGGGTGCGGGTACTCGATGACCTCCTTGCCGTGCTTGCGCGCGACGAACGACGGGATCAGGTCCATCGGGCCCGGCCGGTACAGCGACACCAGCGCGATCAAGTCCTCGAAGCGCGAGGGCTTGGCGTCCTTCAGCAGGCGCTGCATGCCCGGAGATTCGAACTGGAACACGCTTTCCGACAGCCCGTCGCCGAACAGCTTGAAGGTCTTGCGGTCGTCCAGCGCGACGTTGGCCCAGTCGAAATCCTTGCGGTCCGGGTGGCGGGCGACGATGAAGTTCTTGGCCAGCTCCAGGATGGTCAGCGTGGCCAGGCCCAGAAAGTCGAACTTCACGAGGCCGATGGCCTCCACGTCGTCCTTGTCGTACTGGCTGACCGCGCTGGTCGACCCCGGCTGCTGGTATTGCGGGCAGAAGTCGGTGATCTTGCCGGGCGCGATCAGCACGCCACCGGCGTGCATGCCGATGGAGCGCACGGTGCCTTCCACGCGCGCGGCCATCTCCAGCAGGCCCGCCACCTCTTCGTCGGACTTCTCGCGCTCCTCGATCTCCGGCGACTCGTGCCGCGCGTAGACCATCTTGGCCTTGTCGGGGTCGAAGTTGGGCGGCAGCTTGGCCAGCGTGACCGTCTTGCCGGGCGGCGCCGGAATGAGCTTGGCGACGCTGTCCACATGGCCGAAGCCCATGCCCAGCACGCGGCCGATGTCGCGCAGCGCGCCCTTGGCGGCCATGGTGCCGAACGTCGCGATCTGGCTGACCGCCGGGCGGCCGTACTTGTCCTTCACGTAGTCGATGACGCGGTCGCGGTTGCCCTGGCAGAAGTCGATGTCGAAGTCGGGCATCGAGACCCGCTCCGGGTTCAGGAAACGCTCGAACAGCAGGTTGTACTTGAGCGGGTCCAGGTCCGTGATGAGCAGCGCGTACGCGACCAGCGAGCCGGCGCCCGAGCCCCGGCCCGGGCCCACAGGGCAGCCGTTTTCCTTGGCCCAGCGGATGAAGTCCGACACGATGAGGAAGTAGCCGGGGAAGCCCATCTTGATGATGGTGTCCAGCTCGAAGTCCAGGCGCTCCACATAGCGCGGCCGCTCCTTCTCGCGCTCGGCATCAACGGGGAAGAGGTGGATCAGCCGGTCCTTCAGGCCGTCGTGGCTGAGCTCGCGGAAGTACTGCGCCATCGGCATGGGCTGGCCGTCTTCCATCAACGGCGTCGGGAAGTTGGGCAGCTGCGGCTTGCCCAGCACCAGCGTCAGCGAGCAGCGCCGCGCGATCTCCGTCGTGTTGCGGATGGCGCTGGGGATGTCCTTGAACAGCTCGCGCATCTGCGCCTGCGTCTTGAAGTACTGGCTGGGCAGGAAGCGCTTGATGCGCTTGGGGTTGGCCAGCGTCTCGCCCTCGGCCACGCACACGCGCGCCTCGTGCGCCTCGAAGTCTTCCTCGGCGAGGAACTGGATGGGGTGGGTCGCGACGACCGGCAGGCCCAGCTCGGCGGCGAACGGCACGCTGGCCTGCACCAGCGCTTCCTGGCCGGGCAGGCCGGCGCGCTGCAGCTCGATGTAGAAGCGGTTCGGGAAGATGCTGCTGAGCTTGTTCGCCCACTCGCGGGCACGCACCTTGTCGCCCTGCAGCAGCGCCTGGCCCAGGCCGCCATGCTGAGCGCCGCTCAGGCAGATCAGCCCTTCACCCAGCTCCTGCAGCCAGGCCCACGTGACGCAGGCCTGGTTGCGCTGCACGTTCTGAATCCACGCGCGTGACAGCAGCTCGCTGATGTTCAGGTAGCCCTGCTTGTTCTGCACCAGCAACAGCAGCCGCGTGGGCGGCTTGTCGGTCGCGTCGGGCTCCAGCCAGCAGTCCGCGCCGAGGATGGGTTGCACGCCCTTCTTGCGGCAGGCCGAGTAGAACTTGATGCCGCCGAACAGATTGGCCAGGTCGGTGACCGCGGCCGCCACCTGCCCGTCCTTGGCCGCCGCTGAGGCCGCATCGTCGGTGCGAAGCGTGCCGTCCACGACCGAGAACTCGGTGTGCATGCGCAGGTGAACGAAAGGCAGGTCGGGGGAAACAGTCTCGGGCATCGCGGCATTGTAGAAAGCCCCTCCACCGCCCCGGCGCAACGCGTGCCTATCCGCGATATCAACCATGGGCCGCGCCGGCTCACGCCGCTAAGCTGCGCGTCCATGAAAAACACCGTTATTGCGCTGGCCGCCGCCGGCCTGCTCTCCACCGCCGTGGCGGCACCCAGGAAGCCGACCGCGCCCAAGAAGTCAGCCCAGGAGATCTTGGCCGCGTCGCCCGCGACGGACTGGCGTCCGCTCGACCCCGACAACACGCTGCTGATGGAGCTGGCCACCGGCTCGGTGCTCATCGAGCTGGCGCCGCGCTTTGCGCCGGCCCATGTGGCCAACATCCGGGCGCTGGCCCGCGGCGGCTACTGGAATGGCCTGGCGGTCTTGCGCGTGCAGGACAACTTCGTCACGCAGTGGGGCGACCCCGATGGCGAAGACGCCGCCAAGGCGCGGCCACTGCCGGCCGGCGCGGCGCCCAAGCTGCCGGCCGAGTTCTCGGTGCCGATCAGCGCCGTCGGCAAGGCCGCCGGCTTCACCCGGCTGCCCGACGCGGACGGCTGGGCGCCGCGCACCGGCTTTGCCGAAGGCATGCCCGTGGCCGCCGACCCCAAGACCGGCCAGGCCTGGCTCACGCACTGCTACGGCATGGTCGGCGCGGGCCGCAGTGAGGCGGTGGACTCCAGCAACGGCGCCGAGCTCTATGTCGTCATCGGCCAGGCACCCCGCGGGCTGGACCTGAACATCACCGTCGTCGGCCGCGTGCTCAAGGGCATGGAGCTGCTGTCCGCGCTGCCGCGCGGCACCGCCGCGATGGGTTTCTACGACAAGCCGGAGCAGCGCACGGCCATCCAGCGCGTGAGCCTGCTGGCCGACCTGCCCGCCGCCGAGCGGCCGTCGCTGCAGGTGCTGAAAACCGAATCCGCCACATGGGCGCAGCTGCTGGACGCGCGCCGCTACCGCAGCGGCTGGTTCGTGCACAGCCCGGGCTATATCGACGTCTGCAGTGCGTCCGTGCCGACGCGCGCTGGCCCCTGAAGTCGCGCCCACTGGCTCGCCCTGCTGAACGCGGGCGAGCACCCCCCGCGAGGCGACGTTCAGCCCGCCCCGAGGTAAACGGCGACGCGGTAGGTGATGAACGACGCCAGGTAGGCCAGCGCGAAAAGGTAGCCGGCCGCGATCAGCGGCATCTTGTAGCCACCGGTCTCGCGCTTCATGGCCGCCAGGGTCGCGATGCACTGCGGCGCGAACACATACCAGGCCAGCAGCGACAGCGCCGTGGCCAGGCTCCAGCTCTGCTGGATCAGCGGCGCCAGGGCCTGGGCCGCCTCGTCGCCGGTGGCCGACAACGCATAGACCGTCCCCAGCGCGCTGATCGCGATCTCGCGCGCCGCCAGGCCAGGCACCAGCGCCAGGCTGATCTGCCAGTTGAAGCCGATGGGCTCGAAGATCTTGGCCAGGCCCGCGCCGAGGTAGCCGGCGATGCTGTACTGGATGGGCGCTCCCGTCGCGCCTTCCGGCGGGCCGGGGAAGCTGGACAGCAGCCACAGCGCCAAGGTCAGCAGCAGGATGATGCCGCCCACGCGCTTGACGAAGACCACGGCGCGTTGCCACAACCCGATGGCGATGGAGCGCGGATGCGGCCAGTGGTAGCTGGGCAACTCCATCATCAGCGGGCGCACGAGGCGCCCGGCGTTGGTGAAGCGCTTGAGCACCCAGGCCACCAGCATGGCGCCGACGATGCCCGCCACGTACAGCCCGAACAGCACCAGCCCCTGCAGCTCGAAGCCCGCGACTTCGCGGTTCGGCACGAAGGCGCCGATCAGCAGCGCATAGACCGGCAGCCGCGCCGAGCAGGTCATCAGCGGCGCGATCATGATCGTGACGATCCGGTCGCGCGGGTTGGCGATGGAGCGCGTGGCCATGATGCCGGGAATGGCGCAGGCGAAGCTGGACAGCAGCGGGATGAAGCTGCGCCCCGACAGCCCGACACTGCCCATCAACCGGTCCAGCAGCAAGGCGGCGCGCGGCAGATAACCTGACTCCTCCAGCACGAGGATGAAGAAGAACAGGATCAGGATCTGCGGCAGGAACACCAGCACGCCGCCCGCCCCGGCAATGACGCCGTCGACGATCAAGCTGTGGAACCAGCCGTCCGGAATGAAGTGGCCGACCTGCTCGCCCAGCCAGCCCATGCTGGCCTCGATCATCTGCATGGGCGCCTCCGCCCATGAGAACACCGCCTGGAACAGCAGGAACAGCAGCACAGCCAGGATGACCGAACCCGCCACCGGATGCAGCAGCACGCGGTCGACGCGGTCGCTGGGCAGCACGGGCAACTCGTGGTCGAGGTCCATGGCCTGCAGCCACGACTTGACAGTCACATGGTCATCGACCGGCGCGTCCGCGGCTGCCGCCGCATGAGCCGACTCCCACACCTCAGGCCGGTCGAGCAGGCCGCGCAGTTCGTCCAGCCCTTCCTTGTGGATGGCGACGGTGCGCACGACCGGCAGACCCAGCTGCGCGGACAGCGCCTGCGCATCCACCTTCAAGCCACGGCGCGCGGCGAGGTCGGCCATGTTGAGCGCCACGACGATGGGCAGCCCCATGCGACGCACGGCCAGCAACAGGCGCAGGTTGCGGCGCAGGTTGGTGGCGTCCAGCACGCAGACGACCAGGTCGGGCCGCTTCTCGCCCTTGGCGCGGCCGGCCAGCACATCGCAGGTCACCCGCTCGTCGGGCGAGCGCGGATGCAGGCTGTAGGTGCCGGGCAGGTCCAGCAGCCGCAGCGTCTTGCCGGCGCTGGTCGTCAGCCGGCCCTCCTTGCGCTCGACAGTAACGCCCGCGTAGTTGGCCACCTTCTGGTGGCTGCCGGTCAGGCCGTTGAACAGCGCGGTCTTGCCGCAATTCGGGTTGCCGACCAGCGCGACGAGCTTGCCGCCGCGGTGGACGTGGACGACGGCCTCGGTCATCGCGGCGTCACCGCGATGCACTCGGCCTCGGCATGTCGCAATGCAAACGTCGACTGACCCACGCGCACGACCAGGTTGCCGGTCTGCAGCGCGCCACGGCGCAGCACCCGCACCGCCTCACCCGGCAAGAAGCCCAGGTCGGACAGCCAGGACGCCCATTCCGGCGAATGCGCCGGCGCGCTGACTTGGCTGACGGTCAAGGCCTGCCCGGCGGGGGCGGCAGCGAGGCTGGAGGGCAGCGGCTCGGACATGGTGGCGGCTCGGCAGGCAAGCGTTGCGATGAGAATGATTCTCATTGTATGCGTCCCATCGCCCCCTGCAGAAAAAGGGCTCAGCGCGGGGAGAGGCTTGCCAGCGTGTCATCGAGCACGCGCTGCAGCCGCTCCACGTTCACGGCCAAGGCATCACCGCTGTCGCGCACCGCGAGCTCCTGTTCACCGGCGGCGGCGGCGAGCGCCACCGCGCCCACCGTGCCAGCCAGGCCGCGCAGCGTGTGCAGCGCGCGCGGCACGTCGGGCGCACCGGGCTGTTGCAAGGCCTCGCGCAAGGCCGCCAGCTGCGCGGGCCCGTCGTGCACGAAGGCGGCCATCAGCCGGTCGTACAGCGCCTGCCGCCCGCCCATGCGTTGCAACGCGCCGTCGCGGTCCAGCAGCATCGCCGGTGCTGGCGCGGCGGCGGCGTCCGGCGCCTGCGCAGCCAGCGCGGGCGGCAGGCCCGGCTGCGGCCCGACATGCCGCCGCAGGCAGGCCACGAGTTGATCCAGGTCCACCGGCTTGGCCACATGGTCCAGCATGCCTGCGGCCAGGCAGGCCTGCCGGTCGGTCACCATCGCATTGGCGGTCATCGCGATGATGCGGCTGCGGGGGCGCCGCTTCAAAATGCGCTGCGTGGCCTCGAAGCCGTCGATGTCCGGCATCTGCAAGTCCATCAGAATCGCATCGAACGGTGGCTGCGTGGTCGTGGCCAGATGGGCGCCCTCCATACCACCTCCCGCCAGCGTGACGACCGCGCCCTCCGCCTCCAGCAGCTCCTGCGCCACCTGCTGGTTGAAGCCGTTGTCCTCCACCACCAGCAGCCGCATGCCCGGCAGGCGCTCGCCGCCGCCTTCGACCCGCGGTGGGCGCGACACGGGGCTGATGACTTCACCCACCGCATCCACCAGGGCCGACGCCGTCACCGGCTTGACGAGGTAGCCGCCCAGGCTGGCGATGTCCTGCTCGCTGCGCTCGGCCAGCAGCTCGCGCCCATACGCCGTCACCATGATGATGAGCGGCGCGTCGGACTCATGGCTGGCCCGGATGCGGCGCGACGTTTCCCAACCGTCCAGCCCGGGCATGCGCCAATCCATCAGGATGAGCTCATAGCGCGGCTGCGCCGCCTGCGCCGCGCGATGCACGAAGTCCAGCGCCTGCTCGCCGTTGGCGGCGAGATCGCAGTCCCAACCGAGACTCTCGCCAATGCCTTGCAGCACCTCCCGCGCCATCGGGTTGTCATCCACGATCAGCACCTTGAGACCCGGCCGCGACGCACGCGCATCGCGAACCTCACGCGGCTCGACCGGCGCCTCGGGCAGCCACAGCTCGAAGTGGAAGCGACTGCCCTGGCCCAGCACGCTGTCCACCGCCAGCTCGCCGCCCATCAGCGTCACGAGCCTGCGGCTGATGGCCAGCCCCAGGCCCGTGCCGCCATAGCGACGCGACGTGCTCTGCTCGGCCTGGCTGAAGCCGGTGAAGATGTGCTCCAGCTTGTCCGCCGGGATGCCGATGCCGCTGTCCGTCACTTCAAAGCGGATGCGCAGGCGCCGCGCGCCCCCCGCCTCACCCGCCGCATCCTGCGCAGTCAACGTCACGGCCAGCACCACCTCGCCCTGCTCCGTGAACTTCAGCGCGTTACCCGCCAGGTTCAGCAGCACCTGCCGCAGCCGCGTCGCGTCTCCCACCAGCGCCGGTGGCAGGCGCGGGTCCACGCGGAACAGCACCTCGACCTCCTTGCTGCCCACGTTGGCAGACAGGATGACCGCAAGCTCACGCATGAACTCGCTGAGCTCGAAGCGCTGCGGGTCGAGCTCCAGCTTGCCGGCTTCCACCTTGGAAAAGTCCAGCACGTCGTTGATGACGGCCAACAGCGCCTGCGCCGCCGTGCGCGCCTTCGTCGCGTAGTCGTGCTGGCGCGGCGTCAGTTCGGTACGCAGCAACAGGTTCAGCATGCCTAAAGCGCCGCTCATGGGCGTGCGAATCTCGTGGCTCATGTTCGCCAGGAAGTCGCTCTTGGCCTGGCTGGCCGCCTCGGCGGCCACACGCGCGCGCACCAGCTCGATCTCCGCGCGGTGGCGCTCGGTGACGTCGATGAGCATCTGCACGATGTTGACGAGCCGGCCGCGCGGGTCGCGAATGGCACTAGCGCTGCCGTCCACGAACAGCTCGCCGCCGCCCGGCAGCGCGAAGCCGCGCTCGAATCGCACATGCGCCATGCGCCCGGCCGTCAGCCGCTCCAGCTCGCTGCCCGGGCGGCGACCGGGGCGAAAGTCCGGCAGATCAGAAAGCCGGGCGCCGCGCAGTTCGTCGCCGGTGCGGCACAGCATGGCCGTCAGCGCCTGGTTGACCTCGACGATGAGGCCTTGCGCGTCGCACAGCGCAATGCCCACCTGCGCGCGCTCGAAGACACCACGAAAACGCTGCTCGCTGTCGTTGAGCGCCCGCGTGCGCTGCTCCACCCGCGCCTCCAGCAACTGCCGCTCGGCCACCAGTTGCTCCGTCATGTGGTTGAAGTCGCGCGCCAGCTCGCGGAACTCGGCAAAGCCATGCACCGCCGCCCGCTCGTCCAGATTGCCGCCCGCGATACGCGCCACGGCGCGGTTGAGTGCCGCCACCGGCTGCAGCATGCGCCGCGCCAGCAGCAGCGCGAGCGCCAGCGACGCCAGCAGCGCCAGCGCCAACCCGGCCAGCAAGCGATTGCGCAACGCCCGCACCGCCGCAAAGGCTTCGTCGGCATCGACATTGACGGCAATGCCCCAGTCCAGCGCCGGCAGATGCCGCCACGACGCAATCACCTCGATGCCGGCGTAGTTGCGGGCCAGCCCGCTGCCGCTCTCCCCGCGCAGGCCGCGGACGGCCGGAGCCGCATCGACGGCGAGCGGGTCCAGCGCGCGCACGGCCATCTCCGGCGACATGCGCAAGCCGTTGCTGACGAAGTAAGCCTGCCCGCCGTGGCGCCGCACCAGCACGGTTTCGCCGCTCAACGACAGGCCGGCTCGGTCGCGGGCAACGCGCATCAGACGCGGCAGATCCAGTTCCAGCACGATGGTGCCCAGCACACGATCGGCGTCCACGACGGGGTGGACCAGGAACAAGGTGTCCTGCGGCTCCCCCGCCAGGCGCACCAGCGGCGTCAGCTGCACGTCGAGCTGGTTGAGCGCGCGTCGATGCGCAGCCATCAGCTCGCCGTCGGCCAACCCCGGCACATCCAGCCGATCGACGCCGGGCGCCGGGCCCGGCAACGGCTTCAGCGCAAAGCTGATGCGGCCATCCGGTTGCACCAGCAGCAGGTTGCCGTATTTGCCCAGGTCCTGCAGGCGCTCGAAGAACACGCGGCTGGCGGCCGGCACGCGCGTGCCGGACATGTCGCGCCGCTGCGCCAGCACCTCGCGCGCATCCGCCGCCTGGGCGACGACCTGCGCATCGGTCTGCACGTCGTCGAGGTAGGCGTTGATTTCGGCCACCTTCTTGCGCGCGATGCCCACCAGGTTTTCCGTCGCCGAGTTGCGCAGGCTGCGCTCGAAGTTGCCCAGCTGCCAGAGCCCCGTCACGCCGAGCGGCAGCGTGGACAGCAGCAGCAGCCCCAGCAGCAGCGCCGGGCCAACACGCCAGGCCGGCCGCGCGGCGCCGTCGGGCGACGCCACCATCACCGCGCCCCCCCGGAAGCCGCCGCCAGCGCCGCCCAGTGCTGGGTGGACCGGAACGTCGGCCACGGCGCCGGCCGGATGTAGCGCGACGCCTGCCAGACCTCCTCCAGCTGCCCACCCGGCTGCACGCGCGCCACCCGCAGTGGCCGCCACACATGGCGCGTCTGCGCGTCCACCGCCGTGAAGCCGTGGGGCGCGCTCACGCTCTGCTGCAACACGGCCTGATTGACCAACTCCGTTTGCGCGGTGCCCACCTCGCGCACCGCGGCCGCCCACAGCTTGACCGCCACATAGGCCGACACGGCCGGGTCGCTCGCCTGCACATCCGCACCGCCGTTCGCGCGCAGCCGGGCCAGGAACGCCGCGTTCTCCGCCCCCGGGAGTGACTGCAGATAACCCCAGGCCACGAAATGCCGGGCCAGCCGGCCGCCGCCGTAGGCGCGCATCTCCGGCTCTGCCGCCGTGAGCGACAGCAGTGGCTGCTGCGTCAGGTCGGCCGCCACCAACGCGTCAAAGAAGGCGCGGCTGACGTCCCCCCCCACCGTGCTCAGCACCAGGTCCGGCTTCAACGCACGCAGATCGGCCACGATGCCGGCGACGTCCACCGACGCCCGCGGCACATAGCGTTCGCCCAGCACCTGCCCGCCACTGAGCTGCACGAAGTCGCGCAGCATCGCGTTCACGCGGCGCGGGAACACGCCTTCGGTGCCCACCAGGTACACCCGGCGCCCGAACTGCGCCATCGCCCAGCCCGCCGCCGGCAGCGCCTGCTGGTTGGGCGTGGCCCCGGTGTAGATGATGTGGGCCGACTTCTCCATCCCCTCGTGCGCCATCGGGTAGAAGAACAGGTGCCGGCGCGGCTCCACCACCGAGCGCACGGCCTGCCGGCAGCCCGACGACCAGCAGCCGAACAATGCGGCGGCCTGCTGCTCGTCGATCAGGCGGGCGGCGGCCGACGGCGCCGTGTCGGCTGCCGCGGAGCGGGTGTCCTCGATGCGAAGCTCCACCCGGCGCCCCAGCAGCCCGCCCTCGTCGTTGATCTCCTTGACAGCCAGCTCCACCGCCGCCACCAGCGGACGCTCGCTGGTGGCCAGCGAACCCGTCAGCGCCTGCAACAGGCCGATGACGATGGGCGCGCCGGCCGGCGCTTCACCCGGCTTGGGGCCGGCCTTGCGCCAGAGCCAGCCGCCCAGCACCAGCGCCAGCGCCACCAGCAGCATCGACACCCCGAGCAGCATCCGCCTGACGCGCATCGCCATCTCCCGGTCAAGCCACCGCACGCCCGCCCGGGGGCGACATCAGAGGCCCCCTCCGGCCAGACGCTTGCGCATCGCCCCTGGCGCGGGACAACGTTCCGGCATCCACGCGCCGCAGGCGAAGCGCGTGGACGTGGCTCGGCGGTTCATCGACAACGCACAGGCGCAACATGGCGAGCCAGGATAACCGCGGCGCGCAGCGCCCGGCGGCTGCCACGCCCTAGGCTTTCCCCGGAGCGGCGAATGGCTGCCTGCGCCCATCCGCACGCGCAGCGGGCCACCATAATCAGGCGACAGGTCCACCCCATGCCTCACCACCCGACGATCACGCCCGGCCCGCGCCGGCCTGCATTGGCACGGCTGGTGCGGTGCCACTGATGGCCGCCAGCACGCTCGTCATCATCGGCCCGGCCGGCACGCGCTGGCTGTTCGGCCTCATCGTCGCCTCGGCGCTGGGCGCCTGGGCCAGCGAGTCGGCGCTCGGCGTCATCGACCCCAACGACCGCATCGCCTACCCCTGCCTGTCCATCGCGTTCACGCTGCTGGCCGGGCTGACCTGGTGGCGGCCGCAGCAGCTGCGGCTCTGGCACCGCTGGGGCGTCACGCTGCTGGCTGCCTATTTCAGCGTGGGCATGCTGGCCTTCACGCTGCGCCCCGACCCCGGCCCCAGCATCTACACGCTGGCCAGCCTCACGCCCTGGACGCTGGGCGGCTGCCTGCTGCTGTTCATCACATGGCGGGCGCGTCATGCGCTGCAGCTCTCGCTGGCGCTGCTCACGCTGATGATGGCGCCGCCGACGCTGCGGCGGTTTTCCGGCACGCCACCGGCCTGGCTCGAAACCGCCTGGCCGCTGCTGGCCAACCTCGCGCTGTGCCAGGTCATGTTCTGCATTGCGCTGTGGGCCCTGTCGCGGCAATTCGCGCGGCTGACGCTGCTGGTGCCGGCCAGCGACGGCCCGGCCACACCCGATGCGCTGGTCAAGGCCCGGCTGCAGGAACTGGAGCGCTCGCGCGCCGCGGCCGAGGCCGCCTCGCGCGCCAAGTCCGACTTCCTGGCCAACATCGGCCACGAGATCCGCACCCCGATGAACACGGTGCTGGGCCAGACGCACCTGCTGCTGGCCGGCCGGCTGCAGGCGAGCCAGCGCACCCAGCTGCAAGAGGTGGCGAACGCAGGCGAATCGCTGGTGCGACTCATCGACGGGCTGCTGGACTACGCCGACCTCGGCGCCGGGCGCCTGCAGCTTGCGACCGCGCCGCTGAGGCTGGAACTGCTGCTGGAGAACGCCTTCGACGCCGTCCGCTCCGGCGCGCAGGCCAAGCAGCTGGATCTGCTGTGCGACATCGCCTCGCCCGAACTGCTGGGCGCGGCCGGTGCGCGGCGCGGGGACGCCGCGCGGCTGACCCAGCTCATCACGGAGTTGCTGGTCAACGCGGTGAAGTTCACGCCGGCCGGACAGGTCAAGCTGACCGCGCATCTGGAGCCGGACGGGGCGTGGCGGCTGCGCGTGCGGGACAGCGGCGTCGGCATGTCGGCGGAGCAGCTGGCCCGCTGCTTCATGCCCTTCGCCCAGGCCGAGGCCGGTGCGGCGCGGCGCTTTGGCGGCACCGGCCTGGGCCTGGCCACCTGCCGCGCGCTGGCCGAACTCATGGGCGGCACGCTGACGGCACGCAGCACGCCCGGGCGCGGCAGCAGCTTCGAGCTGCGACTGCCCTTGCCGGCTTGCCCGGAACTGCCGGTGCTGGCGCCGGCGCGCACGACCAGCATCGTGCTCGTCAAGGCGCCCCACAGCCCGGGCCATGACGAGCTGGTCAGCCAGCTGCGTGCACTGGCCCCAACCGCGCAGCTCGAGCTGATGCCGCAGGGCCATGCCGCGCTGGCCTGGCTCACGGCGAACGCGGCCGTCGCGCCGGTCGACCTGCTGCTGCTCGACTGGGTGCTGCCCGACCTGGAGGGCGTCGAGCTGCTGCGGCGAATGACGGCCGCCGGCGTCGCCGGTGCACATCGCATCGTGCTGATGAGCCCCTTCGACACGCCCGTGCTGCGGGCCCGGGCGCTGCGCCACGGCGCCCATGCGCTCTACCCCAAGCCGCTGCTGCCGCACACGCTGCGGCGCCTGCTGGACCTGGATCAGCCCCTGCCGTCGGACGCCGAAGCCGCGGCCGCAGCGCCTGCGGACGAACCGCTGGCCGCTGCCACCGATGCCGCCTCGCTGATCAGCGAGCTCGACACCCTGCTGGGCGAGGCGGACAGCCAGGCGCTGACGGTGTGGGAGCAATATGGCTCCGACCTCATGGAGCTGCTACCGGCGCAGCAGGCTCAGGCCTTGTCCGGCGCCATGCAACGCTTCGACTTTGACGAGGCCCAGGCCGCACTGCGGGGAGACCGTCGCTCATGAGTTCTCAAGAGATCGCCGCCGGAACGCTGCCCACCGTGCTGGTGGTCGACGACACGCCGGCCAACCTGACGCTGCTGGCCCAGGTGCTCAAGCCCGACTACCGCGTGCAGCTCGCCGTCAGCGGCCTGAAGGCGCTGGAGATCTGCCGGCGGCAGCCACCCGACCTCGTCGTGCTGGACGTCATGATGCCGGGCATGGACGGCTACGAGGTGTGCCGCCAGCTCAAGGCCGATCCGGCCACGCGCCGGGTTCCCGTGATCTTCCTGACGGCGCTGACGCGGCCGGAAGACGAGGGCAACGGCTTCGCCGCCGGCGGGGCCGACTTCATCCACAAGCCCTTCAACCCGGCCACCGTGCGGGCGCGGGTGCGCACGCACATCCAGCTCAAGCAGGCGGAAGACCTGCTGCTCGACCACAACGCGCAGCTCAGCGGCGAGCTCGACGTCCGCCGGCGCGAGGTCGAGCGGCTGCGCGACACGACGCTGTTCGTCATGGTGAGCCTCGCCGAATTTCGCGATGCCGACACCGGCAACCACATCCAGCGCACGCAGGAGTACGTGCGCACGCTGGCTCGCTGGATCGCCGACCAGCCCGGCGGGCCCGCGGACCTGACCGACGTCGCCATCGATGAGCTGGCCAAGGCGGCGCCGCTGCACGACATCGGCAAGGTCGCCATCCCGGACGGCATCCTGCTCAAGCCCGGCAAGCTGTCGGCCGAGGAATGGCGCGTCATGAAGACCCACGCCGAACATGGCGCCGACCTGCTGCAGCGCGCCATCGACCGCCTGGGCGAGGATGCCGGGCTGATGCTGACCTTCGGCAAGCAGATCGCCCGCCACCACCACGAGAAGTGGGACGGCAGCGGCTACCCCGACGGGCTGGCCGGCGAGGCCATCCCGCTGGCGGCGCGGCTGATGGCGGTGGCCGACGTCTACGACGCCCTCATCAGCGAGCGCCCCTACAAGCACGCCATGACGCACGCGCAGGCGCTGGACTTCATCCGCGACGGCAGCGGCACGCACTTCGACCCCGGCGTCGTCGCTGCGCTGGAGGCCTGCGTGGAGCAGGTCCAGCAGATCGCCGCGCGCTGGGCGGACTGATAATCCTGGCCCCATGCAGTCCGGCCCCATCCTCAACATCTCCTGTTACCTCTTCGTCTCGCTGACCGACACGGCGGCGCTGCGTGACCGCCTGCACGCGCACGCCGAGTCGCTGGGCCTCAAAGGCACGGTGCTGATCGCCGAGGAAGGCATCAACCTGTTCCTCGCCGGCCCGGCCGATGCCGTGAACGCCTGGGTGGCCGATCTGCGCGCCGACCCGCGCTTCGCCGCGCTGACGCCCAAGGAGAGCTGGAGCGAGACCCAGCCCTTCCAGCGCCTGAAGGTCAAGGTCAAGCACGAGATCATCCGCATGAACCGCCCCACGGTGCGGCCCGACCGGGCGCCCCGCGCGGCCGCCCTGCCCGCCGTGACGCTGGCCCGCTGGCTGGACCAGGGCCACGACGACGACGGCCGCCCGGTCGTCATGCTGGACACGCGCAACGGCTTCGAGGTCGACCACGGCGCCTTCGACGGCGCCATCGACTGGCGGCTGCACAAGTTCAGCGACTTCCCCGACGCGCTGGCCGCCCACCGCGAGGAACTGCTCGGCAAGACGGTCGTCAGCTACTGCACCGGCGGCATCCGCTGCGAGAAGGCCGCCATGGTGCTGGAGGCCGAAGGCCTGACGGCCTGGCAGCTCGACGGCGGCATCCTGAAGTACTTCGAGGAGACCGGCGGCAAGCACTACCACGGCGGCTGCTTCGTCTTCGACGAGCGGGAGTCGCTGGCCCCCGACCTGCGCCCCGTCGCGTGAGCAGCCGGCTGGGCGATCTCGCGCTGAAGGCCGCCGGCATCCTGCTGATGCTGGCTGCGGCCGGCTTTGCGGTCAGCAAGGCGCCGGATCGTTCGCTGGAAAGCCTGGTGCCCCGCTGGGCGCCGCCGCCGTCGGATTTCATCGAGCTGGACGGCCAGCTCGTGCACTACCGCGACCAGGGCCCCGCCAGCGATCCGCTGCCGCTGGTGCTGCTGCACGGCACCGGCGCCAGCCTGCACACCTGGGAGGCCTGGGCCACGGCGCTGTCACAGACTCGCCGTGTGCTGAGCTTCGACCTGCCCGGCTTCGGCCTCACCGGCCCGGCCCCCGACGGCGACTACCGGGACGCGCGCTACGTCGCCTTCACCCGCCGCCTGCTCACGCAGCTGCGCATCGAGCGGGCGGTGCTGGTCGGCAATTCGCTGGGCGGCGAGATCGCCTGGCAGCTGGCACTGGCCGACCCGGCCCGCGTGGCCGGCCTCGTGCTCGTGGACGCGGCCGGCCATGCCGCCACGCCCGAGGCCACACCGCTGGGGTTCCGGCTCGCCCAGTTGCCGGTGCTGCGCCAGACCTTGCGCTGGGTGCTGCCGCGCCGCGTCGTCGAGGACAGCGTCATGAGCGTCTACGGCGACCCCGCCCGTGTGAGCGCCGCGCTGGTGGACCGCTACTACGAGCTGACGCTGCGCGAAGGCAACCGCCAGGCGCTGATGCAGCGCATGGATCAGCTCGCTGCCGCCCCGGTCGAGCGGCTGGCCGACCTGCGCGTGCCCACGCTCATCCTGTGGGGCGGCCGCGACCGGCTCATCCCGCCGCGCTGGGGTGAGGCCTTTCACCAAGCCATCCCGGGCAGCCGCCTGGTGTTGTTTTCCGACCTGGGCCATGTGCCGCAGGAGGAGGACCCGGCTGCTACCCTTGCGGCCCTGCGCGACTGGCTACCTGAAGTCGCCCACCAGGGATTTCCCGAACCCACGTCCCACCCAAAAGGTCAGACATGAAGAAAACCGTCTTGTTCGCGCTGGCTCTGGCCGCGTCCGTCGCCCAGGCCCAGGCTCCCGAGTGGAAGAAGCTGCGCATCGGCGTCGAAGGCGCCTACCCGCCCTTCTCCGAAATCGGCCCCGACGGCAAGCTCAAGGGCTTCGAGATCGAGCTGGTGCAGGCCTATTGCGCTCAGATGCAGGCCCAGTGCACGCTGGTGCAACAGGAGTTCGACGGCCTGATCCCGGCGCTGCAGTCGCGCAAGGTGGATGCGATCTTCGCGAGCGTGGCCATCACCGACGAGCGGCTCAAGGTCATCGCCTTCACCAAGCCCTACTACAACACGCCCGCGCGCCTGGTGGCCAAGGCCGGCGTGACGCTGGAGCCCACGGCGGCCGGGCTCAAGGGCAAGAAGATCGGCGTGCAGCGCGGCACGACGCACGAGGCCTACGCGGCCAAGACCTACACGCAGAGCGAGATCGTGCGCTACAGCAGCCAGGATCAGGTCTTCCTCGACCTCAAGAGCGGCCGCATCGACGCCACCGTGATGGACTCGCCCGCTGCCGATTTCGGCTTTCTGAAGAAGCCCGAAGGCAAGGGCTTCGCCTTCGTCGGCGGCCCGATCAACGACGACAAGATCTTCGGCGTCGGCTCCGGTGTCGGCATGCGCAAGGCCGACGAGGCCACGCTGGGCAAGAAGTTCAACGCCGCCATCGACGCGGTGCTGGCCAACGGCACCTTCAAGAAGCTGGCCGACAAGTATTTCGACTACGACATCGCGCCGCGCGCGAAGCAGTGAAACGCCGCCGCCTCGCCCTGGCCGCTCCGCTGGCCCTCGCCGGCACGGCGTGGGGCCAGGCGTCGCCGCTGCGCCTGAAGGTGGGCGTCGCCGTCGGCTACGCACCGTTCAGTGAGGTCGGCAGCGACGGGCAGTTGCGCGGCTTCGAGATTGACCTCGCGCAGGCGCTGTGCCGGCACATGGCGCTGCAATGTGTGCCGGTGATCCTCGAGTTCGACAGCCTGATCCCGGCGCTGGAATCGCGCCAGATCGACGTGCTGATGGCCTCCATGTCCATCACGCCGGAGCGCCTGCAGCGCATCGGCTTCTCATCGCCCTACTATTTCTCGCCGGTGCGCATGGTCGTGCGCCAGGGCAGCGGCGTGGAGGTGAGCACCGCGGGGCTGAAGGGCCGGCGCATCGGCGTGGAGCGCGGCACCATCCATGAACGCTTCCTGGCCGAGCAGTTCAAGGACAGCCGGGTGCTGCGCTACGCCACGCAGGACCAGGCCTTCCTGGACCTCAAGGCCGGCCGGCTCGACGCCACGCTGGTCGACGCCGTCATCGCGCAGTTCGGCTTCCTGAACCAGAGCGACGGCCGCGGCTTCACCTTCGCCGGCCCCGACTTCGGCCGCAACGAGCGCTATTACGGCAAGGGCATCGGCGTGGGGCTGCGCAAGGCCGACCTGCCGACGCTGGGCCGGCGCATCGATGGCGCGCTCGCCGCGCTGCGCGGCAGCGGCGCGCTCAAGACCCTGAACGACCGCTACTTCAGCTTCGACCTCGTGACGCCGAAGCCCTGACCATGTTGCTACACGGATTTCTCCCCAGCCTCATCGAAGGCGCCGCCGTCACGCTCGCCGTGGCCTTGTCGTCGCTGGCCGTGGCGGCCGCGCTCGGGCTGCTGGGCGCGCTGGCCAAGCTCTCGCGCTCACGCGTCGCGCGAGGCGTGGCCGGGCTCTACACGACGCTGATCCGCGGCGTGCCCGACCTGGTGCTGATGCTGCTCGTGTTCTACGGCGGGCAGCTCGGCATCAACACGCTGGCCCCCATGCTGGGCCATGAGGACTACATCGACATCGACCCCTTCGTGGCCGGCGTGCTGACCATCGGCTTCATCTTCGGCGCCTACCTGACCGAGTCCTTCCGCGGCGCCTTCCTGGCCGTGCCGCCGGGCCAGCGCGAAGCCGGCCTGGCCTACGGCATGAGCGCCCGCCAGGTGTTGTGGCGCATCACGCTGCCGCAGATGCTGCGCCACGCGCTGCCGGGCCTGTCCAACAACTGGCTGGTGCTCATCAAAAGCACGGCCATCGTGTCGGTCATCGGCCTGTCGGACCTGATGACGCGCGGCCAGCAGGCCGCCGGCACCACGCGCGAGCCGTTCAGCTTCTATCTCGCCGTGGCGTTGATCTACCTCGTCTTCACCAGCCTGTCGGAGCTGGCTTTCGGCTGGGCGAACCGGCACCTGGCCATCGGCGCCAAGGAGGCGAAGCTGTGAACTTCGACGCCGTCATCGAGAACCTGCCGAAATACGTGGACGGTCTGGGCATCACGGTCAAGCTGCTGCTGCTGTCGCTGGGCGCCGGCCTGCTGCTGGCCGTGCCGCTGGCCCTCGTGCGCACCGTCTCGGCGGGCGTGGCGTCGCGGCTGGTGTGGGCCTACACCTATGTCTTCCGCGGCACGCCCATGCTGGTGCAGCTGTTCCTGTGCTACTACGGCCTGGCGCAGTTCGACGCGGTGCGCGACAGCGCGCTGTGGCCCTGGCTGTCGTCGGCCACGTTCTGCGCCTGGCTGACCTTCACGCTGAACACGGCCGCCTACACGACCGAGATCATCGCCGGCAGCATCCGCGCGCTGCCGGCCGGCGAGATCGAGGCCGCCAAGGCGCTGGGCATGAGCCGCGGGCTGATGCTGCGCCGCATCGTGCTGCCCGCCGCGCTGCGCCGCGCGCTGCCCGCCTATGGCAACGAGGCCATCTTCATGCTGCACGGCACGTCGCTGGCCAGCGTCGTCACGCTGCTGGACCTCACCGGCGCGGCCCGCGAGGTCAATGCCAAGTACTACCTGCCCTTCGAGGCTTTCATCACCGCCGGCGCGTTCTACTTCGTGCTGACGCTCAGTCTGGTCGGCCTGTTCCGCTGGGCCGAGAACCGCTGGCTCAAACCCATGATGAGCCGATAGCCATGGCTCACCCCCTGCGCGCTTTGCGCACCCCCTCACGGGGGCGACACCAGCAGCCCGGCAAGGCCGTTTCTGCGGTGTCCGCTGGCTAAGACACTACCTCTATGCAAGTCGTTCGACATCCCTTGCTCTCCCCCGCGCCCGGCACGCAGCGCGAAATCGTCTCCCTGCACTACGGCAAGGCCGGCGGCCCCAAGGCCTACATCCAGGCCTCGCTGCACGGCGACGAGCTGCCCGGCATGCTGGTGGCCCACCACCTGCGGCTGCAGCTCGACGCGCTGCAGGCCGCCGGCCAGATCAGCGGCGAGATCGTGCTGGTGCCCATGGCCAACCCCATCGGCCTGAGCCAGTTCCTGCTGCATGCGCACCTGGGCCGCTTCGAGCTGATGTCGGGCGAGAACTTCAACCGCCACTACCCCGACCAGATCGCCGCCGTGGCCGCGGCGGTCGAGCCCCACCTGGGCCCCGACGCCCAGGCCAATGTGGCGCTGCTGCGCCGCGCGCTGAAGGCAGCCGTTGTGGCCTCGCCGGTGGACACCGAACTGCAGTCGCAGCGCCGCACGCTGATGAGCCTGTCCTGCGACGCCGACATCGTGCTGGACCTGCACTGCGACGCGCAGGCGGTCATGCACCTCTACACGGAGACGCCCTGCTGGCCCGAGTGCGACGCGCTGGCGCGCTTTCTCGGCGCCCGCCTCACGCTGCTGGCCCAGGACTCCGGCGACAACCCCTTCGACGAGGCCTGCTCGCAGGTCTGGTGGAAATGGAAGGCGCACTTCGGCGAGCGCTTCCCCATCCCGCAGGCCTGCCTGTCCGTCACCGTGGAGCTGCGCGGCGCGACCGACGTGACGCACGAGCTGGCCGCAGCCGACGCGAAGAACATCATCGACTTCCTGCGCTGGCGCGGCCTCATTGCGGGCGACAAGCCGGCGCTGCCCGAGCCGCAAGGCGACGCCCGGCCGCTCGCCGGCAGCATGCCGATCAAGTCGCCCGTGGCCGGCGTGCTGACCTTCCTGCAGCCCGTGGGTGCCGACGTGAAGGCCGGCGACGTGCTGGCCCATGTCATCGACCCCATCACGGCCCAGGTCACCGAGCTGACCAGCCCCGTCGACGGCCTGTTCTTCGCGCGCGACTTCCTGCGCTTCGCCAACGCCGGCATGCGTGTTGCCAAGGTTGCTGGCCACACGGCCCTGCGCACCGGCAAGCTGCTGGGAGCCTGACCCCCATGAGCGACATCCAGCTGCAAGCCACCAACATCCACAAGCGCTTCGGCGATCGCGAGGTGCTCAAGGGCATCTCGCTGGCCGCCAGGCGCGGCGACGTCGTCACGCTGATCGGCTCATCGGGCTCGGGCAAGAGCACCTTCCTGCGCTGCCTGAACCTGCTGGAGCAGCCGCACGAGGGCGAGCTGGCGCTCGGCGGCGAGACGCTGGCACTCGCGCGCGACCGCGACGGCAGCCTCAAGGCCACCGATGCCGCGCAGTTGCAGCGCTGGCGCGCGCGGCTGGCCATGGTGTTCCAGAACTTCAACCTCTGGGCCCACATGACGGTGCTGCAGAACGTCATCGAGGCGCCCATCCATGTGCTCGGCAAGCCCCGCGCCGAGGCCATCGAGCGCGCGCAGGCACTGCTGGCCCGCGTGGGCGTGGCACACCGCGCCAACGTCTACCCGGCCCAGCTGTCCGGCGGCGAGCAGCAGCGCGTGGCCATCGCCCGCGCGCTGGCCGTGGACCCCGAGGTCATGCTGTTCGACGAGCCCACGTCGGCGCTGGACCCGGAGCTGGTCGGCGAGGTGCTCAAGGTCATGCGCGACCTGGCCGCCGAAGGCCGCACGATGATCGTCGTCACGCACGAGATGGGCTTTGCGCGCGAGGTCTCCAACCACTGCCTGTTCCTGCACCAGGGGCGGGTCGAGGAAGAAGGCAACCCGAAGGAAATGCTGCTCAAGCCGCAATGCGAGCGGCTGCAGCAGTTCCTCAGCGGCGGGCTGAAGTAGCCGGTGCGCAAGATCCTCGCGCGTTGGCTGTGGCGCGCGCTGGCGCTGGCAAGCCTGGTGCTGGCCGTGCTGGGCGTTTTGCTGCCCATCCTGCCCACCGTGCCCTTCCTGCTGCTGGCCGCCTGGGCCGCCGGCAAGGGCTGGCCGGCACTGGAGGCCTGGCTGCTCAACCACGCGCACTTCGGCCCCGGCATCCGCCGCTGGCGCGAAAGCGGCGCCGTGCCGCGCCGGGCCAAGTGGCTGGCCACCGGCATGATGACGCTGAGCGCCACGCTGCTGGCGCTGTCGCCCGCGCCGCTGCCGGTCAAGATCGCCGTGCCCGCCGTGATGGCCGCGGTGGCGATCTGGCTCTGGCGCAGGCCTGAAGCCTAGACCAGCAACCCCCGGTCCTTGAGCATCGGCTCCACGACCGGATCACGCCCGCGGAACGCGCGGAACGCCGCGCCGGGCTCCACGCTGTTGCCGGCCGCCAAGATGCAGTCGCGCAGCCGCGCGGCCACCACCGGGTCGAACACATCGCCCGCCTCGACGAAGGCGTTGAACGCGTCGCAGTCCAGCACCTCGGCCCACAGATAGACGTAATAGCCCGCCGCATAGCCCGCACTGCTGAACAGGTGCTGGAAATGCGTGAGGCGGTGATTCATGCCGACCTCGGGCGGCAGCCCCCACGCCGCCAGCGTGTCGCGCTCGAAGGCGACGACATCGGCCGGTGCCTCGGGCAGCGCGTGGGCCGCCATGTCGACGATGGCGCTGGCCGTGTAGCGCAGCGTCTCGTAGCCCTGGCCGAACTGGCGTGCGGCCTGCAGCTTGGCCAGCAGCGCGTCGGGCAGCGGTTCGTCGGTCTGCCAGTGGCGGGCGAAGGTCTTGAGCACTGCCGGCTCGGCCATCCAGTGCTCGAAGAGCTGCGACGGCAGTTCGACGAAATCGCGCAGCACCTGCGTGCCGGCCAGGCGCTCGTACTCGACATCGCTGAGCAGCCCATGCAGGCCGTGGCCGAACTCGTGGAACAGCGTGCGCACGTCGTCGAAGCTCAGGAGCGTGGGCTCCCCAACAGCGCCGCGCGCGAAGTTGTTGTTGTTCAGGATGACCGGCGTGGCGCCGAGCGCCCGGCTCTGATTGCGCAGCGCATTCATCCACGCACCGCTGCGCTTGGTCGGGCGCGCAAAGTTGTCCTGCAGGAACAGGCCGCGCAGCGAGCCGTCGGCGTTCAACACCTCGTAGGCGCGCACGTCGGCGTGGTAGCCGGCGATGTCCGGCCGGGCCTTGAACTGCAGGCCGAACAGGCGGCTGGCGCAGTCAAACATCGCCTCGACCATGCGGTCCAGCGCGAAATAGGGTTTGACCTCGGCCTCGTCCAGCTCGAAACGCGCGCGCCGGGCCTGCTCGGCATAGAAGCGCCAGTCCCAGGGCTCCAGCGCGTGCGTGGCACCGGCGGCAGCCATCGCGCCGAGCACGGCGTCGCGCTCGCGCGCCTGCGCGGCCAGCGCCGGCTGCCACACGCGCTCCAGCAACTGCATGACGGCCGGCTGGCTTCGCGCCATCGTGTCTTCCAGCGCGAAGTCGGCATAGCTGGCATGGCCGTGCAGCCGGGCCTGCTCGACGCGCAGCGCGAGGATCTCGCGGCAGAGCTCGCGGTTGTCGGCATCGGCACCGCCTGCCGAACCGTCGCCGCGCCCCACCCAGGCGCGCCAAGCCTGCTCTCGCAGGTCGCGCCGGGCGCTGAAGCTCAGAAAGGGCACGATCAGCGAGCGCGACAGCGTGATGACGTGAACGCCCTCCGCCAGCCCGCGGTCGGCGGCGGCCTGGCGGGCCGCGGCACGCACAAAGCCCGGCAATCCGGCCAGCTCGGCCTCCGTCAGCAGGCGCAGCTGGTAGCCGCTCTCGGCGGCCAGCACGTTCTGCGCGAACCGCGTGGTGAGCTCGGCCAGCCGAGCCATGACGGCGGCGTAGCGGGCCTTGGCCTCGGGCGCCAGGCGGGCGCCGGCACGCAGGAAGTCCAGGTGCACGCGCTCCAGCAAACGCCGCTGTTCCGCAGTCAGACCCAGGCGCTCGCGGGCCTCGAAGAGCGCATCCACGCGCGCGAACAGCCCGGCATGCATGTAGACCGCGCTGCCATGTGCCGCCAGCGGGGCCGCCAGCGCACGCTGCTGCGCCTGCAGCTCGGGCGACGTGGCCGACGCCGTCAGCGTGTAGAACAGGTGCTCCAGCCTTGTCAGCAGCCGGCCGCTGGCGTCGAAGGCCGCCAGCGTGTTCGCGAAGCTGGGCGCCTCGGGCTGGCTGGCAATCGCGTCGATCTCGGCACGGTGGCGGCTCAAGGCTGCATCGAAGGCGGCCTGGAAATCAGCCGGCTGGATGTCGGCAAACGGCGGCAGGCCGTGCGGGCCGGCCCAGTCCTGCAGCAATGGATGGCTCATCGGGGTACTGCTCGATTCGGAAACAAAAAAAGGCCGCGTCCTTGCGGCGCGGCCCGTCGTCGGCTCTCAGGCGCAGGGCCGGGTCACTTGCCCGCAGCCGCGCGTTCCTTGCGGATGGCCTTTTCGTCGTTCTCGTCGTAGGCCTTGTTGCTGCACTCGGCCTTCCACTTGTCGTTGGCGTCGAAGTGCTTTTCGGTGCGCTCTTCCAGGGTCTTGAACTGGGCGTCCAGCGCGTCGACCTTGTCGCCGAAGGCCTTGCGCTTGGCGCTCTGCTCGGCGTCGGCGGCCTTGACGGCCTCGAACATCGTGTTGAAGTTGTTCACGCGGGCCTGGTAGGCCTCGTTGCGGGCCTTGAGCTCGGCCTTGTCGAGCTTGGAGGCTTCGGCCGTCAGCGCGGCGTGGGCGGCCACGATGCTTTCCTTCTCGGCCTTCATGTCGGCGATCTGCTTACCCAGCGCCGCCTCGCCGGCTTCGACCGTCGTCTTCTCGGCCTTGAGGCCTTCGGCATTGGACTTGTAGGACGCCTGCTCGACCTTGATGGCCTCGGCTTCCTTGCCGTTGACGTCCTGCTGGTCAATGCACGCCCTCAGCTCGTCGCGTGACATCAGCTTGGCCTTCGGCTTCTCGACGACCGGATTGCTGACCTTGTTGTTCTTCGGATCGACCTTGGCCTTGGGGTTGGCGGTGATCTGCGCCTGGGCGGAGACGGCCACAACCAGGGCCAGCGGGAGAAGGATGCGTTTCATGTCGAGGGCGCAACGCGGGTTGCGAAGGTTCTGAACGAAGGGCGGCATGATGCCACGACGCCTTCACCGCGATAATCGCCGGCTGCCCCTAGTCTCGATGCCCCCCGCATGGCGCTCAAAGCCACCATCTACAAAGCCCAGCTGCAAATCTCCGACATGGACCGCCATGTCTACGGGGATCACAACCTCACGCTCGCCTGCCACCCCAGCGAGACGGAGGAGCGCCTGATGATCCGCGTGCTGGCCTACGCACTGAACGTGACGGCGGACGACCTGCGCGGCCGGCTGGAGTTCACCAAGGGCCTGTCCGACGTGGACGAACCCGACCTCTGGCAGCTGGACCTGACCGGTGATGTCGTCCACTGGATCGATCTCGGCCAGCCCGACGACCGCCGCCTGATGAAGGCCCACGGCCGCAGCGAGCGGGTCAGCGTCTACGGCTATGCATCCAGCACCGAGGTCTGGTGGCGCAACATCGAGAACAAGCTGACCCGCACGCCCAAGCTGTCGGTCTGGCAGATCCCGGCCGAGCAGTCGCAGGCCCTCGCGGCGCTGGCGGCGCGCAGCATGCAGCTGCAGATCAGCATCCAGGACGGCAGCGTCTACGTGTCCACGGCTGACGCGTCCGTCGAGATCCATCCCGTGGCCCTGAAGACCGCCACCGAATGACACCGCAGCACGAACCCGACCGCCAGCGCTTCACGCTGCCGACCACGCCGGTCAGCGTGCTGGACTACGCACTGGCTGACGGCCTGGTGGTGTTCACGCACACCGGCGTTCCGGCCGCCTACCAGGGCCAGGGGCTGGCCGCGAGGCTCGTCGAGGCCGGCCTGCAGTGGGCCCGCGCCGAGGGCCTGAAGGTCCGCCCCGCCTGCAGCTACGTTCACGTCTACATCCAGCGCCACCCCGAGTGGCAACACCTCGTCGCCTAAGAGAAGAGACCGCCCACCATGTCCACGATCCTGCAATCCGTCCCCGTCGGCCAGAAGGTCGGCATCGCCTTCTCCGGCGGCCTCGACACCTCCGCCGCGCTGCACTGGATGAAGCTCAAGGGCGCCCTGCCCTACGCCTACACGGCCAACCTGGGCCAGCCCGACGAGCCCGACTACGACGAGATCCCGCGCAAGGCCATGCTGTACGGCGCCGAGAAGGCCGTGCTGGTGGACTGCCGCGCGCAGCTGGTTCATGAGGGCATCGCCGCGCTGCAGGCCGGCGCCTTCCACATCAGCACCGCCGGCATCACCTACTTCAACACCACGCCCATCGGCCGCGCCGTGACCGGCACCATGCTGGTGGCCGCGATGCAGGCCGACGGCGTCAACATCTGGGGCGACGGCTCGACCTTCAAGGGCAACGACATCGAGCGCTTCTACCGCTACGGTCTGCTGACCAACCCGTCGCTGAAGATCTACAAGCCCTGGCTGGACCAGACCTTCATCGACGAACTGGGCGGCCGCGCCGAGATGTCGGCCTTCATGACGGAGAAGGGCTTCGCCTACAAGATGAGCGCCGAGAAGGCCTACTCGACCGACTCCAACATGCTGGGCGCCACACACGAGGCCAAGGACCTGGAGCACCTCAACAGCGGCATCCGCATCGTCAACCCCATCATGGGCGTGGCGTTCTGGCGCGAAGACGTGGCGATCAAGGCCGAAGAGGTGTCGGTGCGCTTCGAGGAAGGCGTGCCCGTCGCGCTGAACGGCGTCGAGTACCGCGACCCGGTGGCGCTGCTGGCCGAGGCCAACAAGATCGGCGGCCGCCACGGCCTGGGCATGAGCGACCAGATCGAGAACCGCATCATCGAGGCC
This sequence comes from Pelomonas nitida, assembly GCF_043555975.1. Lineage (NCBI taxonomy): Bacteria > Pseudomonadati > Pseudomonadota > Betaproteobacteria > Burkholderiales > Sphaerotilaceae > Roseateles > Pelomonas nitida. The sequence continues at coordinate 90,008 of NZ_JBIGIA010000006.1, read as the reverse complement.
AAGAGCCGCGGCATCTACGAAGCTCCCGGCCTGGCGCTGCTGCACATCGCCTACGAGCGCCTGGTCACCGGCATCCACAACGAAGACACCATCGAGCAGTACCGCGACAACGGCCGCAAGCTGGGCCGCCTGCTCTACCAGGGCCGCTGGTTCGACCCGCAGGCCATCATGCTGCGCGAAGCCGCCCAGCGCTGGATCGCCCGCGCTGTCACCGGCGAAGTCGCCATCGAACTGCGCCGCGGCAACGACTACTCGCTGCTGGACACCAAGAGCCCCAACCTGACCTACGCGCCCGAGCGCCTGTCGATGGAAAAGGTGGAAGACGCGCCCTTCAGCCCCGCCGACCGCATCGGCCAGCTGACCATGCGCAACCTCGACATCACCGACACGCGCGGCAAGCTGGGCATCTACACCGGCACGGGCCTGCTGGCCGGCGGCGGCCTGCCCCGACTGGAATAGCACTCGCCACAATTGTGGATGCGGGGCGCGTACAGGCGCCCTAGCCTCTCTCCGAGCCGCATCTTGCGGCACACACTCGGGGAGACGCGCATGTCACTGCAACTTCGTTCGGTCAGCTTCGAGACCGATGCTTCAATCGCTCATGTGGCACAGACCGACAGCGGCAATGCTCTGTCGGTGCTGTTCGACAATCTCGTCGTCAGAAGCGGTGCCGCCGACAAGGATGCCCAGCCTCAGGCCTTGAGGCTGGACGGCGAAGTGCAATGCACAGGTCGTGGCTGGGTCACGATCCAGGTGCGGGGTCAAGGCCTGAGCACCGACCGCCACGGGTACGCACACCTGTCAGCCTGGGCAAATGGCCGTCGGCTGCATGCCGCAGCGGCGGGTCTGGACGAACCCTTTTCGGCCAGCGTGGCGGTGCCCGTCGACGCCGAACGCATTCAGCTTTCGCTGCTGCTACTCGCCCAGCGCGACCTGAACGCTGCCAACTCCGCCGCCGAATGCGCGGTGGACAGCATTGACCTGCTGGTCATTGCCCCGAGCGCGCGGAGGTCCGCATGAACGCACGTCGCTGCCAGCACTGTGCAAGCGTTTGCGCCGTGCTTCTCGCCTTGAATGGCTGCGCCACCAACCCCTACGTCTTCAGTCCGAAGTTGAACACGAAGCAGATCGTGTCGAAACCCGAAGACAGGCTCGTCGGCGAATTGGACCTTTCACTCCAGGCCTTGATGGACCAGCGCGACCTGCTCTGGAAGGCGGCGGGCGACACAGAGACGATGAAGAACATGACCGCGCTGGGCCTGATCGGGCTTGGCGCCACGGCGGTCTACAAAGGCCTGGACAAAGCCGCGCACGAGACATTCCTGAAAAAGGCCGGCCTCGGAACTGCGGCGATCTACGCTGGCGCGAGCTGGCTGGAACCGTCGGCCCGCCAGAAGGTGTACCTGGCCGGCGCCGAGTCCCTGACCTGTCTGGCGCTCCAGGTGGCGCCCTACGAGATGACCCGCGCCGACTTCGACAAGGAGCGCGCTGCCATCATCAAGGCCCGGCAGGCCCTGGAAAGGGTCTACGCGCAATTGGCCGTAATTAGCCAGGCCCCTCGCGGCAGCGCCGAGGCGCGCAGCATTGGTCGTGCCTGGGGCATCGTGCGCTGGGCTGGCAGGCAGTTGGACGATGCCGATCGTTTCCTGGGCGGGCTCGAACGGGTCGGTCCGCATCTGCGCGAGATGTCCGCACTGACGGCCAGCGACACGGCCAGACAGGTTGAACGCGTCAGCCACGACCTCAGCGAGGTGCCGGCCGCCGTCGCCCAATTGAAGTCCCAGGCCAACTTATTGCTGGCCCAGACCATCTTTGCTTCCCCGGCCAGCACGTCGGACGCTGCAGCAAGCGCCGACAACACGCCGACCGGTGACCCGGCAGCCGACAAGAACGCCGCAGCAGCAAGTTGCCCGGCCAGCACCGAAACCACCACGGAAGAGCCAACCAGCCCGGCCAAAGCAGCGGCAGAGACGGCAATCAGCGCAAAAAAGGACGCCGACCAGGCGGACAAGAACGCGACCGCAGCCACAGCAGCCGTGAGCGATGCCAAGGAGGAATCGACCAAGAAGGCAGCCACCGACAAGGCCACCGCGGCCACAGCCGCTGCCAAGGCGGCCAGGGAGAAGGCCAAGAATGCACAGGCAAAGGCCGAACAACTGAAGCAAGCGGAAGCGCAAAAGCAGGCTCGCGAGGCCGCCGAACTGGCGGCTGTGCAGGTTCAATTGCCCGAACTCAATAAGCGCCTCACAGTCCTGGCGCAGGCATTGGGTCAGCCGACGAGTCTGAACAAGCGTTTGACGGCAGCCCTGGAGCGCCCCGCCTTGCCCAAGGCCTGCGGCACACCCTCGGTCCGCGTCATCCCGGACAAGCGCGACCTGTTGCTCACGGCAGGTGAAAGTTTCCAGTTTGTCATCGAAGGCGACGACGGCCGGCCCAGCGTGCAATGGCTGGCCCAGGTCCCGTCGGACAACGTGATCGACGTGTCCCTGCCGGCGATGAGGGATACGGCAGCAGTTCGCTTCACGGCTTCGGCATCCGCACCCAAGACGACCACGATGCTGGCCCGCATCAGCGACAGCAAACGCACGGTGTCGGTGGACGTCACCATCAAGGTTTGTGCGGCCAAACCTCCCCATATCGCGGCCAAATGAAGCGCTGAGCCGTCAGAACTGGTCCGCCACGCGGACGAAACTCGCGAAGCGCGGCTTGCCTGCCGGCGTCACATCGCGATAGCGGTAGGTGACCGTGGCACCTATGGGCGGCGGGTCACGGCGCTGGGCATCGCTCAAGCCAGTGCCCAGCTTGAAGCGCACGCCTTCGGGCGTCTGCAACTCCAGCGCGCCGAGTTGGCCTTTGAATCGCCCCTTGCCGGCCTCGTGGCCGACGACGACGGCCTCGGCGTCTGCCAGCGGCTTCAGTTTCAGCAGGAGATCGCTGCGGCCTGATGCAAGCGGCGCGTCGGCGCGATGCAGCATCAGGCCTTCGCCACCAGCATCGACCACCTGCTTGAGCTTGGCCCGCAATGCGGCGTTCGATGTGAAGCGCTGCTGCTCCACCGGCACGACGATGTCGCTCGCCAGCGCCTTGAGCTTGTCGGCCCGCTGCGCGAACGTGCCCTCACCGGCCGGCAGCTCGAAGACACGGTAGTGGATGCGGCGCCATTCGGCGTCGACCGGCTCGGCTCGACGCACGGCGCCCGACAGTTCGTCGAAGCGGCGCCGGCCCATCCACAGCTCGCCGTCCAGCGGCGTCTGGGGCAGCGCCGCCAGGAACCAGGCCGGCGCCGCCACCGCACGGCCACTGCGAAAGCGCAGCGTCGCGCCGTCCCACAGCGCCCGCACGCCGTCGAGCTTTTCACTGACGAGATAAGGCGCCGGGTCGATGCCCGCCGGCGCGTTCTTCGCCAGCAGCGGGGCCTGGGCCTGGGCCAGCATCGGCGCGCCCCAGCTGCCCAACCAGGCCAACAGCACGCGCCGGTTCACTGTCGTCTCGCTCATCGCCGTCTCCCGAGTCGATCGGAGCCGGCATGATCGACCTGCCACGCAACCCGTGGGCGGCAGGATTCACGTCGATCAGACGACCACCGGCTCCGGCTCCAGGCGGATGCCGAAGCGCCCGTAGACGCTCTCCTGGATGGCCCGCGCCAGCGTGACGACCTCGGCGCCGCGGGCGTCGGCCTTGTTCACCAGCACCAGCGCCTGCTTCTCGTAGACCGCCGCGCCGCCCACCGTCTTCCCCTTCCAGCCGCAGGCGTCGATCATCCAGCCGGCCGCCAGCTTCACGCTGCCATCGGGCATGGGGTAATGCACGATGCCGGGATCGCGGCCGATGATGTCCCGGCACTGCTCGGCCGTGACCACCGGGTTCTTGAAGAAGCTGCCCGCATTGCCGATGACGGCCGGGTCCGGCAGCTTGGCGCGGCGCACGGCCACGACCCAGTCGTAGATCTGCCGCGCCGTCGGCGCCGCGATGCCGGTCTCGGCCATCTTGCGCTCGATCTCCAGGTAACCCAGCACCGGCTGCCAGGGCCTGGGCAGGCGAAACCTCACGCGGGTGATGACGCTCTTGCCTGCCAGGCCGCCGAAGTCGCTGTGCTTGAACACGCTGTCCCGGTAGCCGAAGCGGCAGACGTCCGCCGGCAACAGCGCCGGCCGGCCGGTGACGAGATCCATCACCTCCACCGCCTCCAGCCGGTCCTTCACCTCCAGGCCGTAGGCGCCGATGTTCTGCACCGGCGCGGCCCCCACGGTGCCGGGGATGAGCGCCATGTTCTCCAGGCCCGGGTAGCCCTGGTCCAGCGTCCAGCTGACCAGTTCGTGCCAGGGCACGCCGGCGCCGGCCTCCACGATCCAGGCGTCGTCGCGCGTCTCCAGCAGGCGGATGCCGGGGATCTCGATCTTCAGCACGACCGCCTCCACATCGCGCGTCAGCACCAGATTGCTGCCGCCACCCAGCACGAACTTGGGCGCACGCCCCAGTTCGGGATGGTCGACGACGCGACGCACGTCGGCCGCCTCGCGAATGCGCACCAATCGGCGCGCCACGGCCGGCAGGCCGAAGGTGTTGTAGGGCTTCAGGTTGACGTCGACCTCAACCGAAAGAGCGATCGGTACTCCGTTCGAGGGTGTCTGCAGGGGCGTGGGCATGGGAAAATTTTCGCAGACCCTTTCACTCCCCACAGCAAATGCCCAGTTTCGACACCGTTCTCGAGCCCGACCACGTCAAGATCCGTAACGGCGTGGACAACGCCATCAAGGAAATCGGCACCCGCTTCGACTTCAAGGGCACCGGCGCCAAGGTCGAGCTCAAGGAGAAGGAAATCCACTCGACGGGCGACAGCGAGTTCCAGCTGGAGCAGATCGAGGCCGTGCTCTACGCCAAGCTCACCAAGCAGGACGTCGTCATCAGCTTCCTCGACAAGCAGGAAAAGGTCGAGAAGCTCGGCGGCGACAAGGTGCGCCAGGTCTACAAGATCAAGGAAGGCATCGAAGCCGCGCTGGCCAAGAAGATCGTGAACTCGCTCAAGGAGAGCAAGCTCAAGGTCCAGGCCAGCATCCAGGGTGACGCCGTTCGCGTGACCGGCAAGAACCGCGACGACCTGCAGGCCGGCATCGCCCACCTGAAGAAGAGCTTCAGCGACACCCCGCTGACCTACAACAACTTCCGCGACTGACATGCAGCCCAGCACCCAGGGAGTCCGGCTGCCACGGCTCGCACTCATCAGCTTGCTCCTGGCCTTGGCTGCCCCCGTGCAGGCCCAGGCTCCCCAGGTGCAGCTCAATGGCATGTTGGGCGCGCGCGCCGCGTTGCTCATCATCGACGGCGAGCCCCGCACGCTGGCCGTGGGCAGCGAAGCCCGCGGCGTGAAGCTCGTGTCCCTGCACGACGGCCAGGCGGTCATCGAAATGGCGGGCCAGCGCCAGACGCTGGTGATGGGCGCCGCACCCGCCCGGGTGCTGGGCGCAACGGATTCCACACCCCGGCAGATCGTCATCCCCGCCAGCGCCAGCGGCCACTACACCGTCGGCGGCGCCATCAATGGCCAGCCGGCCAGCTTTCTCGTCGACACCGGCGCCACCAACGTCGCGCTCAGCCAGGTGGAGGCCGACAAGCTCGGCCTGCGTTACCAGCAGGGCAAGCGCGTCAGCATCCAGACCGCCAACGGCGTGGCGCCCGGCTATCAGATCGACGTGGCCAGCATCCGCATCGGCGAGGTCGAGGTGCGCAACGTGACCACCATCGTCACGCCCGCGCAGATCGGCCATGTCCTGCTGGGCAACAGCTTCCTCAAGCGTTTTCAGATGCACCGCGAGAACGATGTCATGACCTTGGATCTGCGCAACTGACCCGGCCGGCGGCGCTCGGCCTGCTTCTGCAAAAATCCGGCGCCCTCAGCTGCCGGTCTGCCCTGATGACCCGTCCCTACGCCCCGCTCTGCGGTCTGCTGGCCGCATTGCTGCTTGCCGCGTCTTCAGGCTCGCACGCCCAGGATGCCGCCAAGGCGGCCAAGTTCTACGAGAACGCCCTCAAGCGCTACGAAGCCCGCGACATCGCCGGCACCATCATCCAGCTCAAGAACGCGCTGCAGGCTGACAAGAACCAGTTGGCCGTGCAGGTGCTGCTGGGCAAGGCCCTGCTGGCCGACAGCCAGCCCGGCGCGGCCGAGGTGGCCTTCAACGAAGCCCTGCGCCTGGGCGTCGACCGGGCGGAAGTCTGCGTGCCGCTGGCACAGGCGCTCAGCGCCCAGGGCAAGCAGCAACAGGTGCTGTCGGACGCCCGGCTCTCCATGGATGGCCTCGGCGCCACGACACGCCGCGATCTGTTGCTGGAACGTGCTTCGGCCTACTCCGACCTGGGCGACGCACGCAACGCGCTGTCCGCCGTCCAGGAAGCACGCAAGATCGATCCGGCCGCCGTCCAGTCCTGGCTGGCCGAAGTGCCCCTGCGCATCCGGGCCCGCCAATGGGCGCAAGCCCAGGCGGCGGCCGACCAGGCCATCAAACTCCAGCCCGGCAGTGCCGAGGCGCTCTACCAGCGGGCCTCCGTCGCCCATGCCTCGGGCGACCTGCGCGAAGCGCTGGCCACCTACGACCGCATCGTCGCCCTGGACGACAAGCATTTCGAGGCCCGCATCGCCCGCGCCGGCCTGCTGGCCGATCTGACCCGGGACAACGACGCGCTGGCCGACCTGACGGCCGCCGAGAAACTCCATCCCAAAGACCCGCGCGCGGCCTACCTGCGCGCGCTGATCAATGACCGGCGCGGTGACGCGCCCGGCACCAAGGCCGCGCTCAAGCAGGTCACCGACTTGCTGGACCCGGTGCCCATCGAGTTCATCCGCTTTCGCACGCAGTTCCTGATGCTCAACGGCCTGGCCCACTTTGGCCTCGCCGAGTTCGAGAAGGCCAAGCCCTACCTTGAGCTGGCCGCACGCCAGCAGCCCGGCAGCCCGCTGCTGAAGCTGCTGGCCCAGATCGCGCTGGCCGAACCGAATCCGACGCGAGCCCAGGAACTGCTCGAGGAGTACACGCGCGCCCGCCCGACCGACAGCCAGGCGCTGCTGATGCTGGCCAGCGTGTACATCAATCAAGGGCGCGGCGCGCGCGCGGCCACTTTGATGCAGGAAGCGCTCAAGCAACAGGACTCGCCCGACATGCGGGCAGCCCTGGGCATCGGCCTGCTGCAGATCGGGCAGGACCGGATGGCCCTGGAGCAGCTGGAAGCGGTCTACAAGGCCAACCCGAAGCAGCTCTATGCAACGCTGGCCCTCGTCAAGGCGTATGCGCGCAGCGGCCGCACGGCGGATGCGCTGCGGATTTCGGGCGAAGCCATCAAGCGACTGCCCAACGAAGCCTCGCTGGCCCTGCTGGACGCCACCTTGCGCCAGGGTAGCGGCGATCTCGCCGGTGCCCGCCAGGGCTATGACCGCGCGCTGCGCCTGGACCCCAAGCTCATCGACGCGCATCTGGGCATGGCGCGCGTCGACGCCCTGACGAAGTCCTTCGACGCCGCCGACAAGCGGCTGCGCGAGCTGCTGAAGTCCAACGAGCGGCGCGCCGATGTGCAATTCGAGGTCGCGCTGCTGAACGAACTGCGCGGCAAGGACGATGAGGCCGAAAAGTGGCTGCGCAGCGCCGCCGAATCAAGCGGCCCACGCGAACTGCGCGCGGACTTCGCACTGACCGAGTGGTATTTGCGCAAGGGCAAGCCGGCACTCGCGCTGCAGGCCGCCAAGACGCTGTCCGGCAAGCAACCCGACGACATCGAGGCGCTGCGTGCGCTGGCGGGCGCGCAACTCGCCAATGGCGACGTGGCCGCCGCCCGGCTCACGCTCACGAACGCGACGCGCAAGGCCTCGTTCAACACGCAGCAACTGGTCAGCCTTGCCGGGCTGCAGCTGCAGGCCCAGGACACGCAGGGGGCCGCGTACAGCCTCGACAAGGCCCTCAGCAGCTCGCCCGACAACCCGGCCGCCTTGACCCTGATGGCCCAGGTCGACCTGCGGCGCAACGAACCCGCCGGCGCCGAAGCCAAGGCCCGCCAGCTCCTCAAGCTCGATGCCAAATCAGAAGCGGCCTACCTGCTGTTGGCCGAGGTGGCGAGCGTCAGGCGCGAACCCGCGAAGGAAATCGAAGCGCTGCGCCGGCTTCAGGAACTGTCTCCCCGCAGCCCAAACGCGGCCCGCCTCATCACGGCCCTGTCCCGGCTCGGCCGGGCGAAGGAAGCACGTGATGCCGCCGACCAGTGGCTGGCCCGCAACCCGCGAGACACCGGCGTCATGAAGGCCATCGGCGACGCCGAGGCCCGTGATGGCAGCTTCACCGCGGCACGGCAGCGCTACGAGACCGTCGTCAAGCTGAACCCGCAGGACTTCGAGGCACTCAACAACCTGGCCAACGTGCTCATTCGCCTGAAAGACGCCGCCGCCGTCCAGGTTGCCGAGCAGGCCCTCGCGCTGCGCCCGAAGGATGCCCTGGTGCTGGACACCGCCGGCTGGGCCAACCTGAAGGCGGGGAAGCTGGACCGGGCCCTCCAGTTGCTGCGTGACGCCCGCCTGCGCTCGCCCGCGCAAGCCGAGATTCGCTACCACCTGGGCATCGCCCTGGCGAAAGCCTCCCGAACGCCGGAGGCCAAAGAGGAATTGCAGGCCGCCATCAAGGCGGGCAATTTCGACGAGCTCGACGAGGCAAAACGCACACTGGCCACCCTTAACTGAGGGGCGTTTGGGGGCGCTGGAGCCCGCCTGCGCTCTTTACACTTCGGGCCTGCTTGGTTTGGCGCGTGCGCCAACCCCTTGTTTCCCAAGGGATTTTTTCAGTGGCACGCCGATCGGACGACACCCGGCCAAGTCACGCGCTCGAGAGTCATATGAATAAGAAACAGATTTCCAGGGGCATGCTGGCACTGCTGCTGGCCAGCATCGGCGTCGCCGCGCAGGCCGCCTCCACCTGGGCCTTCACCGGCGTGACAAGCGCCGAGGGCGCCAACGCCGTCACCTCGTACACGGGCTCGGAAGGCACGCTCAAGATCAGCGGCGCCTACGTGGCCTCGAACTCCACCAGCTTCACGACCTCCGGCTCCGGCACGACGCTGCTGCACTACAGCGGCGGCCTGGGCATGGCCTCGGACGGCACGAGCACCCCGAACCATGCCATCGACAACGTCGGCAACACGGAAATGGTGTTGTTGAGCTTCTCGCAGAGCGTGGTGCTGACCAGCGTCGGCATTGGCTACAAGTACGGCGATGCCGACGTGGGCATCTTCCGCCTGAACTCCACCACCGCGCCGTCGCTCTCCAGCACCACGGCCACCTACGCCGGCCTGACGGCCGCGGGCTGGACGCTCGTCGGCAATTACGGCGATCTGGGCACGGACACCTCGGCGCCCTACACGCTGGTCAACGGCGCCACCACCAGCGCAGCGCCGACGGCATCCAGCGTCGGTTCCAGCTGGTGGTTGATCGTCTCCTACAACAGCGCGCTGTCGGGCACCACGGCCAAGAGCGGCACGCTGAACAACGGCAACGACTACTTCAAGCTCTTCGGCGTGACGACGAGCGTGTGCTCGGGCAGCGCCGCGACCGACTGCGGCAAGAAGACCAATGTGCCGGAGCCGGCGTCGCTGGCTCTCGTCGGCGTCGGCCTGCTGGGCGCCCTCGGCGTTCGCCGCCGCAAGTCGGCGGCCGCTGCCTGAACCGCGGCAGTCACACACCCACGAAGGCGCTCCTCGGAGCGCCTTTTTCTTTGCCGAGGTGCACGGCCCCGGCTGTCCCTGGCCGGACAGCGGCGCACCAGGGGTCGTGCTACAAGCGGCCGACTTCCGATCACAACAACACCGCGAGACATGGACCTGAACTTCACGGACGCGGAGCTGGCCTTCCGCGCCGAGGTGCGCGAATGGGTGCGCACCCATCTGCCGGCCGACATCGCCCACAAGGTGCGCCACGCGCTGCGGCTGCACAAGGACGACCTGCAACGCTGGGCACGCCTGCTGGGTGCCAAGGGCTGGCACGGCTGGGCCTGGCCGAAGCAGTTCGGCGGCCCGGGCTGGAACGCCGTGCAGCGCCACCTGTTCGAAGAGGAATGCGCGCTGGCGTGCGCACCACGCATCGTGCCGTTCGGGCCCGTCATGGTGGCCCCGGTCATCATGGCCTTCGGCACGCCCGAGCAGCAGCAGCGCTTCCTGCCGGGCATCATGAGCGGCGAGGTCTGGTGGAGCCAGGGCTACAGCGAACCGGGCTCCGGTTCCGACCTGGCCTCGCTGACCTGCCGCGCGGAACGGCGCGGCGACCGCTATGTCGTCAACGGCCAGAAGACCTGGACGACGCTGGGCCAGTACGGCGACTGGATCTTCTGTCTCGTGCGCACGTCCAACCAGGGCAAGCCGCAGACCGGCATCAGCTTCCTGCTGATCGACATGAAGTCGCCCGGCGTGACCGTCAAACCCATCATCATGCTGGACGGCGAGCACGAGGTGAACGAGGTCTGGTTCGACAACGTCGAGGTGCCCGTCGAGAACCTCGTCGGCGAGGAGAACCGGGGCTGGACCTACGCCAAGCATCTGCTGTCGCATGAACGCACCAACATCGCCGACGTGAACCGCGCCAAGCGCGAACTGGAGCGGCTCAAGCGCATCGCCCGCGCCGAGGGTCTGATGGACGACCCGCGCTTTCGCGACCAGATCGCGCTGTGCGAGGTGGACGTCGTCGCGCTGGAGATGATGGTGCTGCGCGTGCTGTCGGGCGAGCGTGCGGCCAAGCAGCCGCTGGACGTCGCAGGGCTGCTCAAGATTCGCGGCAGCGAACTGCAGCAGCGCTACACCGAGCTGATGATGCTGGCCGGCGGCCCGCTGGCCCTGCCCTACCTCCACGAAGCCATGGAGGCCGGCTGGCAAGGCGACCAGTGGCTGGGCGGCGCCTGGATCGGCAGCGCCCCGCATGCGATCCCGCTGACGGGCAACTACCTCAATGTCCGCAAGACGACGATCTACGGCGGATCCAACGAAGTGCAACGCAACATCGTCGCGCAGACGCTGTTCGGCTGACGCCCCGGGAGACGGACGCAATGGATTTCGATTTCACCGATGACCAGCAGGCGCTGCGCGACGCGGTTCGGCGCTTCGTCGAGAAGGACTACGGCTTCGCCCGACGCCAGCAGATCGCCCGCGCCGGCGGCTTTGACCGCGCGGCCTGGGAGGGCCTGGCCGGGCTGGGCCTGACCGCGCTGACCGTGCCCGAGGCCCACGGCGGGCTGGGGCTCGGCGCCGTGGACGCCATGGTGGTGATGGAGGAGCTGGGCCGCGGCCTGGTGCTCGAACCCATCGCCCAGGGCGCGCTGATTGCGCCGGCCGTGCTGCAGCAGGCGCCGGCCACGCTGCAGCAAGACTGGCTGCCGCGCATCGCTGGCGGCGAGGCGCTGGTCGTGCTGGCGCACCAGGAGGCCCGCTCGCGCTACCGCCTCCACCGCGTGTCCACGCGCGCCGTCGACGCGCGGCTCACGGGCGTGAAAAGCCTCGTGCCTGCGGGCGACCTCGCCGACGCCTTCATCGTGCCGGCGCGCGTGTCGGGTGCCGACGACGAGCCGGGCGGCATCGCGCTGTACCTCGTCGAGCGGAGTGCGACGGGCGTTCAGACCCGGCCGTATTCGCTGCACGACGGCTCGCGCGCAGCCGAGCTTCACCTGCAGAGCACGCCGGGCCAGCTGATCGCCGGGCCCGATGCCGGCCTGGCCCTGCTGGAGCTGGCCGCCGACATCGGCATCGCCGCGCAGGCCGCCGAGGCCGTGGGCGTCATGGAGCGCTATCTGGCGCTGACCGTTGACTACCTCAACACGCGCAAGCAGTTCGGCGTCGCCATCGCGAGCTTCCAGGCGCTGCGTCACCGCGCCGCCGACGTGAAGATGCAGCTGGAGCTGGCTCGCTCGATGAGCTACTTCGCCACGCTGCGCCTGGGCGACCAGCCGGCCGTGCGGCGACGCGCGCTGTCGCAAGCCAAGGTGCAGCTCGGCAATGCGATGCGCTTCGTCGGCCAGCAATGCACGCAGATGCACGGCGGCATCGGCGTCACCGACGAATACATCGGCAGCCACTACTTCAAGCGGCTGACCGTCATGGAGATGCAGTGGGGCGACACGCTGCACCACCTGGGCGAGGTCAGCGCGCGCATGCAGGACACGGCCGGGGTCTTCGCCTGAAGACGCCGTGGGGCCCGCGCTGTGCGGTGAGGGCGATAAAGTGCGGGGCTCCCCCCCACCCTCGCCACGCCGCCCTCGTGGACTTCCCCCAATGAAATACCTTGTCCTGCTGCTGGCCGGTGCTGCCGGTCTGGCTCACGCCCAGACACTGAAACCCGGCCTGTGGGAATTCAAGCAGACGCCTCAGCTGGATGCAGCGCGCCAGGCTCAGATGGCCCAGGCTCAAAAAGCCATGGAGGGCATGCCGCCAGAGCGGCGCGCGATGATGGAACAGATGATGGCGCAGCGCGGCATCAGCTTGAACATGGCCGGCGGCGTCATCACCCTGAAGACCTGCATCACGAAGGAGCAGGCCGAGCGCAACGTGGCACCGGTCACGAACGGCGGCCATTGCACGCAGGACGTCAAGCGCAGTGGCAGCGTCATCAACACGCACTTCGTCTGCACCGATCCCGACTCCGAGGGTGACGCCACCGTCACGCTGCGTGGCAGCGACGCCTTCACGAACGACGTCACCGTGCGTGCCACCCGTCAAGGCAAGACCGAAACCACCAAGGTCAGCGGTGAAGGCCGCTGGCTGAGCGCCGATTGCGGCGACGTGCAACCGTTCAAGTCCCAGGCCAAGTGAAACAGCGACTCTCCCAGATTCTTTTCAGCCAGGGCTTTGGCACGCGGCGCCTGTGCGCCGGCCTGGTGTGGAACGGTGAAGTGACGGTGGGCGGCGAGGTCGTCGACGACCCGGACGCCGAGTACGAGACGCAAGGGCTGCGCTTCACCGTGAGCGGCCAGGAATGGCCCTGCCACGACAAGGCGCTGATCCTGCTGAACAAGCCCACCGGCTACGAGTGCTCGCAAAAGCCCAAGCACCATCCCAGCGTCATGAGCCTGCTGCCCGAGCCCTTGCGCGAGCGTGGCGTGCAACCCATCGGCCGCCTGGACGAAGACACCACCGGCCTGCTGCTGCTGACCGACGACGGCACGCTGATCCACAAGCTCACATCGCCCAAGCACCATGTGCCCAAGGTCTACGAAGCACGCTGCAAGCACCCGCTGACGACAGAAATGACGCGACAGCTGCTGGCCGGCGTCGAGCTGAAGGAGCCCGAAAGCAAGACGCCGGGCAAGTTCCAGCGCCCGCCCGAGATCAGCAAGGCGGAAGGTGCGGAGATCGTCGACGAGACGCTGCTGCGCCTGACGCTGCTGGAGGGCAAGTACCACCAGGTCAAGCGCATGGTGGCGGCCGTGGGCAACCGCGTGGAGGCGCTGCACCGGCCGCAGTTCGGCGCGCTCGTGCTGCCGCCGGAGCTCAAACCCGGCGAGTGGCGCTGGGTGTCGAGCCCGGCGGAAGTCTGGGGCCAATGACGCTGCGCTGACAATCGGCCCGATGCGAGTTTTCCGAGGCTTCCACCATCCCGGCATCGCGCCCGCCTGCGCGCTGACCATCGGCAATTTCGACGGCGTGCACCGGGGCCACCAGGCCATGCTGGCGCTGCTGCAGTCGGAAGCACGCCACCGCGGCCTGCCAAGCTGCGTGCTGACCTTCGAGCCGCACCCGCGCGACTTCTTCGCAGCCAAGCTGGGCAAGCCCGAACTGGCACCAACCCGCATCGCGACGCTGCGCGACAAGCTGGTGGAGCTGGAACGCTGCGGCGTCGACCAGGTCGTCATCCTGCCCTTCGACGAGGCGCTGGCCTCGCTGCCCGCTCAGGATTTCATCCGCCAGGTGCTGCACGAAGGCCTGGGCGCCCGCTACGTGCTGGTGGGCGACGATTTCCGCTTCGGCGCCAAGCGCCAGGGCGACTACGCCACGCTGGACGCCGCCGGCCAGGCCCAGGGCTTCGACGTGGCCCGCATGATGAGCTACGAGGTGCATGGCTTGCGCGTCAGCAGCTCGGCCGTGCGCGACGCGCTGGCCGCGGGCGACATGGCGCGCGCCGCCGCGCTGCTTGGGCGGCCCTATGCGGTGTCGGGGCATGTGACGCACGGCCGCAAACTGGGGCGCCAACTGGGCGAATCCACCCCCGGCGCCGCCGACGGTTTTCGCACGCTGAACCTGCGCTTCCCGCACGACCGCCCCGCCGCGCACGGCATTTTCGCCGTGCAGGTCAGCGGCCTGACGCCCGAGCCGCTGCCCGGCGTCGCCAGCCTCGGCAACCGCCCGACCGTGGAAGATGCCGGCCGGGTGCTGCTGGAAGTGCACTGCCTGAGCTGGCCTGGCGCCGAGCTGGGCCCGGAGGGGGGCTACGGTAAACTCGCCCGCGTGGAACTGCTGCACAAACTTCGCGACGAAGCCCGTTATGACGGGCTGGAAGCGCTCACGGCGGCCATCGCGGCCGACACGGCGGCGGCACGCGCCTTCCTGGCCACCCATGCGGCCCAGCGTCGGCAGACCACGCGCGACCGAATTTGAAGCGGCGCCCAGCCGCTCTTCGTCGCCGCCCCTCCCCGCCTCCCGAACGCCAGACCCGCCAGACTTGCCGTCTGGCCGCACGCCATGACCACCCCGGACGCCCCCGACTACCGCTCCACGCTGAACCTGCCCGACACCCCCTTCCCGATGCGCGGCGACCTGCCCAAGCGCGAGCCGGGCTGGGTCAAGGCCTGGGACGAGCAAGGCCTATACAAGCGCCTGCGCGATGCCAGCTGCGGCCGCCCGAAGTTCGTGCTGCACGACGGCCCGCCCTACGCCAACGGTCAGATCCACATGGGTCACGCCGTCAACAAGATCCTGAAGGACATGATCGTCAAGGCGCGCCAGCTGGCGGGCTTCGACGCGGCCTACATCCCTGGCTGGGACTGCCACGGCCTGCCCATCGAGAACCAGATCGAGAAGACCTTCGGCCGCGGCCTGCCGCGCGACGAGGTGCAGGCCAAGAGCCGCGCCTACGCCACCGAGCAGATCGACCAGCAGCGCCTGGACTTCAAGCGCCTGGGCGTGCTGGGCGAGTGGGACCACCCGTACAAGACCATGGACTTCGCCAATGAGGCCGGCGAGATCCGCGTCTTGAAGCGGCTGTTCGAGCGCGGCTTCGTCTACCGTGGCCTGAAGCCCGTGTACTGGTGCTTCGACTGCGGTTCGTCGCTGGCTGAGTTCGAGATCGAATACGCCGACAAGCAAAGCCCGGCCGTCGACGTAGCCTTCCTGAGCGCCGAGCCCGAGAAGCTCGCCGCCGCCTTCGGCGTGGCGCCGCTGGCCAAGGAGGCCTTCACCGTCATCTGGACGACCACGCCCTGGACCATTCCCGCCAACCAGGCGCTCAACCTCAACCCCGAGCTGCCCTACGCGCTGGTCGACACGCCCAGGGGCTTCTTCGTCGTTGCCGAGGCGCTGGTGGAGAAGTGCCTGGCGCGCTGGCAGCTGGAAGGCACGGTCGTCGCCACGACACCGGGCCGGTCGCTGGAACTGCTGAAGTTCAAGCACCCGCTGGCCCACGTGCACCCGGGCTATGACCGCGAAAGCCCCGTCTACCTGGCCGATTACGCCACCGCCGACGACGGCACCGGCGTCGTCCACTCCGCGCCCGCCTACGGCCTGGACGACTTCCAGAGCTGCGTGGCCCATGGCATGGCCTTCGACGACATCCTGAACCCCGTGCAGGGCAACGGCACCTACGCCGCCGACCTGCCGCTGTTCGGCGGCCAGCACATCTGGAAGGCCAATGCCGTCGTCGCACAGACGCTGCTCGACAACGGCCGGCTGATGGCTCAGTCCAAGATCACGCACAGCTACCCGCACTGCTGGCGCCACAAGTCGCCGGTCATCTACCGCGCCGCGGCGCAGTGGTTCGTCCGCATGGACGAGGGCGACGGCGTGTTCACGACCGACAAGGCGCCCGACACGCTGCGCAAGACGGCGCTAGCCGCCATCGAGGCCACGAACTTCTACCCCGAGAACGGCCGGGCCCGCCTGCACGACATGATCTCGGGTCGGCCCGACTGGTGCATCTCGCGCCAGCGCAGCTGGGGCGTGCCGCTGCCGGTTTTCCTGCACAAGGACACCGGCGAGGCGCATCCGAACACGCTGGAGTTCATCGAACGCGCAGCGCAGCTGGTGGAGGCCAACGGCATCGAAGCCTGGTCCAAGCTGGACGCCGCCGAGTGGCTGGGCGACGAGGCCGCGCAATACACCAAGGGCAACGACATCCTGGACGTCTGGTTCGACTCCGGCTCGACCTTCCAGCACGTGCTCAAGGGCAGCCATGCCGGTGCGGCGCATGAGAGCGGCCCCGAGGCCGACCTCTACCTGGAAGGCCACGACCAGCATCGCGGCTGGTTCCACAGCTCGCTGCTCTTGAGCTGCGCGCTGCAGGGCCGCGCGCCCTACCGCGGCCTGCTGACCCACGGTTTCACCGTGGACAGCCAGGGCCGCAAGATGAGCAAGTCGCTCAACAACGGCATCCAGCCGCAGGAAGTCAGCGAGAAGCTCGGCGCCGAGATCATCCGGCTGTGGGTGGCCGCGTCCGACTACTCGGGCGACATCGCCGGCGACAAGAAGATCCTGGACCGCGTCGTCGACGGCTACCGCCGCATCCGCAACACGCTGCGCTTCCTGCTCGCCAACGTCAGTGACTTCGATCCGGCCGTCGATGCGGTGAAGCCCGAAGACCTGCTGGAGGTGGACCGCTACGCGCTGGCCCGCGCCGCCGAGCTGCAGACGGACATCCTCGGCCACTTCGATCGCTACGAGTTCCACCCGGTCGTCGCCAAGCTGCAGGTCTACTGCTCCGAAGACCTCGGCGCGTTCTACCTGGACGTGCTGAAGGACCGCCTCTACACGACGGCGCCGAAGTCGCTGGCCCGCCGCTCCGCGCAGACGGCGCTGTGGCAGATCACGCACGCGATGCTGCGCTGGATGGCGCCCTTCCTCAGCTTCACGGCCGAGGAGGCGTGGCAAATCTTCGCCAAGGGCGAGACCATCTTCACCGAGACCTTCTGGGACTTCGGCGCCTCAGACGCCAACCTGCTGGCCAAGTGGAGCCGCATCCACGAAATCCGCGACGAGGTCAACAAGGCCATCGAGGCGGTGCGCACCACCGGCGCGGTCGGCGCCTCGCTGCAGGCCGAACTGGTGCTGCAGGTCAACGAGCAGGATCAAGCCCTGCTCGCCAGCCTCGGCGACGACCTGCGCTTCGTCTTCATCACGTCGGCTGTCAGCCTGGTTTCGGCGCCGCAGTTCGGCGTCACCGTGACGCCCAGCAGCCACGCCAAGTGCGAGCGTTGCTGGCACTACCGCGCCGACGTCGGCAGCAACCCGGCCCACCCCACGTTGTGCGGCCGCTGCGACAGCAACCTGCATGGTTCGGGTGAAACCCGCACCGTCGCCTGAATCAAGCAAAGCCATGCCTTCGCCCTCCTCCGCCTCGCCCCGCCTCATGCGCTGGCTGCTGATCGCCGCCGTCATCGTGGCGATCGACCAGTTCACCAAATTCCTCATCGTGGGCGCGTTCCAGCTCGGCGATGTGCGGCACATCACCGACTTCTTCGACATCGTCCGCGCGCACAACTACGGCGCGGCGTTCAGCTTCCTGCACGGCGCATCGGGCTGGCAGCGCTGGTTCTTCCTGGGGCTGGGCATCGCGGCGGCGATCTTCATCATCTGGATGCTGCGCCGCCAGGGCCATCAGAAGGCCTTCGCCTGGGCACTAACCCTGATCCTGGGCGGCGCCATCGGCAACGTCATCGACCGCGCGATGTACGGCTACGTCGTGGACTTCATCCAGGTCCACGCCGCCGGCTGGTACTTCCCGGCATTCAACGTCGCGGACAGCGCCATCACGCTCGGCGCGGTGCTGCTGGTCGTCGACGAACTCCGCCGCGCCCGGCGATCTTGAAGAGGCAACAGCGCGTGTAATTTTTCACGCGCCAAAGTGTGTCGAACGGTGACAATCGCGCGCCTTGCGACACGCCATGCTTCTCGACTTCGCCAGCCTGAGCCATTACGACTGGCTCGACGTTCCTCTGTGGGTCTTCGACCCCGAGCATCGACGCAACCTGTGGGCCAACGCCGCAGCGTTGCGCTTCTGGCATGCCGACAGCGCGGAGGAGTTCCTCTCGCGCGACTTCTCCGAGCACGGCCACGCCGTGCAGGAGCGACTGGCCGTGACGGCGGCCGACCACGCCCAGGGCAAGATCGTCCGCGAGCTGTGGACGCTCTACCCCAAGGGTGAACCCACCACCGTGATGCTGGTGTCGCGCGGCATGCGCACACCCGACCGGCGCCAGGTCATGCTGTTCGCGGCAGACTCCCTCGGCGGCGGCGCCGACCTGTCCATGCTGCGCGGCGTCGAGGTGCTGCAGTACACGTCCGCGCGCATCGCCGTGTTCACGCTGGAACGGGGCGAACTGCTCATGCGTAACCCGGCCTCCGCGCTGACCTTTGGCGACACCCTGCCGCCGCCCGGCGGCACCGAGTTCAGCCGGCTGTTCACGCACTGGCACGATGCCGCCAGCGTGCTGGCCCGCGTGCAACGCGGCGAGGCCTGCCGGCAGGACGTGGAGTTGCAGACCGTGACCGGCCCCTGCTGGCATGCGCTGGATGTGCGCCCCATGCGGGACCCGGTGACCGGCGACACCGTGCTGCTGTTGAACGCTCGCGACATCGCGGACCTGAAGGCCAGCCAGGCCGAACTGGTCGCCGCGCGCGAAGCGGCGGAGGCGGCGAGCCAGGCCAAGAGCTCGTTCCTGGCCAACATGAGCCACGAGATCCGCACGCCGATGAACGGCGTGCTGGGCCTGACGGAGCTGGTGCTGCAGACGGAGCTGACCGAGCGCCAGCGCCGCTTCATCAGCATGGCGCATCAGTCCGCCAAGGGCTTGATGACCATCATCAACGACCTGCTGGACGTGGCCAAGATCGAGGCCGGCCGTATCGTCATGGACGAGCAGCCCTTCCCGCTGCACGACTGCCTGCGCGAGTCGTTGCAACCCCTGCTGCAACAGGCGCACGACAAAGGCATCCAGCTGCACGCCCTCGTGCAGCCTGGCGTGCCGGCCGAGCTGGTGGGCGACGCTCTGCGGTTGCGCCAGGTGCTGATCAACCTGATCGGCAACGCGCTGAAGTTCACCGAACGCGGCGAGGTGCGCCTGGAGATCGCTCGTGCCGATCCGCACCTGGACGACACCGCGGACACGCAACGCCTGCGCATCGCCGTCACCGACACGGGCATCGGCATGACGAACGAGCAGATCGAGCAGATCTTCGACCCGTTCACGCAGGCCGACGGCAGCATCACGCGCCGCTATGGCGGCACCGGCCTGGGGCTGACCATCGTGCAACGCCTCGTCGGCCTGATGGGCGGCACTGTCAGCGTGGAAAGCCAGCCAGGCGTCGGCTCCAGCTTCAGCTTCGAGATCGCGATGCGTCAGGTCACCCGCGCCGCTGCGCGGGTGGAGCTGCCAGCGCAGGCCGCCGCCTGAAACGCTGCCCGCCGGCCAACGGCTGACGGCGACCAACGCAGCCCCCAAGGCAGCTCCCGCGGCCCGAACAGCAGGTGCAACACGCGCCGCCGCCCCTGTGCCGACGCCTTGGAGGATGCGTGCAGCGTCAGCGGACGCATCAACAAGCCGTCTCCGGCGACCGCCTCCACCGGCACCTCACCCACCCGGTCCCGCCACTGCCGCGCCGCGGTGTCGTCCAGCACACCACCCGTCTGAGATCCGGGCACGAAGCGCAGGCCGCCGTCGACCTGCCGTGCATCGTCAAGATGCAATCGCAAGGCGACCATTTGGGAAAGTATTGACGCTGGCGCCAGCACGAACGGCCGACCAGCCTTGACCGACCAGCCCGTCAGCTGCGGGTGGTCCACGCGGGCGGCGACCGGCAGGGCCAGATCTTGATGCAGCGCCACCAGCCAGTTGCGGTCGGGCGACTTTTCAAACAGCGTGCACTGCACCGCCACAGCATCGGCAGGCAGCACATCCCGCAGCAGCGGCATTGCGAGCAGAACGCCCGCCAGTCGCCGGCACCACCCCTGCTCCAGCAGGTCACGCTGCCCGGCAGTGCCCGGCGGCAGCGAGGCCAGTTCGGCCAACAGCGCCTCACGCCGCCGTGGTGACAGCAACCGAGGATGCAGGCGAAAACCTTGCGGGAGGGTGGTGTCGTGGAGGTCCGGCATGGGCCGGACTTGTATCACCACCGCCGGGCCGCCCTACCCAGTCAGCAGCACTTGCCGGTGCGCGAGGCGTAGCGCGCCGCCTGGCGCTCGCGGAAGAACTCCTCGTAGCTCATGGCCGGGCGCTCCGGGTGCGTGGCCTGGTGGTGGGCCAGGTAGCTGCCGTAGTCGGGCACCCCCACCATCAGGCGCAGGCTCTGCGTCAGATACCGCCCGGCGCGGACGATGTCGGCGCGGTCAAGCATGCTGGGCCGCAGGCAGCGGCACGAAGGCCGTCTCCTGCGCCGTGACCCGGCCGCTGCGCCGCGCGGCCAGGATGGCCTTGACGCTGTAGACCAGCACGCTCAGCACCACGCCCATGAACAGCGCACACAACGCGGCGTCCAGCCGGTCGTTGAAGACGACCCGCGACATCGCATCCAGCGTCTTGGCCGGGGCCAGAACCTTGCCTTCGGCAATCGCCGCCGCGTACTTGTCGGCGTGGGCCAGGAAGCCCAGCTTGGGGTCGGCCGAGAAGATCTTCAGCCAGCCAGCCGTCATCGTGCAGCACAGCAGCCAGGCCGCCGGCACGGCCGTGACCCAGGCATAGCGGTCCTTCTTCATCTTGAAGATGACGACCGTGCCCAGCAGCAGCGCCACGGCAGCCAGCATCTGGTTGGCGATGCCGAACAGCGGCCACAGCGTGTTGATGCCGCCCAGCGGGTCGACGACGCCTTGGTAGAGGAAATAACCCCAGGCCGCGACGCACAGGCCCGTGGCCAGCAGGTTCGCCACCCACGACTCCGTGCGCTTGAGCGACGGCACGAAGCTGCCCAGCAGGTCCTGCAGCATGAAGCGGCCGGCGCGCGTGCCGGCGTCCACGGCCGTCAGGATGAACAACGCCTCGAACAGGATGGCGAAGTGATACCAGAAGGCCATCATCGCCTTGCCGCCGATGACCTGGTGCAGGATCTCGGCCATGCCCACGGCCAGCGTCGGTGCACCACCGGCGCGGGCCAGGATGGTCTTCTCGCCGACGTCGGCGGCCGCCTGCGTCAGCATGTCGGGCGTGATGACGAAGCCCCAGGTCGACAGCGTCTGCGCGACCGTGGCGGCATCCTTGCCGACGACGGCGGCCGGGCTGTTCATCGCGAAGTAGACGCCCGGCTCGATGCACGACGCCGCCACCAGCGCCATGACGGCGACAAAGCTCTCGGCCAGCATGCCGCCGTAGCCGATGTAGCGGGCATGCCGCTCGTTCTCCAGCAGCTTGGGCGTGGTGCCCGACGAGATCAGCGCGTGAAAGCCCGACACCGCACCGCAGGCGATCGTGATGAACAGGAAGGGGAACAGATTGCCCGCCCAGACCGGGCCGCCGCCGGCCGCGAACTGCGTGAGTGCGGGCATCTTCAGCGGCGGCGCCACGATGACGATGCCGATCGCCAGCGCGACGATGGTGCCGATCTTCAGAAAGGTGCTGAGGTAGTCGCGCGGTGCCAGCAACAGCCACACGGGGATGCAGGCCGCGACGAAACCGTAGCCGATCAGCGCCCACACCAGCTGCACCGGCGTGAACGTGAAGGCGTGCGAGAGCGTCGGGTGCTCGCTGACCCACTGGCCACCGAAGATGGCCGCCATCAGCAGCGCGAAGCCGATGATGGACACCTCGCCGATGCGACCGGGCCGCAGGAAGCGCAGGTACACACCCATGAACAGCGCCACCGGAATCGTCGCCGCCACTGTGAACAGGCCCCACGGCGAATCGGCCAGCGCCTTCACGACGATGAGGGCCAGCACCGCCAGGATGATGATCATGATCATGAACGCGCCGAACAGCGCGATCAGACCGGGGACCGTGCCCATCTCCTGCTTGACGAGGTCGCCCAGCGAGCGGCCGTCACGGCGCGTGGAGATGAACAGCACGATGAAGTCCTGCACCGCACCGGCAAACACGACGCCGGCCAGGATCCACAGCAGCCCGGGCAGATAGCCCATCTGCGCCGCGAGCACCGGGCCCACCAGCGGGCCGGCGCCGGCGATGGCCGCGAAATGGTGGCCATACAGCACGTGCTTGTTGGTGGGCACGTAGTCCAGGCCGTCGTTGTACTTCCAGGCCGGCGTCTGGCGCTTGGCGTCCAGGCCCAGCACCTTGTCGGCGATGAACAGGCTGTAGTAGCGGTAGGCGATGAGGTAGGTGCAGATGGCGGCGGCCACGACCCACAGCGCGCTGATCGTCTCGCCACGGCTCAGGGCCACGGTGGCGAGGGATGCAGCGCCCAGGATCGCAACGCCCGCCCACGCGAGGTGGCGGCGCAGATTCATGATGAGCTTGTCTCCGTTGCGGCGCGCACGTCGACGATTCGGGCGGCGCTACCGTGCAGCCAGTTTCGGCAACCGACACCGCCTCGGCATCGGTCAAGACGCGCGACCCAGGCCCGCAGCACCACTTAAGGGCAAACCCGGCACCGCCGCCCATCGATCGCTTCACACCCGCTTACGTCTGCGGCGCGGCGGTAGTCAACGAATCCGCCCGGCTGGCGTTCTTGATGCACGGCCCGCATCGGGCACGCTTCTGAAGGAGATCCACCATGATCCGTTCCGTCCTTGCTGGTCTGACTGCCGGCGTCGCCCTGCTCGCCGCCACGGCAGCGCATGCGGAGACGCGCTGGTCCATCGGCATCAACCTGCCGCCGGCTGGCGTGGTGGTTTCCAACGGCCCCGGCTATTACGTCGAACCGGCGCCGGTGTATTACGCGCCGCCCCCGCCGCCGCCCGTCTACGTGCCCGCGCCGCGTTATGTCGTGCGCGACGTGTACTACGCACCGCCCCCGCCGCCCGTCATCTACGAAACGCGACGCTGGGACCATCACCACAGCCACCACGGTCACCGTGACTACCGCTATCGCGACGACGGCTGGCGCGACGGCCGCGACGGCGGCCCCTACCGCGGCCGCTGAGCGGTTGACCGGCGGCTGGCTCCGGCCGCCAGCCGCCGACGCCAGCCGCCTCAGCCGGGTCGGCGCGCGGCGCGCACGTCCTCGACCAGCCGCTCGAGCGTGCTCAGCTCGAACGGCTTGAGCAAGGCCCTGACATTGCAGCCAAAGCCAGCCAGATCGCCCATCACGTAGCCGGACGAGAACACCAGCCATTCGTCGGGCGCCTGCGCCAGGATGGCCCGGGCCAGCTCCACGCCGGACATCGCCGGCAGGCTCACATCGGTGATGACCAGGTCGAAGCGCCCCGGCGCATAGGCGGCCAGCGCGGCCTCCGCCGTCTCGCAGGTCGTCAGCGTCAGCCCCTGCTCCTCCAGCAGCCAGGCGATCTGCTCGCGCAGGTCCATGTTGTCCTCGACGAACAAGGCCCGCAGCGGCGACTGCGGCTCGGGCTGCACCGACGGCCGCGGCGGCGCCAGTTCCGCCACGGTGCGCGCCAGCAGGCGCGGCGAGGCGCCCTTGTGCAGGCAGCGCTGGAAGCCGGCCTTCAGCGCCGCTTCGCGGTCGGCTTCGCGCACATAGGCCGTCACCGCAGCGGCGCCCATCTCGTCGGCGCCGATCTGCAGCCCGCTGCGCACCTGCTGGATCAGCTCGTAGCCGCCCATGCCCGGCATGCCCAGGTCACTGAGCATCACGTCGAAGCGCTGCTCGCGCAGCACCGCCAATGCGGCCTCGCCCGACTCGGCGGACACGACCTCGGCGCCGCGCTCGGTCAGCAAGCGGGCATGCACCTCCAGCAGGTCCCGGTGGTCATCGACCAGCAGCACGCGCAAGCCCGCAATGCCCGGCTCGCCGCCCGTCGCCTGTGCGGCCGCATCGTCCAGGCTCGCCGCCAGCGGCGACTGCGCCGCACGCGGCAACCGCACGGTGAACGTGGCGCCGCGGTTCAAGCCGTCGCTGTGGGCGCTGACGCGGCCACCATGCAGCTCCACCAGGTTCTTCACGATGGACAGCCCCAGTCCCAGCCCGCCATGCACGCTGGTGGCGGCACCGTCGGCCTGGCTGAAACGGTCGAATAGCCGGGGCAGGAACTCGGCGGCGATGCCCTGGCCCGTGTCGCTGATGCGCAGCTCCACCCCCTGGGGCTCGACCACCGTCTCGACGATGACGCGCCCGCCTGCTGGCGTGAACTTCATCGCATTGGTCAGCAGGTTCATGGCGACCTGCGTGAGCCGCCCTTCGTCCGCGTAGACCTCGACCGGCTGCGGCGCGAGCTGCACCACGATGCCCAGCTGGCGCGACTCCGCGATGGGGCGCGCGTTGTCGGCAGCGCCGGCCACGATGCCGTTGAGGTCCAGTCGGCTGACATTCATCAGCTGCTTGCCCGCCACGATGCGGCTCATCTCCAGCAAGTCGTCCACCAGCACCGACTGCGCCTGCGCGTTGCGCGCAATGGCCTGCATGCCTCGCTGCAGCATGGACGGCGCCACACCCGGGTGCGACAGCACGTTCACCCAGCCGACGATGGCCGCCAACGGCGTGCGCAGCTCGTGACTGATGGCGGCGAGCAACTCCTCCTTCGCCCGCGCCGCGTGGTCGGCTGCGCCGCGCGCGGCCTGCTCGGCAGCCAGCAGCTGCTCGCGGTGCAGTTGCAGCTCGCGCCGGTCCGTGATGTCGTGAAAGTACACCGACAAGCCGTCCTGCGACGGATGGCAGTGGCACTGCAGCCAGCGCTCGCCGCCCGCCGCGCGGGCCTCGAAGGACACGGCCTGGCCGCCCGACCACGCCCGCCCGAACCCGGCCGCGAACTCGCTGCCACCGAACACCTCCGCGCTGCGCAGCCCCGTCAGCTCATCGGCGCGCCGCCCCAGCAGCCGCGCGCCCTGTTCGTTGACGTAGCCGATGCGGCCGTCCCGCTCCACGAGCAGCAGGCCGTCCGTGATGCTGCTCATCATGGCCTGCAGCCGGCGGTCGGCTTTCACGAGCGCCTCGGTGCGTTCCACCACCCGGCGTTCCAGCGTCTCGTTGAGCTCGCGCAGCCGCTCCTCCGCACGGCTGCGTTCCTCCACCTCGGCACGCAGCGCAAGGTTGGCGCGCTGCAAGGCCCGCGTCTTGCGGTCCAGCTCGGCGAACACCGCCACCTTGGAGCGCAGCACATCGGCATTGACCGGCTTGTGCAGATAGTCCACCGCGCCGGTGCCATAGCCCTGCAGGCGGTGCTGGTCTTCGTCGAAATAAGCCGTCAGGAAGATGATGGGCAGATGCGCCGTCTTCTTGCGCTGCTTGATCATCTGCGCGAGCTCGATGCCGTTCATGTCCGGCAGCTGGATGTCCAGCACGAGCACGGCGAACTCCTGCGCCATCAGAGCGAGCAGCGCCTGGTCGGCCGACTGCGCCCGCACCAGGCGGTAGCCCGGATCGTTCAGCACGGTCTCGAGCACCAGCAGGTTGGCGGGTTCGTCGTCGACGATGAGGATGTTGGTCAGCTCGGCAGGGCTCATCGACGACATATCAGCAGGTTTCCATGGCGGGCCGAGCGCCGGGCCGCTCCCAAGCCGGCCCGGGCCGACGATGTGCTTGCGGCTCGACGCCGCAAGCATCGTCGTCCCCTCGGGGGACCGACCGGATTCGCTCGCGTACAGCGACGCGAAGCTGGGCGAGGGGTCTCATCGGTACAACCACACACGCATCAGCGACAGCAATTGCGCCGTGTTGACCGGCTTGGAGATGTAGTCGCTGGCACCGGCCTCCAGGCACTTCTCGCGGTCACCCTTCATCGCCTTGGCCGTCAGCGCCAGGATGGGCAGGTTGCGGAACTCGGCGTGTGAGCGGATCTCCCGCATGGTCTCGTAGCCGTCCATGTCGGGCATCATGATGTCCATCAGCACGAGATCCAGGTCCGGTGTGTCCTTGATGATGTCGATGGCCGCGCGGCCGCTGGTGGCGGTCAGCACGTCCATGTCCTCGTTCTCGAGCAGGGTCGTCAACGCGAAGATGTTGCGCGCGTCGTCGTCCACCACCAGCACGCGGCGCCCGCGCAGCATCTCGGAGGCGCCGTGCAGCCGGCGCAGCATGTCCTGCTTGTCCGGCGGCAGCTCGCTGACGACCCGGTGCAGGAACAGCGCCGTCTCGTCGAGCAACCGCTCGGGGCTCTGCACATCTTTGAGCACCACGCTCTTGGCCAGCGTACGCAGCTGCCGCTGTTCGTTGTAGGACAAGTCCTTCCCGGTGAACACCACCACGGGCACGTCGGCCAGCGCCGGCTCGGCGTGCAGCCGCTCCAGCAGCTCGAAGCCGCTCATGTCCGGCAGGCGCAGGTCCAGCACGATGCAGTCGAAGGCCTGGCCGCGCAGCGCCTGCAGGGCCTCGGCACCGCTGCCCACGGCGCACAGTTCGATGTCGCCGTGCCCGAGCAGCTCGACGATGGCCTGGCGCTCGATGTCGTCGTCCTCGATGACGAGCAGCCGGCGCGTGCGCGGCACCGTGAAGTCACGGATGCGGTCCAGCGCCGCCTCCATGCCCTCGCTGGTCGACGACTTCAGCTCGTACGAGAACGCGCCGTGCGCGAGCCCGTGGTTGCGGTCCTCCTCGGCGACGCTGAAGATCTGCACGGGGATGTGGCGCGTCTCGGGGTCCAGCTTCAGCTGGTTCAGCACCGTCCAGCCCAGCATGTCGGGCAGGAAGATGTCCAGCGACACGGCGGTGGGCTTGAAGCGCCGCGCCAGTTCCAGCCCGTGGCCGCCCTTCAGCGCGACCAGGCCCTTGAAACCGCGGTCGCGCGCCAGGCCCAGCACGATGCGCGCGTAGTGCGGGTCGTCCTCGATGATCAGCAGCACCGACTCGCCATCGACGATGTTGTCGCGGTCGTCGGCCACCTGCGTCTCGCGCACCAGCGGCAGGCTGCTGCGCAGCGGCGCCACCGGCGGCAGCGGCAAGCGGCCCGCCTCTGGCAATGGCGGCCGGGCGCCATCGGCACCGCTGAAATGCAGCGGCAGGTAGAGCGTGAACGTGCTGCCCTGCCCCGGCTGGCTGGCCAGGCGGATTTCGCCGCCCAGCAGCGCGGCCAGCTCGCGGCTGATGGCCAGGCCCAGGCCCGTGCCGCCGTACTTGCGCGAGGTGCCGGCATCGGCCTGCTGGAAGGCCTCGAAGATCAGCCGCTGCTTCTCGGGCGCGACGCCGATGCCGGTGTCCTCCACGGCGAACGCCAGCACCAGCGGGGCCTTGGAAAGCACCGGGTGCTCGGGGCTCCAGCCATCGCGGGCGAGGCTCACGCGCAGCTCCACATGCCCCTGTGACGTGAACTTCACCGCGTTGGACAGCAGGTTCTTCAGGATCTGCTGCAGCCGTTTGGCATCGCTCTCCATGCTGCGCGGCAGGTCGTCGGCGAACAGCAGCCGCATCGGCAGGCTCTTGGCCTCGGCCACGTGGCGGAAGTTGCGGTCGATGCTGTCACGCAGCGAGGCGAACGAGATCTCCTCAATCTCCACCGTGACCGTGCCGGACTCGATCTTGGACAGGTCCAGGATGTCGTTGATGAGGTGCAGCAGGTCGGAGCCCGACGAATTGATGTTGCGCGAGAACTCGACCTGCTTGGGCGACAGGTTGCCGTCGCTGTTGCCGGCCAGCTGCTGGCTCAGGATCAGGATGGAGTTCAGCGGCGTGCGCAGCTCATGGCTCATGTTGGCGAGGAACTCGCTCTTGTACTTGGACGTCAGCGCCAGTTCGGCGGCCTGGTCTTCCAGCGCGTGGCGCGCCTGCTCCACCTCGGCGTTCTTGCGCTCCACTTCGGCGTTCTGCTCGGCGAGCAAGCGCGCCTTGGTGCCGAGCTGCTCGTTGGTCTCCTGCAGCTCGCTCTGGCGCGACTGCAGTTCCACGGTCAGTTGCTGCGACTGCGCCAGCAGCGCCTCGGTGCGCATGGTCGCCTCGATGGTGTTGAACACCGCGCCGATGCTCTGCGTCAGCAGTTCCAGGAAGGCCAGCGAGCCGCTGCTGAAAGGCTGCAGCGTGGCCAGTTCGATGACGGCCTTGGTCTGCCCCTCGAACAGCACGGGCAGCACGATGACGCTGACGCGGTGCGTGCGGCCCAGGCTGGACGAGATGGCCACGAAGTCAGACGCGATGTCCGCCAGCAGCGTGCTGCGCTTGTCCAGCGCGCACTGGCCCACCAGCCCCTCGCCCAGCGCGATGCTGGACGTGAGCTTCACGCTGTCGGACTGTGCGTAGCTGGCCAGCAGGCGCAGGCGCGGCGTGTCGTCGCCTTGCGCGCCGGCCAGGTGG
Organism: Pelomonas nitida; assembly: GCF_043555975.1. NCBI lineage: Bacteria > Pseudomonadati > Pseudomonadota > Betaproteobacteria > Burkholderiales > Sphaerotilaceae > Roseateles > Pelomonas nitida. Next base: position 61,517 of record NZ_JBIGIA010000006.1, on the reverse strand, counting down.
TAGATCGTGCCCTGGTGGATCTGCACCAGCGGCGCCAGCTCGGCCAGCAGCATGCGGCTGACCGTGGCCAGGTCGCGCTGGCCTTGCAGCATGGCGCTGAAGCGGGCGACGTTGGTCTTGAGCCAGTCCTGCTCGCGGTTGCGCGCGGTGGTCTCGCGCAGGTTGGAGATCATCGTGTTGATGTTGTCCTTGAGCTCGGACACCTCGCCCTTGGCCTCCACCTGGATGGCGCGCGTCAGGTCGCCCTTGGTCACGGCGGTCGCCACCTCGGCGATGGCGCGCACCTGCGTCGTCAGGTTGGCGGCGAGCAGGTTCACGTTGCCCGTCAGGTCTTTCCACGTGCCGGCCGCGCCCGGCACCTGGGCCTGCCCGCCCAGCCGGCCATCCACGCCCACCTCGCGCGCGACGTTGGTGACCTGCTCGGCGAACGTCGCCAGCGTGCCGGTCATGTTGTTGATGGTGTCGGCCAGTGCCGCCACCTCGCCCTTGGCCTGCACCGTCAGGCGCTGCGTCAGGTTGCCGTTGGCCACGGCCGTCACCACCTTCACGATGCCGCGCACCTGCTCCGTCAGGTTGGAGGCCATGAAGTTGACGTTGTCGGTCAAGTCCTTCCACGTGCCGCCCACGCCGGCCACCTGGGCCTGGCCGCCCAGCTTGCCCTCCGTGCCCACCTCGCGGGCCACCCGCGTGACCTCGCCGGCAAAGGCGTTGAGCTGGTCGACCATGGTGTTGATGGTGTTCTTCAGCTCCAGGATCTCGCCCTTCACGTCCACCGTGATCTTGCGGTTCAGGTCGCCGCGGGCCACGGCGGTCGTCACCTCGGCGATGTTGCGCACCTGCGCCGTCAGGTTGGCACCCATGGTGTTGACCGAGTCGGTCAGGTCCTTCCACGTGCCGCCCACGCCGGGCACCACGGCCTGCACGCCCAGGCGCCCTTCGGTGCCCACCTCGCGCGCCACGCGCGTCACTTCGGAGGCGAACGAGCGCAGCTGCTCCACCATGGTGTTGATGGTTTCCTTGAGCTGCAGGATCTCGCCGCGCACGTCCACCGTGATCTTCTTGGACAGGTCACCGTTGGCCACGGCGATGGTCACCTCGGCGATGTTGCGCACCTGGCCGGTCAGGTTGCTGGCCATGGAGTTGACGTTGTCGGTCAGGTCCTTCCATGTACCGGCCACGCCCAGCACGCGCGCCTGGCCGCCGAGCTTGCCCTCGGTGCCCACCTCGCGCGCCACGCGGCTCACCTCCGACGCGAACGCACCCAGCTGCTCGACCATGGTGTTCATGGTTTCCTTGAGCTGCAGGATCTCGCCCTGCACGTCCACCGTGATCTTGCGGCTGAGGTCGCCGCGCGCAATGGCCGTGGCCACGTCGGCGATGTTGCGCACCTGGCCGGTCAGGTTGCTGGCCATGGAGTTCACGTTATCGGTCAGGTCTTTCCATGTGCCGGCCACGCCGGGAACCACGGCCTGGCCACCCAGCTTGCCGTCGGTGCCCACCTCGCGCGCCACGCGTGTGACCTCCGACGCGAAGCCGTTGAGCTGGTCCACCATGGTGTTGATGGTGTTCTTCAGCTCCAGGATCTCGCCACGCACGTCCACCGTGATTTTCTTGGACAGGTCGCCGTTGGCCACCGCCGTCGTCACCTCCGCGATGTTGCGCACCTGGCCCGTCAGGTTGGAGGCCATGAAGTTCACGTTGTCGGTCAGGTCCTTCCACGTGCCGGCCACGCCTGGCACCTGGGCCTGGCCGCCGAGCTTGCCGTCCGTGCCCACCTCGCGCGCCACGCGGCTCACCTCGGAGGCAAAGCCGTTGAGCTGGTCCACCATGGTGTTGAGCGTGTTCTTCAGCTCGAGGATCTCGCCCTTCACGTCGACCGTGATCTTTTTGGACAGGTCGCCGTTGGCCACGGCGGTCGCCACGTCGGCGATGTTGCGCACCTGGCCCGTCAGGTTGCTGGCCATGGAGTTGACGTTGTCGGTCAGGTCCTTCCACGTGCCGGCAACGCCCGGCACCTCCGCCTGGCCGCCGAGCTTGCCGTCGGTGCCCACCTCGCGCGCCACGCGGCTGACCTCGCCGGCAAAGCCGTTGAGCTGGTCCACCATCGTGTTCATGGTGTTCTTCAGCGCCAGGATCTCGCCCTTGACCTCAACCGTGATCTTCTTGGACAGGTCGCCGCTGGCCACGGCGGTGGCCACCTCGGCGATGTTGCGCACCTGACCGGTCAGGTTGCTGGCCATGGAGTTCACGTTGTCGGTCAGGTCCTTCCACGTTCCGGCCACGCCGCGGCCCTGCGCCTGACCGCCCAGCTTGCCCTCGGTGCCCACCTCACGGGCCACACGCGTGACCTCCGACGCGAAGCCGTTGAGCTGGTCCAGCATCGTGTTGATGGTGTTCTTCAGCTCCAGCATCTCGCCGCGCACGTCCACGGTGATCTTCTTGGACAGGTCGCCGTTGGCCACCGCCGTCGTCACCTCCGCGATGTTGCGCACCTGGCCCGTCAGGTTGGAGGCCATGAAGTTCACGTTGTCGGTCAGGTCCTTCCACGTGCCCGCCACGCCCGGCACCTGGGCCTGGCCGCCGAGCTTGCCGTCGGTGCCGACCTCGCGCGCCACACGGCTGACCTCGCCGGCAAAGCCGTTGAGCTGGTCCACCATCGTGTTCATGGTGTTCTTCAGCGCCAGGATCTCGCCCTTGACCTCCACGGTGATCTTCTTGGACAGGTCGCCGCTGGCCACGGCGGTGGCCACCTCGGCGATGTTGCGCACCTGGCCCGTCAGGTTGCTGGCCATGGAGTTGACGTTGTCGGTCAGGTCCTTCCACGTGCCCGCCACGCCCGGCACCTGGGCCTGGCCGCCCAGCTTGCCCTCGGTGCCCACCTCGCGCGCCACGCGCGTCACCTCGGACGAGAAGCTGTTGAGCTGGTCCACCATGGTGTTGATGGTTTCCTTCAGCTCCAGGATTTCGCCCTTCACATCCACCGTGATCTTGCGGCTCAGGTCACCGCGCGCGACGGCCGTCGTCACGGTTGCGATGTTGCGCACCTGGGCCGTCAGGTTGGTGGCCATCGCATTGACGGAGTCGGTCAGGTCTTTCCACGTGCCGGCCACGCCCGGCACCACGGCCTGGCCGCCCAGCCGGCCGTCGGTGCCCACCTCGCGCGCCACGCGCGTCACTTCCGACGCGAACGATCGCAGTTGATCCACCATCGTGTTGGTGGCTTCCTTCAGCTGCAGAATCTCGCCGCGCACGTCCACCGTGATCTTCTTGGATAGGTCACCATTGGCCACGGCGATGGTCACGTCGGCGATGTTGCGCACCTGGGCCGTCAGGTTGCCGGCCATCTGGTTGACCGACTCGGTCAGCTCGCGCCACACGCCCGACACGCCCTTCACCTGGGCCTGGCCACCCAGCTTGCCCTCGGTGCCCACCTCGCGCGCCACGCGCGTCACCTCGGACGTGAACACCGACAGCTGCTCGATCATCGTGTTGACCAGCCGCGCCGAGCGCAGGAACTCGCCCTTGAGCTCGCGGCCGTCCACCTCCAGCTCCATGGCCTGGCCCAGGTCCCCCTTGGCCACCGCGCCGATGGTGCGCGCGATCTCGGCCGTCGGGCGGACGAGGTCGTCCAGCAGCGTGTTGATCGACTCTACCTTGAGCGCCCAGCTCCCTTGCGAACCCGGCAGCGACATGCGGTGCTTCAGCCGCCCCTCCCTGCCGACCGTCGCCGACAGCCGCGCGACCTCATCGGCAATGCGGGCCTCCTGCGCCGTGATCTGGTTGAAGGCGGCGGCGATCTGCCCCTCCACGCCCTCCCAGTCGCTGGGCAGGCGCACGGCGAAATCACCGTCGCGAAACGCGAGCATGGCCGCCAGCACCTGGCGCGCACGCACATCAGTGAGATCCGCCGACGGCGCGCCGCCGTCGCTCGAGGGGCTGGAAGAAACCTGGGTGCCGGAGCGCTTGCCTCGGGTGGGCCGCGCGGGAGTGACGCTCATCCAACGTCCAATCTAGTGAGGAGTGACGGGCCCGGCACACCGTCGCAGCGTGCGCGAGCCTCAAAAAGCCCTGGCTTCTAGCATGCCACCATGGGGCGGGCAAGTACCGCAGCACCGAGTGAAATGACTCGCGACACGCGGAGAGACAGCTTCGACTCAGCGCGGATTCGCCTCGCGCGCATGCTCCACGGCATAACGGATCAGTTCCGCCTGCCCCTCCAGTTCGAGCTTGCGCTTGATGCTCTGGCGATGGGCTTCGACGGTGCGCACCGACAGGCCCAGCTCGCGGGCGATCTGCTTGCTGGAAGCGCCCTGCCCGAGCTTGCTCAGAATCTCGCTCTCGCGTGGTGTCAGCACCGGCTTGGGCGCCTGGCCGCGGAACAAGCGCCCCGAGACGGCGGCACTGAGAAAAGTCCCGCCGGCCGCCACCGCGTCGATGGCCGACACGATCTCGGTCGCCGGCGCGTCCTTCAGCACATAGCCACGCGCGCCCGCCTGCAGCGCCCGCTGCACGTACTCGGGGTTGTCGTACATGCTGAACATCAGCAGCTTGATGGCCGGCTGCGCGGCCAGCATGTCGGCGCCGAGCACGATGCCGTTGGCATCTTTCAGCCCGACGTCCATCAACACCACGTCGGGCGCACGCTGCGCGAGCAAATCCATCGCGCTGACACGGTCACCCGCCTCGCCCACCACCTCGAAACGCGGCACGGCCGCCAGCCGCGCAACCAGCCCCTCGCGCACCATCGGGTGGTCGTCGACGATCAGGATACGAACGGGCGTGGTCGTCATGCGGCGGCGCGGGCGAGGGTTGCGGCCGACAGTTTGACCGTGAGCCGCGCGCCGATGCCCGGTGAGGTCATCAGGCTCAGCCGCGCGCCCAGCGCATCGGCACGTTCACGCATGCTGCGCAGGCCCAGGCCTCGGTCGGCGACGGCCTGGGCGGCATCGGCATCAAAGCCGCGGCCGTCGTCCACCACCTCCAGGCTGAGCCCGCCGTCGGCCAGAAAGCGCAGCGTGACGGTGACCGTCGTCGCCTGCGCATGGCGAGCAGCGTTGTTGAGCGCCTCCTGCGCGATGCGGAACAGCGCCGTGTTGACCGCCTCGGGCAGGCCCACCTCCTCGCCGTCGATGGTGGCGGCGAAGTGCGTGCCGCCAGCGGCATCGAACTCGCCGGTCAGGTGCTGCAGCGCGGCGGGCAGGCCCAGCGTGTCCAGCAGCGCGGGCCGCAGCGCGTGCGACAGATGCCGCACCTCGGCCAAGGTGCTGTTCAGGCGTTGCAGCGCCAGCTCCTGCAGTCGTGCCGCACCCGCGGGCTCCTGCTGGGCCGACTCGATGAGCAGCTTGGTGGCCACCAGCGACTGGCTGACGCCGTCGTGCAGCTCACGCGCCAGCCGCGCACGCTCGTCCTCCTGGCTCTGCACCACCTGGCGCGCCAGCGCCCGCAGCTTGGCCTCCGCGCTGCGGTGCTCGCTGAGGTTGAGCACCAGCGCGCCGGCGCTGATGAGTGCGACGCCGAACACCGCCACCGCACCCACCCACAGCATGGTGGTGGTGATGTTCTGCCGCGCGCCATGCTCCAGCTCGTCCATCGTCGCCTCGATGCCGTCCAGGTACAGCCCCGTGCCCAGCATCCACTCCCACTCGGGCACCATGACGACATAGCCCAGCTTGGGCGCCAGCAGGCTGCTGGAGGGCTTGCGCCACAGGTACTCGACGTAACCGCCGCCCGATCGGGCCTGCTGGATGAGCTGCTGGATGGTGGGCCGCCCCTGCGGGTCGCGCAGCTCCCACAGGTTCTGCCCGATCAGCTCGGGCTGACGCGAATGCATCTGCACCCGGCCGGTCAGCGAGTAGACGAAGAAATAGCCGTCGCGGCCGTAATCCAGCGACGACAGGATGGCCAGCGCCCGCTCCTGCCCGTGCGGCTGGCCCAGCAGCGGCCGGATGGTGCTGACGGCCAGGTCCACGTAGTGCTTGAGCTCGGTGCGGCGCGCCTCCATGTAGCTGGCGCGCACCAGCGCATGCTCGCGCTCGGCCAGCGCACTTTCCTGCTGGCGCACGGCCAGCGCGATGAGCGCCAGCGAGGCCAGCAGGGGCAGCAGTGCCAGCAGGACGAAACGCCCCCGCAATGACAAAGCTGCCCAGCCCTGCATCAGCGGCCCAGCGTCGCCGGTGCCGGCGGCGTCTTGCGCTGCACCGGCGTCCACGTGGACAGCCGCTTCTGCACGTCGGCGATCGCCGCGTCGAGCTGCGTGTCCTCGCCGCGGTTGACGGCGGCCGGGTCGAGCTCGACATTGATGTCCGGCGACACGCCTTCGTTCTCGATGCGCCATTCACCGTCGGGCGTGTAGAAGCGGAAGTACGGCACCGTCAGGAACGCGCCGTCGATGAGCGGCGGGTTCGCCGAGATGCCGATCAGGCCGCCCCAGGTGCGCTTGCCGATCAGCGGCCCCAGGCCCACGCGCTTGAAGGCGTAGGGCATGAAGTCGCCACCCGAGCCGGCGTCCTGGTCGATCAGCATGGCCTTGGGGCCGTAGATGGCGCCGCCCGGCGTGTCGAAGACGAGGCCGTCGCGGTCCTTCCAGCTGGCCAGGTAGGGCCGGCTCAGCAGCTCGGTCACGTAGTTGGCGGCCTGGCCGCCGCCGTTGCGGCGGTCGTCGACGATGAGCGCCTGTTTGTCGATCTGCCCGAAGAACATGCGGTTGAAGTGCTCGAAGCCCTGGCCCGCCGTGTCGGGCATGTAGACGTAGGCGATCTTGCCACCGCTCTTGGCCTGCACCTTCTGGCGGTTGCCGTCGATCCAAGCCCAGCGGCGCAGCAGCGCTTCGCTGGCCACCGGCTCGACCGTGATCTCGCGCCGCCCCTTGCCCGCAGCGTCCTGCGCGATCGCGAGGACGACCTGCTTGCCGACGGTGTTCTCCAGCAGCGCATAGACATTGGTCTTGGCGTCCAGCTCGTGGCCGTTCACGGCCAGCAGGAAATCGCCCTCCTTCACGCCCAGGCCCGGCGCCGTCAGCGGCGAGCGCAGGCTCGAACTGAGGCGGTCGCCGGCGTAGAGCCGCGTGATGCGGTAGCGGCCCTGCTCGATGGCGAAGTCAGCCCCCAGCAGCCCCACCGACACCGGCGCCTCCTGGAACACGTCGCCGCCGCCCGTGCGGTTGTGGCCCACCTGCAGCTCGCCGATCATCTGCACGAGCAGGTCGTTCAGGTCCTCGCGGCGCTGCACATGCGCCAGCTGCGGCACATAGCGGTCGTAGACGCCCTGCCAGTTCAGGCCGTGCAGTGCCGGGTCGTAGAAGAACTCCTTCTCCATCCACCAGGCCTCGTCGAAGATCTGCTTCCACTCGGCACGCGGATCGACCCGCACGCGCAAGCCCGACAGGTCCAGCGGCTTGGTGTCGGCCTTGTCGTTGGCGTCGCCCACCTCGAGCCTGCCGCCGGCCAGCGTCAGCAGCAGCTTCTTGTGGTCTTCGCTCAGCGAGTACTCGGCGACGCCGCCGCGCAGCAGCTTCGGTTTACGCTCTTCGAAGTCGAAGCGCCACAGCTCGGCCGTCGCGCGCCGCTCGGCGCTCGGCAACTCGACACTGGTGCCGGGCTGGGGCCGCTGCAGATAGAACAGCGCGCCATCGGACGCCACGGCCAGGTCGCCGTAGTTGCGCTCGGCCACCGGCAGCGCCACGACGCGCTCGGCCAGCCCGTCGAGATCGACCTTGATCGGCTTGACGGGCTCGGCCGGCGCGGCGTCCTTCTTGTCGCCCTTGCCATCCTTGCCGTCCGCCTTCTTCGCGTCGGCCTTGTTCTCGCCCTTGGTGTCCTTGCCGTCGTCCTTCTTGGCCTCTTTCTTGTCGTCCTTCTTGCCTTCCTCGTCACCGGCCTTGGGCGCCAGCGGCGATTTGCCGTCGGCGGCCAGCACCAGTGCGTACAGGCCGACGCGGCGCGGGCGCTCCTGCGTGGACAGGTCCAAGCCCACCTGGCTCGGGCCGGAATTGATGGACGCGGTGAAGTACAGCAAGTCGCCCTTGGCCGAGAACACCGGGTTGCCGGCATGCGCCAGGCCATCGGTCACGACATGGTTCTTGCCGGTGGCGATGTCGTGCAACACGATGCGGCCGAAATAGTTCTCGCCCGATTGCGTGAACGCCAGCCAGCGGCTGTCGGGAGAGAACGAGGTGGCGAAACCGTCAGCACCCAGGCGGCGCGCATCGGTCGCGATCTTGACCAACTGGCCGCGCTGCGGGCCGGCCGCCAGGCTCAGCCGGTAAAGGCCGAGGTGGTTGTCCTGCAGCACGAGTTGCTGACCGTCCGGCGAACCGTCCAGCAGCGTGAAGTAGCCGTCCTTGGGCAGCAGGAATCGCTCCTTGGCGCCCAGGCCCGTCTGCGGCTGCAGCACCAGCTCGTGGCGCATGCCGGGGGCGTCGGAGATGTAGGCCACGCGCTTGCCGTCGGCGCTCCACAGCGCGTCTTTCTCACGCACGCCGGCGGTCTCGGTCAGGTTGCGCACGCTGCCGTCCTTGACCGGCACCGTGAACACGTCGCCGCGCGCGCTCACCACGACGCGCTTGCCCGTGGCCGACAGCCGGGCCGCGGTGAGCGTGCGTCCGGCGTCCTTCCACTGCGTGCGGGCCTGTGCCGCCACGCTGTCGACGCGAACGTCCAGCACGCGGGCTTCACCGCCCGCCAGCTCGATCTGCTTGATACGCCCGCCCGCCTCGTACACCAGCGTCGTGCCGACCGCGTCCACGCTGCGCACGTCCCACTGCGTCTCGCGCGTCAGCTGGCGCAGCGACTTTGTGGCCGGGTTGAAGGCGAACAGGTTGGCCGCGCCGTCCGCACGGTCCGAAATGAACACCACTTCGCCGCCCGCCCACACGGGGGCCGAATCCGTCGCGTTGACGTGCGGAATTTCCTGCCAGCGCTGCCCCGCGCCGGGCCCCTGCATGTCCATGATCCACACCGGCGGTGTCGAGCCACCGCGGCTCTGCCGCCAGCCGCTCGGGCCGGCGTATGCCGCGTTGTAGGGGCGGTAGGCCAGTTGCCGGCCATCGGCCGACCAGGCGCCCTCGTAGGCCACGGCCTTCATGACCTGCTTCTCGTAGCCACCGTCCACGCTGACTTCGTAGAGCTGGTTGCTGCGGTTGTTCAGCACTTCGCGTGGCGATGCGAACAGCACGCGCTTGCCGTCCGGGCTCCAGCCGCTGACGACGTCGGCGCTCGGGTGCCAGGTCAGGCGCCGCGGCTGCCCGCCGTCCAGGCCGACGACGTAGACATCGGTGTTGCCGTCGTAGCTGGCCGAGAACGCGATCTGCCGGCCGTCCGGCGAGAAGCGCGGGGCGAACTCGCTGGCCGCATGCGTGGTCAGCCGGCGAGCGTTGCCGCCGTTGCGGTCGGCCAGCCACAGGTCACCGGCGTAGACGAAGGCCAGGTGGTTCTGCGAGACAGCCGGCTGGCGCAGCATCAGCGTGGGCTCCGCCGCTTGGGCCGCCAGGCTGGCGCTCAGCCAGGCCAGCGCGAGGGCGATTCGGGACAAGGTCATCGGGATCTCCGAGCGAGGCGCAAAACGCGCGACTCTAGACCCGAATTGCGCCCAACCTGAAAGTCAGGTGGGTTGGCGCTTGAACTTGCTGCGGATGCCACCCGCGATGACCACCACGCCAGGAATGAGGATCATCGCCCAGATGATCTTGTCCAGATTGGCCTTCACCCAGGGCACGTTGCCGAAGACATAGCCGATCACGGTAATGCCGCACACCCACAGCACGCCGCCCGTCACATCGAAGAACGTGAACTTGCGCCGCGTCATCTGCGCCACGCCGGCCACGAAGGGCGCGAAGGTGCGCAGGAAGGGCATGAAGCGTGCGGCGATGAGCGTGAAGCCGCCGTACTTCTCGTAGAACGCGTGCGCCTTGTCGAAGGCCGCCCGGTTGAAGAACCGCGAGTTCTCCCACTGGAACACGCGCGGGCCGAAATGCCGGCCCAGCGTGTAGTTGCACTGGTTGCCGGCAATGGCGGCCAGCGTCAGCAGCCCCATGGACAGGCCCAGGTCCATCAGGCCGACGCCACACATCGCGCCGACGACGAACAGCAGCGAGTCCCCGGGCAGGAAGGGCATGACGACGACGCCGGTCTCCACGAAGATGATGAGGAACAGCAAGGCATACACCCAGGCGCCGTAGGCCTGGACGAACGCCGCCAGGTGCTGGTCGACATGCAGAATGAAGTCGAGAAGGAAGTGAAGCAGGTCCATGGCGGGCCATTATCCCGACGCCACCATGACACCCCGCCGATAATCCGGCCGATGGATGTGTCCCTGCCCGATATCGCCCCGACCCGCGTCATCCGCGAACTGCCCGACGAGCTGATCAGCCAGATCGCCGCCGGCGAGGTCGTCGAGCGCCCGGCCTCGGTCGTGCGGGAGCTGGTGGACAACGCGCTGGACGCCGGCGCCACGAGCATCCAGGTCAAGCTCATGGCCGGTGGCGTGCGCGCCATCGTCGTCGAGGACGACGGCTGCGGCATCCCCGTCGCCCAGTTGCCGCTGGCGCTCAAGCGCCACGCCACGAGCAAGATTGCGTCGCTCCATGACCTGGAATCCGTCGCCACGATGGGATTTCGCGGTGAGGCGCTGGCCGCCATCGCCTCCGTGTCCGACATGGCCATCGCGTCCCGCACCGCCGACGACGCCCACGCGAACCGGCTGGACGCCCGCAGCGGCGAGCTGCAGCCGGCGGCGCGTGCGCGCGGCACCAGCGTGGAGGTGCGCGAGCTGTTCTTCTCGACACCGGCCCGCCGCAAGTTCCTGAAGACCGACGCCACCGAACTGGCCCATTGCGTGGAGGCCGTGCGCCGCCACGCGCTGGCCCGGCCCGACGTGGGCTTCGCGATCTGGCACGAAGGCAAGCTGGTCGACCAATGGCGCGCCGGCTCGGCCGAGCAGCGCATCGCCGACGTGCTGGGCGAGGACTTCGTCGCCGAAAGCCGCCCGTTTTCGCACAGCGCCGGCCCGCTGGCGCTGACCGGCCGCGCCGGCCTGCCCGAAGCCGCGCGCTCGCGTGCCGACCAGCAATACGTCTGGGTCAATGGCCGCTACGTGCGCGACAAGCTCATCAGCCACGCCATCCGCTCGGCCTACGAAGACGTGCTGCACGGCCAGCGCCAGCCCAGCTATGTGCTGTTCATCGAGATCGCGCCCGAGCTGGTGGACGTGAACGTGCACCCGACCAAGATCGAGGTGCGCTTCCGCGATGGTCGCGCCATCCACCAGAGCGTGCGCCGCGCCTTTGTCGACGCGCTGGCCACCTCGCGCAGTGCCGAGCCCGCCGCCGAGGCCTCAGCAGATGCGCCGGCCAGCCCACTGGCCTTCGGCCCCGCACCTGGGCTGCCACTGCCGGCACACGTCGCCGAGCCGCGCCCGGCCTACGCCGCGCCCGCCTATGTGCCCCCCGTGCCGCCCACGGCCGAGCAGGTGCGGCTGTCGCTGGTGCAGCACGAAGCGCTGTGGCAGCCCGCCAGGGCGGCGGCGTCACCAGCGACATTCGCCGCCCCTCGGCCCGACGTCGTGGCCGCGCCACGCGCTGCACTGCCCGAACCGGCCGGCCGCGATGACTGGCCGCTGGGCCGGGCCGTCGCGCAGATCCAGGGTGTCTACATCCTGGCCGAGAACCGGCAGGGCCTGGTCATCGTCGACATGCACGCCGCGCACGAGCGCGTCGTCTACGAGCGGCTGAAGGCCCGGCTTGGCGCCGCGACGATCGAGAGCCAGCCGCTGCTGATCCCGATCAGCTTCCCGGCCACCGCCGAAGAAGTCGCCGCCGCCGAGCAGCATGCCGACACGCTGAGCAAGCTGGGGCTGGATGTCGCGCCGCTGTCCACCCGCACGCTGGCCGTGCGCTCGCGCCCAGCCTTGCTGGCCGCGAGCGACCTGGTCGCACTGACCCGCGAGCTGCTGGCCGAGATGGCCCAGTTCGACGCCAGCTCCGTGCTGGAGCGCGCCCAGCACGAAATCCTGGCCACCATGGCCTGCCACGGCGCCGTGCGCGCCAACCGGCAGCTGACGCTGGACGAGATGAACGCGCTGCTGCGCGACATGGAAGCCACCGAACGCGCCGACCAATGCAACCATGGCCGCCCCACCTGGCGCCAGCTCGACATGCGCGACCTGGACGCCCTTTTCTTGAGAGGCCGTTGAGGCTCGAACCACATGGCCACCATCACCTTGAAGGGCAAGCCCAAGCCCGCCGCCAAGACCCGCAACGCCGACGGCGAAAAGCGCGCGCCCTTGCGCGGCAAAGGCGTTGCCAAACCCCGCCCCACGCTGGCCCAGGCGCAGGCCGACCGCGCCGAGCGCGAAGAGCGCTACCAGCAGGCGCAGCAAAAGCGCGAGCGGGCGGCGCCATCGCGTGACGATCGTCGCGACGAACGCCCTGCCCGCCCCAAGGCCACGGGCTTTCGGCCGGAACAACCGCAACAGCGCGGTGAACCATTCCGCCGTAACGAACGCAGCGACCGCCCGCGTGACGAACGCCCCGCCCGTTCCGGCCCGCGCTCCGGCGGCTTCCACCCCGATGGCCCGCCGCAACGCGCCTCGCGCGGGGAGCCGGTGCGCCGCAACGAGCACCGTGACGAACGCCCCGGCGACCGTCCGCGCGATGACCGCCCGCCGCGCGTCGACCAGCGCCGCGTCGCGAACCGCGCGCCCGGCTTCGAGCCGCCGCCCCAACGCCCGCAACAACGCCTGAACCCGGCCCGCCAGGTGGACGCCGAGGACGGCGATCGCCTGTCCAAGCGCATGAGCGAGCTGAAGATGGCCTCGCGCCGCGAGGCCGACGAATGGATCGCGGCCGGCTGGGTGCGCGTGAACGGCAAGGTGGCCGTGCTCGGTCAGCGCGTCGTCGGTGACGTCGAGATCACCATCGACCCCGCCGCCCGCCAGGCCCAGTCGCAACAGGTGACCGTGCTGCTGCACAAGCCCATCGGCTACGTCTCGGGCCAGGCCGAAGATGGCTACGAGCCTGCCGTCGTGCTGTTCCAGCAGGAGAACCGCTGGAAGGACGACCCCTCCGGCATCAAGCCCCACCCCAACCACCATCGCCACCTCGCCCCCGCCGGGCGGCTGGACATCGACTCCACCGGCCTGCTCGTGCTGACGCAGGACGGCCGCATCGCCAAGGCGCTGATCGGCGACGACTCGGACATCGAGAAGGAATACCTGGTGCGCGTCGAGTTCGTCGCGCATGAAGTGCCCGAGGGCACACTGCCCAACGCCGCGCTGGCGCCCGAAAAGCTCGCGCTGCTGAACCACGGCCTGGAGCTGGATGGCGAGGCCCTCAAGCCCGCCAAGGTCAGCTGGCAGAACGAGCAGCAACTGCGCTTCGTGCTGCGCGAGGGCAAGAAGCGCCAGATCCGCCGCATGTGCGAGCTGGTGGGCCTGAAGGTCGTCGGCCTGAAGCGCGTGCGCATCGGCCGCATCCCGCTGGGGCATCTGCCCGTCGGACAGTGGCGTTACCTCGCGCCGTGGGAAAAATTTTGACTCCCCCCTACCGGCTTCGCCGCCCCCCTCAAGGGAGCGCAGCGGGTGGCCCGGCAAAGCCGGTTCCACAGCTGCCGCTTGGGAAGACACCACGCCTGCGATGAACCCCGTCTGTTTGGCCGGCCCCACCGGCTGCGGCAAGACGGCGGCGGCCCTCGCGATTGCCGAGGTGCTGCCCGTCGAGATCATCAGCGTCGACTCGGCGCTGGTGTATCGCGGCATGGACATCGGCACGGCCAAGCCCACGGCGGCCGAGCAGGCGGCCGTGCCGCACCACCTCATCGACATCCTCGACCCGACTGGCAGCTACTCGGCCGCCGAATTCGTGCGCGATGCCAAGCGCCTAGCCTCCGACATCGCCGCGCGCGGCAAACTGCCGCTGCTGGTGGGCGGCACGATGCTGTACTTCAAGGCCTTGTTCGATGGCCTGTCGACGCTGCCGCAGGCCGATGCCGAGTTGCGCGCCGCCATCGACGCCGAAGCGCTTGAGCGCGGCTGGCCGGCGCTGCACGCCGAGCTGGCCGCGATCGACCCCGAGACCGCTGCGCGCCTGGCGCCCAACGACAGCCAACGCATCCAGCGCGCGCTGGAGGTCATCCGGCTGAGCGGCCGCACCATGACCGATCTGCATGCCGCCTCGCGCGACGACGGCGTGGACTGGCCGCTGTTCTCGCTGGAACCCACGGACCGCGCCTGGCTGCACGAGCGGCTGGCGCTGCGCTTCGACCAGATGCTGGACGCCGGCCTCGTCGACGAAGTGAAGGCCTTGCGCGCACGCGGCGACCTCAGCCTGGCCCTGCCGTCCATGCGTTGCGTCGGCTACCGGCAGGTTTGGGAGTCGCTGGACGCGAACGAGGGCCTGGAGCCCCCAGGACTGGGCCATGCCCAGCCCGCCCTCCGAGGAGATCCAGGGAGCTTGGGGCGGCCCGGCGCTCCCTGGGCCGACCTGCGCGAGCGCGGCATCGCGGCCACGCGGCAGCTCGCCAAGCGGCAGGTCACGTGGCTGCGCAGCATGCCCAGGCGCCGCGTCATCGCCTGCGACGGACCTCAACCGATTCCCGAGCTGCTGGCCGGGCTGCAAAGGTTGCTGAACGCATGACGGTTCTTTCCGCGCGCGGGCTCGCCAAGCGCTACGGCGACATGCCGGTCTTCTCGAACATCGACCTGGATCTCGCACCCGGCGAGATCGTCGCGCTGCTGGGCGAGTCGGGCAGCGGCAAGTCCACGCTGCTGAACTGCCTGGCCGGGCTCGACGAAGCCGACGCCGGCACCATCACGCTGGCCGGGCAAGACCTGCGCCCGCTGGGCGACGAGGCGCGCTCGGCATTGCGGCGCCGCGAGCTGGGCTTCATCTTCCAGGCCTTCCACCTGCTGCCGCATCTCAGCGTGGCCGACAACGTCGCGTTGCCGTTGCGGTTGTTGGGGTTGAAGGACGAGGGCCGTGTGGCGCAGATGCTGGAGGCGGTGAACCTCGGTCAGTTCGCGGCGCGGATGCCGCGGCAGTTGTCGGGCGGGCAGCTGCAGCGCGTCGCGATCGCGCGGGCGTTGGCGCATCGGCCGCGGTTGGTGCTGGCGGATGAACCGACCGGCAACCTCGACGCGCGGCATGCGGCCGAGGTGCTGGAGTTGCTGCGGCGCTGCACGCACGAGGCGGGGGCGGCGTGTCTGCTGGTCACACACTCTGAAGTCGCTGCTCATGCTGCAGACCGTCGGCTGAGGCTGGACGCCGATGGGTTGCATGACGCGTGAGTTTGGTTTGACGCCCAGGCCCATGCCGGGAGTTCGCCCCGGCGGGCGACCTACTTTCTTGTGCGGACAAGAAAGTAGGCAAAGAAACCGCCCCTGCAAAACCGGCCCTGCGGGCTCCCCTGCGATGCTCGCAAGCCCAGGCCCGCGCAGAACTCCATGCGTTCGCTGCGCTCACTGCGGTCAAACAGCTGCGCGGAGTCAGTGCTTGAGGCGCGCTGCGCGCGCGCCTGGGCTTGCTGCGCTTCTCGGCGGTTTTGAAGGGGAAGCCCCGAAACAGCCGAACAGCCAACAGCCAAACCCCAAGGCCGGCTGGTGCCGGCTGTTCATTCACCCCCCTTTCAGCGCCGCCGAGGAGCGCAGCGGCTTGCAACCGCGCGCGCAGCGCGCCTCAAGCACTGACTCCGCGCGGCTGTCTGAGCGCAGCGTAGCGAAGCGAGTTCCGCGCGGGGTTGCAAGCCGCGAGCACCGCAGGGCACCCCGCTGCGAAGCAGAGGGGCGACGCGGTCAGGGGCGACTCTTTGCCTACTTTCTGGTCGCTCAGAAAGTAGGTCGCCCGCCGGGGCGAACTCCCGGCTGGGCCTGGCCGGCAAGCCGAAGCACCGAGCCAACAGCGCCATGACATCCCTCTGGCGCCACCTCACCTGGCCCGCCTGGCGCGATCAGCCCGGCCGCGTCACCTTGGCCATCGTCGCCGTCATGCTCGGCGTCGCCCTCGCCTACGGCGTGCATCTGCTCAACGGCGCCGCGCTCACCGAGTTTGCCCGTGCGGCACGCGGCATCAACGGTCAGCCCGACCTCGTGCTGCACGGCAGCGCCGGCCCGCTGACCGACGCCGACCTCGCCGAACTGCTGAACCGCACGGAAGTCGTGGCGGCCAACCCGGTCATCGACGCGCAGGTCCTCTGGCCCGCCCAGCCGGGCGCAGCGGCGCGCGGCACCTACCTGCGCCTCATCGGGCTGGACCCCTTCGCGCTGCTGGCCGCCGCCAATGCCGGCAAGCCACTGGCCCCTGAGCTGACGCCTCAAATCGACGGCGACGCCAGCCACCTGCCCAAGGCAGGCACCGTGCACCTGAACGCTGCCGCCCGCGCGGGCCTGCCGCCGGGCGCGACGACGCTGAGGCTGCGCGTGCAGCGCCCGGGCCACGCCGCGCCGGATGACATCGACCTCACGGTCGGCGGCCGCGTCACCGCCGGCAGCGGGCCGCTGGGCGTGCTGGACATCGCCGACGCGCAGGCGCTGCTGGGCCGGGTCGGCACGCTGGACCGCATCGACGTTCAACTCGCACCCGGCACCGACGCCGCCGCGTGGATCAAGACGCTGCCGCCGCGCTGGCGCGCCGCACCCCCAGCCGACGACGGCGAGCGGCTGTCAGCCATGACCCGCGCCTACCGCGTCAACCTCGGCCTGCTGGCCCTGATGGCGCTGTTCACCGGCGCCTTCCTCGTCTACGCGGTGCTGTCGCTGGCAACGGCCCAGCGGCTGCCGCAATGGGCCCTCGTCGGGGTGCTGGGCGTGTCGGCCCGCATGCGCTGGCGGCTGATCCTGACGGAAGGGCTGGCCATCGGCGCCGCCGGCACGCTGCTGGGCCTGGCCCTCGGCCTGGGCCTGGCGGCGGGTGCGCTGAAACTGATGGGCAGCGACCTGGGCCTGCATGGCGCCAGCGGCGCATCGACCGACCTGCTGCTGAACCAGCCGCTGCTCGTGCCGACGCTGGTCTATGCCGCGCTGGGCCTGGCGGCCGCCCTGGCCGCCGCAGCGGCACCCGCACTGACCGTGCGCCGCATCGCGCCGGCACTGGTGCTCAAGGGCCTGGGCCTGCCAACGGGACGGGCGCTGCCCGCCTGGGTGGGCTGCGGCTTGCTGGGGCTGGGCGCAGCGCTGGCCGCGCTGCCGCCGGTGCTGGCAGACACGCCCGTGGGCGCCTACCTCGCCATGCTGAGCCTGCTGGCCGGCGGCCTGGCGCTGGTGCCCGCGCTGGTTCGCGCACTCACGGCGCTGCTGGGCCGCCTGCCCGGGCGCTGGCGCCACAGCGCCCTGGCGATGCTGGCGCGCGAACGCAGCCGCGATCAGGCCACCGAGGCGCAGCGCTCGCTGGCCGGCGTGCTCGTGGCCCTGGCGCTGGCCGTCGCGATGACCGTGATGATCGGCAGCTTCCGCGACTCGCTCGAGCGCTGGCTGGACCACGCGCTGCCGGCCGACCTCTACCTGCGCAGCGCGCTGCGCGGCAGCGACGGCCAGCCCGCCCCGCTGCCGCCCGCGCTGATCGAGCGCCTGCCGCGGCTGCCCGGCATCGCCCGCGCGGCGCCTCAGCGCACGGCACGGCTGCGGCTGACTGCCGGCACCGACGCGGTGGCGCTGACGGCCCGCGAGCTCGACCACGACACCCTGCCGGTGATGGCGCGCTGGACGGGCGCGGTGGATGCACAGGCCACGGCCGTGTGGGTCAACGAAGCCGCGCGCGACCGCGACGGCCTGCAGCCCGGCCGCGTGCTGACGGCCCATCTCGTGGACCGTGAGCGCCCCGTCACGCTGCAGGTCATGGGCATCCTGCGCGACTATTCGCGCCAGGCCACCGCGTTGTGGATGGCCCTGCCCGACTACCGCCGCATCAGCGGTGACACGACCACGACGGAGCTGGCCTTGTGGCTGGCGCCGGGCGCCGCGATCGACCCGGCCCGCGAGGCCGTGCGCGCCGCTGCCGGCACCGACATCGAGATCGCCGCCGCCGGCGAACTGCGCGCGCTGTCGCTGCAGATCTTCGACCGCAGCTTCGCCATCACCGTGTGGCTGCAGGCGGTCGCGCTGGCCGTGGGCCTGTTCGGCGTGGTGGCCGGCCAGTCCGCCCAGGCCCTGGCGCGCCGGCGCGAGTTCGGCCTGCTGCGGCACCTGGGTCTGTCGCGGCGCGACCTGATGCGGCTGCTGCTGCTCGAAGCCAGCCTCACCGGGGGCGCCGGGGCGCTGGCCGGGCTGGCGCTGGGGCTGGGCCTGAGCCTGGTGCTGGTCTACGTCGTGAACCCACAGAGCTTTCACTGGAGCATGGAGTTGAGCCTGCCCGTGGCACGCCTGGGGGCCTTGCTCGCCCTCGCGTTCGCGGCGGCTGTCGGCGCCTCGCTGCTGGCGGGGCGGCGCGCGCTGGGCGCCGACGCCGTGCGCGCCGTCAGGGAGGACGCATGAAGATCACTCGCCGGCTGCTGTTGCTCGCGGCGCTGCCCCTGCCGCTGCAGGCCCGCGCCGCCATGGCCTTCCCGCGCGACTTCGGCGCGCACGGCCAGCAGGCCATCGAGTGGTGGTACGTCACGGGCCTGCTCGGCGAGCCGGGCCAGCCACCGCAGTTCGGCTACCAGCTCACGTTCTTCCGCCTGACGGGCCCGGCGCCGGCCGACCATGCCAGCCCGCTGGCCGCGCGGCAATTGCTGCTGGGCCATGTCGCGCTGTCCGACCTCGCCACGCGGCAGCAGCGCCACACCCAGCGCCTGCTGCGCCAGTTGCCCGGCGCCGTGCAGGTGCGGGCGGATGACTGCGACGTGCAACTGCGCGACTGGACATTGCGGCGCGACGGCGACGGCTACCGCGCCGCCTTCAACGGCCCCGGCTTCTCGATGGCGCTGCAGCTCGCCACGCCCGAACCGCCGCTGCTGCAGGGCGAGGCCGGCATCTCCCGCAAGGGCTCGGCCCCCGATCAGTTCAGCCATTACTACTCGCGCCCGCAACTCGCCACACAGGCCCGGCTGACGCTTGACGGCCGCAACCGCGAGCTCACCGGCCGCGCCTGGCTCGACCACGAGTGGAGCGACAGCTACCTCGGCGACTGCGCCGGTTGGGACTGGCTGGGCATCAACCTGCTGGACGGGCGCGCGCTGATGCTGTTCCAGCTGCGCCGCCCCGACGGCCGCCGCGACTGGGCCGGTGGCGGCCTGCGCACGCCCGGGCAGGCCGACCGCAGCTTTGCGCCGGACGAAGTCGGCATGACGCCCACGCGCCACTGGAGCAGCCCCGCCACCGGCGCCCGCTGGCCCGTGGAGTGGCAGCTCACGAGCCCGGCGGGCGCGATGCGGCTCGTCGCGGCCTTCGACGCGCAGGAGGTCGATGCGCGGCGCAGCAGCGGCCTCGCCTACTGGGAAGGCGCGGCCCGGCTGCTGGATGCCGGCGGCCGCGAGATCGGCTGGGGCTACCTGGAGCTGACCGGTTACGCCGGCCGGCCGCCACTGGTCTAATCGCGGCCCCATGCACTTCCCCCAGCGCCAACCCAACCGCCCCACCTTCGGCTGGGACAACCTCGGCGGCAAGCATGCCGCAGGCCTGCCGGCCATTGACGACCTGCCACACCAGCGGCTGCTGACCAGCGGCCGTGCGGCCTTGTTCGCCGCCATGCAGGCACTCGGCGTGCGGCCCGGCGACGGCGTGCTGGCGCCCAGCTACCACTGCCCCACGCTCGTCGCGCCGCTGCGCGCGGCCGGCGCTGTCGTGCAGTTCTACCCGCTGGGGCCGGACGACCTGCCGGCCCTGGATGCGATCACGCCCGCGCCGGGCACGCGCGCCCTGGTCGCCGCCCAGCTGTTCGGCCTGCCACAGTCGCTGGCCGGCGTGCGCGCCTGGTGCGACGCCCACCGCATCGCGCTGGTGGAAGACTGCGCGCACAGCTTCTTCGGTCAGGCCGGCGAGCGGCCCGTGGGGCATTGGGGCGACCTGGCCACGGCCAGCCTGACCAAGTTCTTCCCCGTGCCGGAAGGCGGCCTGCTGGCTTCGGCCCGGCCGCTGCCGCCGCAGGCACTGCAGGCGGCGGGTGCCAGGCAGCAGCTCAAGGCCTGGGTGGACCTGCTGGAACGCGGCGCCGCCCAGCACCGCCTCACCGGCCTGAACACGGTGCTGGGCGCCCTCTTTCGCCTGAAGAACGGCCCGGCCCGGCCGCCGTCGGCTGAAGGTGCCGCACCTGCGCGCGCGCCCACCGAGGCCGAGATGATGGCCGACTGCGACCTGGCGCGCAGCGAGCAGGCGCCCACGGCGCTGGCCCAGCAGCTGTTCCGGCTGCCGCGTGGGCGCATCGTCGCCCGCCGCCGCGCCCACTTCACGGCGCTGCACGAGCAAGCACTGGCCCTGCCCGGCGTTCGCCCGCTGCTGGGCGGCCTGCCCGACCAGGCGGCGCCCTATGTGATGCCGCTGTGGGTGGACGGCCCCGCACGCGCCGAAGCCGCCTATGGGGCGCTGCGCGCGGCCGGTTGCGCCGTGTTCCGCTGGGACCGCGTCTGGCCCGGCGTGCCGGCCTTCGACGGCGACCACGGCGCGCTGTGGCGCACGCAGGTGTTGCAGCTGCTGTGCCACCAGGATCTGGACGACACCGCCCTTTCGCAAACCCTGGATGTGCTGCGACGCACGCTCTGAGGCTGTCCCTACACTGCCACGATGCCCGAAACCACCCAACGCCCGGCCTCCAAGCAGGCCCGGTCCCTCTCCGGCCTGACCCCGTTCCTGCGCCCGTATCGGGGGCGCATCGCGCTGGCGCTGCTGACGCTGGTGCTGGCTGCGCTGGCCACGCTGGCCTTCCCGATCGCACTGCGCGGCCTCATCGATGCCGGCTTCGCGGCCGGCAACGCCGGTGAGCGGCTGATGGCGCTGCGGGAGCATTTCCTGGCGATGTTCGCCGTCGGTGCGGCGCTGGGCCTGTTCTCGGCCTCGCGCTTCTACATGGTCACCTGGCTGGGCGAGCGCGTCACGGCCGACCTGCGCAACGCCGTCTACACCCACGTGCTGCGGCAAAGCCCCGAGTTCTTCGAAACCACGCAGACCGGCGAGGTGCTGAGCCGCATCACGACCGACACCACGGTGGTCCAGACGGTCGTGGGCTCCAGCCTGTCGATGGGCCTGCGCAACACGGTGATGGGCATCGGCGCGCTGGTCATGCTGGTCGTCACCAACCCCTACGTGATGGGCCAGGTGATGGGCATCCTCGTGCTCATCGTCGCCCCGGCGCTGTTCTTCGGCCGCCGCGTGCGCAAGCTCTCGCGCGCCAGCCAGGACCGCGTGGCCGACACCTCGGCCATCGCCGCCGAGGTGCTGAACGCCGTCACCGTGGTGCAGAGCTACACGCAGGAAACCGCCGAGGCCGCGCGCTTCTCCGCCGCGAGCGAGGCGGCCTTCGACACCGCCCGCAAGCGCACCAAGGTGCGCAGCTTCCTCGTGGCCTTCATCATCACGGCCGTGTTCGGCGCCATGCTGTGGGGCCTCTACCAGGGCACGCAGGCGGTCATCGCCGGCAAGATCACGGCGGGCCACCTCGGGCAGACCGTGGTGTATGTGACGCTGCTGGTCAGCTCGGTGGCGGTGTTGGCCGAAGTCTGGGGCGATGTGCTGCGCGCTGCCGGCGCCACCGAACGGCTTGTGGAGCTGATGTCGGCGACCTCACCCGTGGCCGACCCGGCCTCGCCGCAAACCCTGCCCACCCCGACGGGCGGCTCTCGCGTGGGATTCGCCGACGTGCAATTCCACTATCCGTCGCGCCCGCAGACCGCTGCGCTGGACGGCGTGCAGCTGAGCATCGAACCCGGCGAGACCGTGGCGCTCGTCGGCCCC
Organism: Pelomonas nitida; assembly: GCF_043555975.1. Lineage (NCBI taxonomy): Bacteria > Pseudomonadati > Pseudomonadota > Betaproteobacteria > Burkholderiales > Sphaerotilaceae > Roseateles > Pelomonas nitida. Next base: position 39,671 of record NZ_JBIGIA010000006.1, on the reverse strand, counting down.
AGCGGCGCGGGCAAGACCACGCTGTTCCAGCTGCTGCTGCGCTTCTATGACCCGCAGTCGGGCGTCATCCGGCTCAACGGCGTGCCCACGCAGCAGCTCCAGCTCGCCGACCTGCGCGCCGCCATCGGCCTCGTGCCGCAGGACAGCGTCATCTTCTCCACCACCGCGATGGAGAACATCCGCTACGGCCGCCCCACGGCGACCGACGAGGAAGTCATCGCTGCCGCTCGCGCCGCGTTCGCGGACGACTTCATCCGCGCCTTGCCCGAGGGCTATGCCAGCTTCCTGGGCGAGCGCGGCGTGCGCCTGTCCGGCGGCCAGCGCCAGCGCATCAGCATTGCGCGCGCCATGTTGAAGAACCCACCGCTGCTGCTGCTGGACGAAGCCACCAGCGCACTGGACGCCGAGAGCGAGCGCGTCGTGCAGGCGGCGCTGGAGGCTGCCATGCAGCACCGCACGACGCTGGTCATCGCGCACCGGCTGGCCACCATCCAAAAGGCGGACCGCATCGTCGTGCTGGAGGCCGGCCGCATCGTCGACATCGGCCGCCACGACGAACTCGTCGCCCGCGGCGGGCTGTATGCCAAGCTGGCCGCCATGCAATTCGGGCTGGAAGCGCAAGCGGCGTAGCGCCGCCCGGCTGCAACGCTCCGCCTACGTGATGAAAAAAAGGGCCGCTCACAGCGGCCCCTTTTGTCATGCCGGCGTGCCAGCGTCAGAACGCCATGCGGGCACCCAGCGTGACCAGGCGCACGTTGGCCTTTTCACCTTGGTATTGCGCGCGCGTCGCGTCCACGCCCAGCTCCAGGCGGGTGGAGGGGCTGAGCGCGTAGTTCAGCGCCACGCCCACGATGGGCTGGGTCTTGCTTTCGCTGTCGGAGCCCGTCAGCGTGCCGACTTCGGCGTTGAGCTTGGTGCGCACATGGGCCACGCCCACGCGGCCGATCAGGCCCCATGAGGGTGTCAGGTCAGCCGTGAAGGCACCCGACAGCGACACGGCCTCGGGCTTGGCGCTGAAGCCCACCGGGCCTTCGGACGCACGGAACTTGCCGAAGTGGGTGTAGCCGCCTTCGAGTGCGAAGCCATTGCCGAACGAGTAGCCGAACATGGCCTTGCCGCCGGTGGCGTTGTTGTCGCAGGTCTGCACGCCGTTGCAACCGGCATTCACATGGCCCTGACCGATGGACAGCAGCGCATAGGGATGCGGGTTGTCGATGAGGGCTTGCGCCTGGGCACCAGCGGCCAGGGCCAGGGCGGAGAGGGTCAGAGCGATCTTCTTCATGGGGACTACTTCCTGTTTCGTTCATCGGACCGCAGCGCGCCCGGCGAGGGCTTTGCTGCATCGATTCGCGACGGCTGCCGCGTGACTGCATCGTCGATGCCCCGCCATGGGTCTCGCCGTAGGACTGGGCCTGCCGAGCGCGCCGGACCCGCGCGCAGCGACTTGTGGGCTCATGCGCCCGGCGGCTGCGGCTCAGCGCGGCAGCAGGAACAGGAGGGCGTAGCCGGCCAGGGCCGCAAAAGCCAGTGCAGGCACGGCGTACACATGGAAGTGCAGCCACGCGCGGCGCTCACCGAGCATGCGCAGCGCGATGAGGTTGGCCAGGGACCCGACCAGCAGGCCGAAGCCACCCACGTTCACGCCGTAGGCCAGCACGCGCCAATCGCGCGAGAACTCCACCAACGCGATCGTGGCCGGCACGTTGCTGATGACCTGGCTGAACCCGATGCCGGCCCAGTACAGGTGGATCGCGCCATCGAGGCCCAGGCCCTGCATCAACGACTGCACGGCGCCCTGCCCCGCGATCAGGCGCAGGTCGATGAACATCAGCATGAAGACGAGCAGCAGGCCCCAATCCAGGTCCGCCACGACGCGCGGCCGCAGCACGAGGAACATGAGCAGCACGCCGGCGGCCGCCCAGCCGGCCTGCTGCAGGTCCGTGGCCACCAGAAACGGCAGGTACAGCGCCAGCGACACGCCCAGCAGCACCCGATCCACCGGCACCGCTTCGTGCTCGCGCACCCGCAGCGGCTGGCGCCGAAACACCACCGCCGTGAGCAGCAGCAAGGCTGCCATCAGCACCGCGACGAGCGGCGCCTGGTGCCGCACGAACTCACCGAAGGGCACCTGCGCCAGCTGCCACAGGAAGATGTTCTGCGGGTTGCCGATCGGCGTCAGCGCCGACCCGGCGTTGACGGCGAGCGCTTCGAAGATGACCAGCCTGGCGGCGGACATGCCGGTCAGGCGGCAGAAGTTCAAGGTCAGGGGCACGACGACGAACAGCGCCACGTCGTTGGTCAGCACCGTCGACAGCACGGCTGCCACGGACACGAGCGTCAGCGCGGCGGCCCGCTCGGACGCCATGGCCTCGACGAGCATGCGGCCGCTGCGATGCAGCGCGCCGCTGAGCTCCAGCCCCTTGGTCAGCAGCAGCAGGCCGCCGAGGGCCGCGATGGTGGGCCAGTCCACCAGCGATCCATAGCGGCCGACCTGCGCCGGCTGCCAGAGGCTCAGCAGCACCAGCACGGCCAGCAAGGCCAGGAAGAAGCGGTCTTGCCGCAGCCCGCGCAGCACGCGGATCAGCGCGGCGCTCACGCGGCGATGGGGCCAGCCGGCTCGATGCGCTGGCCCAGCCAGGCATCACCGACCGCGAGGTGGCCGAGATGCGGCGCAATCTCCAGCAACGGCCTCAGCACGAAGGCGCGTTCGCCCAGACGGGGGTGCGGCAGCGTGAGGCGCGGCGTGTCCATGACGACATCCGCATACAGCAGCAGGTCCAGATCGAGCGTGCGCGGTGCGTTGCGGTAAGGGCGCTCGCGCCCGTGCGACTGCTCGATGGCTTGCAGCGCGTCCAGCAGCGCCAGGGGTTGCAGCGCCGTGTCCAGCGCGGCGACGGCATTCAGGAAGTCGGGGCCGGTCGCGTCCACCGGCGCACTGCGCCAGGCACTGGACAAGACCACCAGCCGCGTGCCGGGCAGCGCCGCCAGCGCCTGGGCGGCGCGGCTCAGAGTGGCGCCCAGGTCCGCGCCGAGGTTGGCCCCCAGCCCGATGTAGGCCCGCGAACTCACTCGGCGGCCGGCGCGGCCGAGCCCTCGCCACCACCACCCGGCTTGCGGCGGCGACGGCGGCGCTTGCGGGCCGGTGGCGCGTCGGCGTCATCAGCCGCTTCGTCACCGGTCGGCTCGGCGGCTTCCACACGCTCGGCGGCGGGCTTGGGCGCACGCACGGCGCGAGGCTGCTTTTGCTGCGACGCACGCGCATCGGCCAGCAGCGCCTGGCGGTCATCGTCACTGCCCAGCGCGAAGTCTTCCCACCAGTCGGCCAGCGCGGCGTCGATCTCGCCGGCATCGGCACGCAGGCGCAGGAAGTCGAAACCGGCGCGGTAGCGCGGCTGCTCGATGAGGCTGAAGACCCCGGAGCCGCTGCGGCGCTCGAAGCGCGTCTGCATCATCCAGATCTCGCGCATGTCGGCCGCCAGCTTGCCGCGGCCGGAGATGTCGCCGATGCGGGCGTCGAAGACGGCGTCGATGGCCTGGGCCAGGGCCGGCACGGGCGGCTCGCCGCCCTGGCGGATCTTGGTCCAGCGACCCAGCACTTCATGCCACAGCATGCAGGCCAGCATGAAGCTGGGGCTGACGCCCCGCCCGTCCGCGACGCGGCGGTCGGTGTCCTCGAAGGCCTGGCGCACGAACTTGCCGCTCACACCGTCGGGCAGCTCGCCGCTGGCGGTGAGCATGGCATCCAGCACCGAAAAGACGCCCGGCTTGCCCTGCCCCACCAGGCCGAGCTTCTTCAGCTCGGCGAGACTGGCCAGCGAGTGCCCGGTCTGCAGCAGCTTGATCATCTCGTCGAACAGCCGCGACGCCGGCACGTTGGCCAGCAGCGCGATGGACGACTTGACCGGCGCCAGCGTCTTGGGCTCGAGCGTGAACCCCAGCTTGGCCGCGAAACGCACGGCACGGATGATGCGGACCGGGTCTTCGCGGTAGCGCGTTTCCGGGTCGCCGATCATGCGCAGCAGCTTGGCCTTGGCGTCGGCCAGGCCGCCGTGATAGTCCACGACCAGGCGGCGCTGCGGGTCGTAGTACATCGCGTTGACGGTGAAGTCACGGCGCGCGGCGTCCTCGACCTGCGGGCCCCAGACGTTGTCGCGCAGCACGCGGCCGCTGGCGTCCACGGCGTGGGACTTGCCCTGCAGCTCGGACTTGGACGTCTTCTCATTGCCGGCAACGGTCTCGGTGGCGGCGGTGGGCAGCGCGCGGAAGGTCGACACCTCGATGACTTCATGCTCGCGGCCACGGCCGTAGACGACGTGCACGATCTCGAAGCGCCGGCCGATGATGAAGGCACGGCGGAACAGCCCCTTGACCTGCTGCGGCGTGGCGTTGGTGGCCACGTCGAAGTCTTTGGGCCGCACGCCCAACAGCAGGTCGCGCACAGCGCCGCCGACGATGTAGGCCTCAAAGCCGGCGTCGGTCAGTGTCTTGACGACCTTGACGGCACGCTCGTCGAGCAGCGTCGGGTCGATGCCGTGGACATCGGCGCCGATTTCGACCCGCTTGCCCAGCGGGCTGGCTTTCTTGGACGGCACGGCAGGCTTGCCGAGCAGCTTGTCGATGAACTTCTTGATCATGCGAAGAGTTGCAACTGAGGCCAGCCACGCTCCATGGCGATCTTGGCGAGGGAGGGGCTCGGATTGGTCGCTACCGGGTGGCTCACACGTTCGAGCAGCGGCAGATCGTTGGTGGAGTCGCTGTAGAACGTCACGCGCTCGAAATCGTGCCATTGTGCCCCGAGGCCCTTCAGCCAGGCGTGCACGCGTTCGATCTTGCCCTCACGGAAGCTCGGCACGCCGTCGATCTCGCCGGTGTAGCGGCCCTCGGCATCGCGCTTGAGGTCGACGCCGATCAGATGCTCGACGCCGAAGGCGCGGGCGATGGGTTCGGTGACGAAGACGTTGGTGGCCGTGACGATGGCGATCAGGTCGCCCGCCGCGCGGTGGCGCTCGACGAGCGCGCGGGCCTGGGGCTGCAGCGCCGGCTCCATGACCTCGGCCATGAAGCGCTCGCGTGCGGCCAAGGCCTCGGCCAGCGGCCGGGAGCGCCAAGCCGAGGTGGCGAACTCGATGTAGGTCGGCAAGTCCAGCGTGCCGGCGTTGTAGTGCGCAAAGAACTCGTCGTTGCGCGCGCCCCAGACCTGGCCGTCCACCCAGCCGATGTCGACCATGAAGGCGCCGAAGCAGTGGTCGGAGTCCACCGGGATCAAGGTCCCGTCCAAGTCAAACAGCGTCAGGTTCATAAAGTGGGGTCAGAGTCCGTTTTTTCATCCGCGAGCATGGCCTTCAGCAACGGCAGCGTCAGCGGCCGTTTGCTGGCCATGGCGAACTCGTCCAGCCGCTCCAGCAACGACATCAGGCCCTTGAGGTTGCGCTCGAAGCGTGTCAACAGATAGGACAGCACCTCGTCGCCCAGCAGCAGGCCACGGCGGTCCGCCTCGCGACGCAGCACGGCGCGCATCTCGGCCTCGTGCAGCGGCGCCAGCTGGAAGCTCGGCCCCCACCCGAGGCGGGTGCGCAGGTCCTCGCGCACATCGAGATCCACCGCCGGCACGTCGGCCGTAGCGACGACGGTGTAGCCCTGCCCGGCCGAGGCGGCGAACAGCGCGAACGCGGCATGTTGCTGGCCGGCGTCGAAACGCTGGCAGTCGTCGAGCAGCAGCAGGCTTTCGTGCGACGGCAGCTCCCAGGGCAAGGGGGTGTCGGCGTCGTACCAGGCCACCCGCTGGCCCGCCGCCTGCCAGCGCTCGGCCAGCGCCTGCAGCAGGTGGGTTTTGCCGCAGCCGGTGGGGCCCCACAGCAGCACCGGGGGGTCGCCAGGCATCAGCCCGAGCAGATACGCCAGCGCCTCGGCATTCGCGCCGGTGAGGAAGTTGTCGAAACTGTGTGCCGGCGGCGCCAGCAACGCGAGGGGAATCTGCCTCATGTCAGAAAGAGCCTGCGCCGCCCACCCAGCGCGGGTGAGCCGCATGACAGGACGGCGAACGAAGCGGACTTCTCAAAGCGGACTTCTGCGGCTTCATGGGAGGGAACGGAGGCGGACGGGCAAAAGAGGAACGAGGCGCGCAGCGTGCATGCAGTTTTTACGCGGGGCGCGGATTGTCACTGAAGCGGAGGCGACCGTTGCCCACCCAGCAGCGCCAGACGCTCGCGCAGCGAGGCGGCGTCTGCGGCGTCAGCGCGGGCGGCCAGGTAGAACTCGAAATCCTCGGCCGCCGCGGCGAGCTGCCCCAGCGACTCCAGCACCAGCCCCCGGTCACGCCGCTCGGCCGGCTCGTCGGGCAGTAGCACCACCAGCCGCTGCTGCACAGCCAGCAAGCGCCTCGCATCGCCCGCAGCCCGGTACACCTCCTTGAGATTGCGCAACATGCGCGCGAGGATCTGGCGCTTGGTGGCCGGGCGCAGGAAGAACTCGAGCGGCAGCTCCAGATCGGCCGGCAGCCCACTGCCCTGGCGGTAGACGGCCAGCAGCTCGTCCAGCCGCGTCGGCGACAAGGCCTCGCCCGTGAACGGGTCCAGCACGACATCACCCAGCCCCACGCGGCACTTCACCAGGAAATGCCCCGGGAACGCCACGCCCGCCATGCGCAGGCCAGCCTGCTCGCCCAGCTCCAGCAGTAACACGGCCAACGTGATGGGGATGCCGCGCCGCGTCTGCAGCACGCGGTGCACGAAGCTGTTGTCGGCCTCGTAGTAATTGTTCAGATTGCCGGCGAAACCCAGCTCGCCATGGAAAAACCGCGTCAACTCGCGCAGCCGCTCGGGCGGCGACATCTCCGGCGTCAACCGGCCGCGCAGCCGGCGCGCCAGGGCGTCGACCTCGGCGTGGGTTGCCTGCACGTCCAGCTGCGGATGCTCGTCCTGCGCCAGGCTGATCGCCGCCTCCATCAGGTTGAGGCTGCCCTCCTCCGCCACCAAGGTGGCGAAGTAGTCCAGCGGCGTCGGCACGGCGAACTTCATCAGCTCGGCCGCCCCAACGCACGCGGCCGCATGCCCACGAGCAGCAGCATCGCGAAATACACGACGGCGCTGGCCCCGAGGCTGGCCGCCATGATCAGCGCGCGCTTGATCTCGTGCGAACCGAGCGCGATCCAGTCCACCCGCGTCGCCAGCCACCACTGCAGCAAGCCCATGACCGCGCAGCCGGCCGCCACGCGCAGCCCGAAGGCCAGCCAGCCCGGCTCCGGCCGGTAGCTGCCCAGGCGCTTCAAGCCCCACAGCAGCCAGCTCGCATTGACCAGCGCGCCGACGCCGATGGACAGCGCCAGCCCCGCCACGCCGACCCAAGGCACGAACACGAGGTTGAAGCCCTGCGTCAACACCAGCACGGCGACGGCGATCTTGGCCGGCGTGCCGGTGTCCTGCCGCGCATAGAAGCCCGGCGCGAGCACCTTCACGGCCACCAGCCCCAGCAAGCCCACGCCCCAACCCATGACGGACTGCGCCGTGTGGCTCACGTCCACGGCGCTGAACGCGCCGCGGTGGTAGAGCACGGCGGTCAGCGGCGTCGAGAAGACCAGCAGCGCCACCGCGCAAGGCAAGGCCAGCAGCAGCACCATGCGCAGCCCCCAGTCGAGCAGCCGGCTGTAGCGCTCCGACTGGCCGGACGCCTGCGCGGCCGACAGCTGCGGTGTGAGCACCGCACTCAGCGCCACACCCAGCAGACCGATCGGGAACTCCATCAACCGGTCGGCGTAGTTCAGCCACGAGGTGGCCCCTTCCGCGAGACGGCTGGAGATGTTGGTGTTGATCATCAGCGACAGCTGCGACACGCCGACGCCCAGCAACGCCGGCCCCATCTGCACCAGCACGCGGCCGACGCCGGGATGGGACTTGGCCTCACGCAGCCCCCGCCAGGTCAGCCGAAGGTGCGGCATGGCGCCGATGGCGCGCAACGCCGGCCACTGCACCAGCAGCTGCAGCACGCCGCCCAGCATCACGCCAAACGCCATCGCGTAGATGCCGGGATAGCCAGCCCGCTGCAACGGCCCCGCCAACGCCCAGCCGACGACGATGACACTCAGATTCAGCAGCACCGGTGTGGCCGCCGGCACCACAAAGCGCCGCCAGGTGTTCAGGATGCCGGCCGCCAGCGCCACCAACGACATGCAGCCGATGTAGGGAAACATGAAGCGCGTCATGGCCACCGACGCGTCGAACGACTCCGGCGCCAGCCCGCCGCCCAGCAGCCACACGAGGCCCGGCGCCGCCAGGACGCCCACCACCGACGTGGCCACCAGCGCCCACAAGAGCACGGTCGCGACGGCATCAATGAGCCGCTGCGTGGCCTCGGCGCCCTCGGTCGCCTTGGTGGCTGCCAGCAAGGGCACAAAGGCCTGCGAGAACGCGCCTTCCGCGAACAGGCGGCGCAGCAGATTCGGGATGCGAAACGCCACCAGGAAGGCGTCGGTCATGCCCGTGGCACCGAACAGGCCAGCCACCATGGTTTCGCGGACAAGCCCGGTAATGCGCGAAGCCAGGGTCAGGAGGGATATGGTTGACGCGGCGCGCAGCAGATTCATGGCGGCGGATTATCTGTGGCGCGAATCGCGTCACTTGCCAAACTCTGCGGCAGGACTTGGCCAAATGAATGTTTCCGGGCTATACTCGCTGTCTTTGCACCAACTGGGTATAGACACAGCATGGCAACCAGCTCCAAAGCCAAGAAGAAGACGGTTCGCCTGGCATCGGGTCGCAAGCGCGCCCGCCAGGACGTCAAGCTCAACGCCGCGAACACCGCGCTGCGCTCCAAATTCCGCACGGTCATCAAGAACGTGCAAAAGGCCGTGACGGCTGGCGACAAAGCCAAAGCCGCCGACCTGTTCAAGACTGCCCAAGCTGTCATCGACTCTGTCGCTGACAAGGGCATCTTCCACAAGAACAAGGCTGCTCGTCACAAGAGCCGCCTGTCCGCCAAGATCAAGGCGCTCGCCGCCTGATAACGAATCCAGCTCTGGTGCAACGAAAGGCCCGCTCTGCGGGCCTTTTGCATTTCGGCGGGCCATTCGGCATCGGTGCGATCGACTTGAACGCTCGCCGGCACCCTCGCCCCGCCCCGCCCAAGCACACAGAGACCGGATGCCGGGCTAGTGCCACTCCCCGGGGCTCACACCCTGGATGCTGCGGTCACGCAGCCACTCGACGACCGCCCGGGCCACCCAGGCCGGGTCATCCAGCGGCAGATCGTGCCCTGCCTTGGTGTGCAGCCGCAATGGCGCGCCCCAGGCGCGGCTGATGGCCTGCGAACAGCGCCAGTCGACCAGGCTGTCGCCCTTGCTGCACAACAGCAGCATCGGCGCCGAGGGCCGAACCCGGCTGGCCCGATACCGCAGGCTGGCCAGCAACTGCCGTGCCGTGTTGCGCAGCCCCAGCGGATGCTGGCGCTGCAACTCCACCCACCGCTCGATGACGGCCTGCGGCGGCGTGAGCCTCGTCGTCAGCCTCAGCACCCGCTCCTCGCGCAGCCGCGTGCTGAAACGACTGAGCGACAACAACGCCAGCCCGAGATAGTTCAAGGGCCGCGCACGCCGAAACACTTCGCTGAACGGCCGCAGGCTCGGATTGATCAGCACGCCCGCCTCGACCTCATCCGGATACCGGTTGGCCCAGTCGCTCAGCACCGCAGCACCCAGCGACATGCCCAGCACCGACACGCGCGTCACGACGCCCTGGCGCTGCAGTTCGGCTCGGCAGGCGTCGACGATGGCCGACACCTGCGTGGGGCTGGGCTGGCGGCGCAGCGTGCCGGTGCCCGGCAGGTCCAGTGAAATGACTCGCGCCGCCGGCTGCTGCCCCCGCAGTTCGCGCAGCAGATGCTCAGGGAAGACGCCCCAATGCCCGCTTTCGCGCGACAGGCCGCGCAGCAGCACCCACACGCCAGACATCTGGCCATCTTCTGGCGCAACGGCGGGCGCGGTCGGCATCGGCTCTGCAGTGACGCTGAGATTCATCGATTGGCATGTTCAAACCAAGCCGGCGAGGATAACGCCGCCGCGCACCAATTTGGCTTGCGGGATGTTGCTAAGCAGGAAGAAGGGACTCAGGCCCCCGGCTTGCCATCCGGCAACAGGCAGGCATCGGCCACCTGCAGCTTGTTGTCGCGCGCGAAGTTCATGACGAAGTCCCAGGCCATGGGCTCGAGGCGCTTGAGTTCTTCATTGACGATGACGCACTTCACGCCATTGATGACGGTGGGCACGCACAGCGGCGAGTAGCCGATGTGCGCCCCGATGCCCGGACGCATGCCACCGGGCCGGAAACTGGACATCGCGCCGGCCAGCCGCTCGGCCCAGTCACTGGGGCGAAAGGTGCGTCCATCCAACGTCACACCTTGGATGAATACTTCGCGCGGCGGTGGGGCAACGGTCATGGAAAAGTCGGCTTCACAGGTCAGCGGGGCACCGCTGCCAAAGAACCGTATTGTGCCTTGGGCTGCAGCGACCTTTTGCGCCGCAGCAAACCGAGGGGCATGGACCCTAGAATCAAAAGTCCACCTTTTTTCAACCCTATCGGAGACCCGATGAACGCTGATTCCCTCCCGTCCGACGCCCACGTGATGCCGACCTACGGCCGCCTGCCCGTTGCGCTCTCGCACGGCCAAGGCTGCTGGGTCTGGGACACGAACGGCCGACGATTGCTGGACGGGCTGGCGGGCATCGCCGTGAACACGCTCGGCCACAACCACCCTCGCCTGGTGCCGGCGCTGCAGGACCAGATCGCCAAGCTGATCCACTCTTGCAACTACTACCGCGTGCCGCTGCAGGAGCAACTCGCCGACAAGCTGTGCGAGATCTCGGGCCTGGCCAACGTCTTCTTCTGCAACAGCGGGCTCGAGGCTAACGAGGCCGCGCTGAAGATCGCCCGCAAGTTCGGCCATGACCGCGGCGTGGAGTCGCCCGAGATCCTCGTCTTCGAAGGCGCCTTCCATGGCCGCTCGATCGCGACGCTCTCCGCCACCGCCAACCCGAAGATCCAGGCCGGCTTCGGCCCGCTGGTGCCGGGCTTCGTGCGCGTGCCGCTGAACGACCTCGCCGCCGTCGAAGCGGCGATCGCCTCGCACCCGTCCATCACGGCCATCTTCCTGGAAACCATCCAGGGCGAAGGCGGCATCAACCCGGCGCGCATCGAGTTCCTGCAAGGCCTGCGCCGCCTGTGCGACAAGCACGACCTGCTGATGATGCTCGACGAAGTGCAATGCGGTGTCGGCCGCACGGGCAAGTGGTTCGCCCACCAGTGGGCGGGCATCCAGCCCGACGTCATGCCGCTGGCCAAGGGCCTGGGCTCGGGCGTGCCCATCGGCGCCGTCGTCTGCGGCCCTCGCGCCGCCGGCGTGCTGAAGGCCGGCAACCACGGCACGACCTTCGGCGGCAACCCGCTGGCAATGCGCGCCGGCGTCGAGACGCTGGCCATCATGCAGGAAGACGGTCTGCTCGCGAACGCCGAGGCGGTGGGCGCGACGCTGCGCAACAGCCTGACCGAGGCACTGGCCGGCGTGCCGGGCTTCGTCGAGATCCGTGGCCAGGGCCTGATGCTGGGCATCGAGCTCGACCGCCCCTGCGGCGTGCTGCTGGGCCGCGCGCTCGATGCCGGCCTGCTCCTCAGCGTGACGGCCGAACGCGTCGTGCGCTTGCTGCCGGCACTCATCATGACGCACGAGGAAGCCCTGCAGGTCACGGCCCTGCTGGCGCCGCTGATCAAGGCCTTCCTGGCCGAGCCTCAGCCATGAAGCCTGGAGACACCCTGATGCGCCACTACCTCCAGTTCAAGGACTTGCGGGCCGAGGAATACGCCCATCTGTTCGAGCGGGCGAGCATCATCAAGCGCCGCTTCAAGAACTACGAGAAGTACCAGCCGCTGCAAGACCGTACGCTGGCGATGATCTTCGAGAAGGCCAGCACCCGTACGCGCGTGAGCTTCGAGGCCGGCATGTACCAGATGGGTGGCTCGGTCGTGCACCTGACGACCGGCGACAGCCAGCTGGGCCGCGCCGAGCCGGTGGAAGACTCGGCGCGCGTCATCAGCCGCATGGTCGACATCGTCATGATCCGCACGTTCGAGCAGAGCAAGATCGAGCGCTTCGCCGCGCACTCGCGCGTGCCGGTCATCAACGGCCTGACCAACGAATATCACCCCTGCCAGATCCTGGCCGACCTGTTCACGTTCATCGAGAACCGCGGCATGGACCGCCGCGGCGCCATCGACATGGACTGTCTGAAGGGCCGCGTCGTGGCCTGGGTGGGCGACGGCAACAACATGGCCAACACCTGGCTGCAGGCGGCGGAGATCCTCGGCTTCACGGTGCACGTCAGCACGCCCAGCGGCTACGAGATCGACGCGGCCGTGGCGGGCATCCAGGATGCCGGCTGCTACAAGGTCTTCAAGGACCCGCGCGAAGCCTGCGTCGGCGCCGACCTCGTGACGACGGACGTCTGGACCAGCATGGGCTACGAGGCCGAGAACGAGGCCCGCAAGGCCGCGTTCGCCGACTGGTGCGTCGACCGCGACATGATGGCCCGCGCCAAGCCCGATGCGCTGTTCATGCACTGCCTGCCGGCGCACCGCGGCGAAGAGGTGGCGGCCGACGTCATCGACGGCCCGCAGTCGGTCGTGTGGGACGAGGCCGAGAACCGCATGCATGTGCAGAAGGCCTTGATGGAATACCTGCTGCTCGGCCGCATCGGCTGAGCACGAAGCCCCGTCACCGCGAAGGCCGGCTCAATCGAGCCGGCCTTTTTCTTGGCGGACCATTTTTGCTGGCGCCACTGGCGGCGGCCGGCCCTGACGACCGAATTGCGCGCCATGCTGGTGCAAATCCAGCCCGATCTTGCGCCACGGTGAGGCGGTGTCGGCCCGGTGTCAGGGCTTCGTGGCAAGCTGTCGGGTTATGCGCTGGGCTTTCATCACCGACATTCATGCCAACCGACAGGCCTTCGAGGCCGTTCTCGCCGACGCCCGGGCCCAGGGCGCGACGCATTTCGCCCTGCTGGGCGACTTCGTCGGCTACGGCGGCGACCCCGCCTGGGTGGCCGACCAGGTCATGGCACTCGCCGCCGACGGCGCCATCGTCGTGCAGGGCAACCACGACGAGGCCGTGGCTCACGGCAGTTCGCCGACCATGCATCCCGACGCCCGCGTCGTCATCGACTGGACGCGTGCCCAGCTCAACGAAGACCAACTGCGCTTCCTGAGCCGGCTGCCGCTGCAGGCCCACGGCGAGCCGGGCAATTGCCTGTTCGTGCACGCCAACGCCTTCGATCCCAAAAGCTGGGAGTATGTGCAGGGCCGTGCCGAGGCCGTGCAGAGCCTGCATGCCAGTACGGCGCGCATCCAGGTCTGCGGCCACATGCACGAGCCCATGCTCTACCACCTGTCGGGCACCGGCAAGGCCGGCGACTTCCGTCCCTTGTCCGGCGTGCCGATGCCGCTGCCCGGCCATCGGCAGTGGCTCATCATCCCCGGCGCCTGCGGCCAGCCGCGCGACGGCAACCCGGCGGCCTGCTATGCGCTGCTGGACCCGGGCAAGTCCGACCTGGACGACGCACGCGTCACCTTCCAGCGCGTCGCCTACGACGTGGAAGCGGCCTGCACGGCCTTGCGCGCGACCGACATGCCCCCGGCCATCGTCGAGCGCCTCGCACGCCGGCTCACGCAGGGCGAATGATGAGCACGACACCGCCGACCACAGCCGCCCCCGCCGCCCTGCCCGCACCGCTGGAAGCCGGCCAGATCCTGGACGGCTTCCGCCTGGAGGAACGCCTGCACCAGGGCGGCATGGCCAATCTCTGGCGCGTCAGCCGTGTGGACGGCAGCGACGACGGCGTGGAGCTGCTCATGAAGGTGCCGCGCATCAAGGGCGGCGAAGACCCGGCCACCATCGTCGGCTTCGAGGTCGAACAGATGCTGATGCCGCAACTGAGCGGCCCCCACGTGCCGCGCTTCATCGCGCGCGGCGACTGGACGCGCCAGGCCTTCGTCGTCATGGAGCGCATCCCCGGCGACACGCTGCGCCCGCGCCTGGACGACGCGCCGCTGCCCCCGGAGGAAGTGGCCGACATCGGCGCCCGCGTGGCCACGGCGCTCGCGGCGCTGCACCGCCAGCACGTCGTGCACCTGGACATCAAGCCCAGCAACATCATGTTCCGCCCCGACGGCACGGCGGTGCTGGTGGACTACGGCCTGAGCCGGCACGAACAGCTGCCGGACCTGCTGGAGGAGGAGTTCACGCTGCCCATGGGCACGGGCCCCTACATGAGCCCGGAGCAGGTGCAGTTCGTGCGCAGCGACCCGCGCAGCGACATCTTCGCCTTGGGCGTCATGCTCTATCACCTGTCCACCGGCGAGCGGCCGTTCGGCCAGCCGAACTCAGTACGCGGCCTGCGCCGCCGGCTCTATGTGGAGCCGGTACCGCCGCGGGCCATCCGGCCGGAGCTGCCGCCCTGGCTGCAGGAAATCATCCTGCACTGCCTGGAGGTGCGGCCGGACCGCCGCTACCAGAGTGCCGCGCAGCTGGCGCTGGACCTGCGTGAGCCCGGTGGCGTCGCGCTGACGGCCCGCGCCGAGAAGCTGCAGGTCAGCGGCGCGATGATCCGGCTCAAGCGCTGGTTCTTCGCGCTGGGCAGCGACCCTGCGCCGGTGCAGCCCGTCACCGAGCAGCTCGCGCGCAGCCCCATCGTCATGGCCGCCGTCGAGGTGGACCGCGGCACGCCCGAGCTGCGCGCGCAGTTGTGCGAGACCGTGCGGCGCATCGTGCAGACCGAGACCGGTGCGCGCCTGGCCTGCGTGGCCGTCATGAAGATCAACCGCATCGGCATCGACGAGCTGACCGACAAGCACGGCCAGAGCCTGCACGTGAAGCAGCTCATCGCGCTCAAGCACTGGGCGCGCCCCATCAGCAAGGCGCTGAACCTCGCGGACGGCCGCCTGACCTTTCATGTGCTGGAAGCGCCCGACGTGGCGGACGCGCTGGTCGACTTCGCGCGCCGCAACGGCGTGGACCACATCGTCATGGGCGCCCGCGGGGCGTCGCCGCGGCGGCGCTACCTGGGCAGCGTGTCCGGCTACGTGGTGGCCGAATCGGACTGCACGGTCACCGTCGTGCGCGAACCGGCGGCGGGCTGACGATGAGCGACAACCCCTGCCTGAGCTGCGGCGCCTGCTGTGCGAGCTTCCGCGTGGACTTCGACCGCAGCGAACTCGACAGCGAAGGTGGCCGCGTGCCCGACGGCCTGGCCGTCGAGCTCACGGGCCGCCTCGTGCGCATGCGCGGCACCGACCATGCCCAGCCGCGCTGCGCCGCGCTCAGCGGTCAGGTCGGTCGCAAGGCCAGCTGCGGCATCCACGAATGGCGGCCTTCGCCGTGCCGCGAATTCGGCGAGCGGGCCCCGATGGGCATCGGCGACGATGCCTGCGCTCGCGCGCGGGCGCGGCACGGGCTGGCGCCGCTCTGACCGCCGGACCGCCCGCAGAGAGCGCCGCCGGCTACGAGCCCGCGCGCGGCGGCAGCGGTGATCGCGTCTGCTGGGCGCGCTCGATCTGCCGCTCGCGCACCTCGTTCAGCCAGGCCAGCTTGGCCCCGTAGAGCTGGCGGTCATGGCTCGTCGCGCTGTTTTCCAGCGCCTTGGTGATGGCGCCGCGGGCACCGGGCAGGTCACCCAGGCCGTAGTTCGCCAACCCCAGCCAGAAATGGAACTCCGGCACATAGGCGGCGCGCGCCACCTCCTTGCGAAACAGCTGGCGGGCCGCCGCGAACTCGCCGGCCTTCATCGCCGCCACGCCCTCGTCGAAGAACTTGTAGGGCGGCACGGGCTGGACCTGTGCGAGCTGCTGGGCCAAGGCCTGCGCCTCGTCGCGCCGCCCCAGATCGCTCAGCACCAGCACCAGGTTGGACATGGCCTGGACGTTCAGGGGCTCGCGCTCCAGCACGACACGCAGCGCGTGCTCGGCCGGGCCGTACAGGCCTTTGCGACGGTAGAGCACGGCCAGCGTGTTGTAGGCGGCCAGCCAGCGTGAATCGGTGAGGACCGCGGCGCGCGCCCACCAGTAGGCATCGTCCACGCGCCCCTGCATCAACGCCTCGGCGGCGCGGTTGTTCTGGAACATGGCCAGGATGGTCGATTCGTCGATGACCCGGCTGCGGTTGCGCCGGATCTGCTCGGGCGGCAGGAAATCGATGGTCATCAGCTCCGGGTCACCGAACACGGCCACCATGCCCGCCGTCCGGTCCGGCACCCGCCCGAGGCTGACGTTGACATGCCCCGCCACGAAGAAGAGGCCGTTGCTGCGTGTCCAGCTTTCTTCCAGGTAGACGCTGTTGAGCTGAACCGGCAGGTTCAGGTGGCGGGCAAAGGCCGCCGTCATCAGCACCAGCGACAGGCAGTTGCCCCGGCGGGCGTCGAAGGCCTCGGCCGCGGTGCGCGTGATCTCGCTGTCGTAGTCGAGCTGCAAGCGGCCCTTGGTGTAGAGCGCATCGATGAGGCCCTTGCGCACGCCCTTGCTGCGGATCTCGGCCGCCATCTCGGTCTCGGCGAAGCGCTTCATCGCCGGGCTCAGCTGCAAGGCGGCCTCGGCATCGATGGGCATGCTGGCCGGCTGGAACGCCGCATCGAGGAAGACATCGGTTCGGGGTGGCGCCAGCGGTGCGCCGGTGCAGCCCGTCAACAAGGCCGCCCCCGCAAGGGCCAGCACCGTCGTCAGCGTGCGGATCTTCATCGCCATCTCCTCGCTGTCTGCCGCCAGTCACGCGCTGGCGTCACCTTCAGCTTAGTCCGCCGCCCTGGCACCTGTCGCGCGTCATCCTCACGGAATCGGCGCCGCCCTCGCCCGCCGCGGTGCGCCACAGCGGCCGGCGCGGCAGCACGGGGCTCAGGCCAGGTATTTGTTGATGGTGGCAGCGGCGTCGGCCGGCAGGTCGATGAAGCTCAAGCCGACCTTGAAGCCGGATTCGGCGCTCGAGAACACGCTGTGAACAACGCGGGCCCGCGCCTCGAACGGCGCGTAGCCGCTGGGTTTGAGCGGGAACATGAAGCGGATGCCCAACACCACGCCCGGCGGCGGGTTGGCCTGGGCCACGATGGCCATGCCGCCGACACTGACGTCCAGCGTCCGCACCTCGAAGGCCTGCGTCTGCCCGAGGACGACAGTGGCACGGGCGCGAAGTGACTTTCGCTCGGTCTTTCTGCGGTCCTCGTCCGACGCCGACATCGATGGCAATCTTGAATTTCCTGAAAGCGCCGGCCCGCGCGTGCGGCGCCGCTTTCAGCGGGTGGATCTTGACCCCGTCGGCCGTGCCAGCCGCTGACGGCAGCTGGCAAACGTCTCGACGCGACACGGGGTGTTGGCTGCGGATGCTAAAGGACACACCGCCCGGCGCCGCAGCGACGGCGTGCTTGCCCGATGAAAAACTACCGCACCGGGCCGCCCGCGCGGCGTTCAGTCGATCGCCGGATAGTCGCCCAGGCCGTCCGGCCACGGCGTCAGGATCTCGAAGCCGTCCTTGGTGACCGTGACCATGTGCTCCCATTGAGCCGACAGCGAGTGGTCCTTGGTGACCACGGTCCAGCCATCGTTGAGTTCGCGGATGGCGGCACCGCCGGCATTGATCATCGGCTCGATCGTGAAGATCATGCCTTCCTGCAGGCGCAGGCCCTCGCCGGGGCGGCCGAAGTGATTGACGTGCGGCTCGTCGTGATAGACGTCGCCGATGCCATGGCCGCCGTACTCACGCACGACACTGAAACCAGCCGCGTGGGCGACCTTCTGGATGGCGTGGCCCACGTCGCCTAACGTCGCGCCCGGGCGCACCTGGCGGATGCCGGCACGCAGCGCCTCGTAGGTCGTCATGACGAGGCGGCGCGCCAGCACATTGGCCTCGCCGACGATGAACATGCGGCTGCTGTCGCCGAACCAGCCGTCCTTGGTCAACGTCACATCCACATTGACGATGTCGCCCTTCTTGAGCTTCTTGTCCTTGCTCGGGATGCCGTGGCAGACCACATGGTTGGGCGAGATGCAGGCGGTCTTCGGATAGCCGTGATAGCCGACGTTGGACGGGATGCACTTCAGCGTGCCGACGATGTAGTCGTGGCAGATCGCATCCAGCTCCTCGGTCGTGACGCCGGGCACGACGTGCGGCTTGAGCATGGCCAGCACTTCGGCGATGAGGTGGCCGGCCTCCCGGGAACGGGCGACTTCTTCGGGGCTGCGCAGCTTGAGGCTCTTCATGCGCGGGCTCCCTTGGCCTTGGCGGGCTGGGCCCAGCCGGCCAGGCGGGCCAGGTCCAGGCCGCCTTCCTGCTCGGCGCGGATCAGCAGCTGGCAGATCTCGGCATGGCTCAGTTGCGGGTGCAGTTCGGCCAGCATGCCGACGCGCATCCAGTGCTCGGCCTGGGCATTGATGGAACGCGACAAGGCCTGGCTCGCCAGGCGCAGGCTCTCGTGCAGCGGATCGGAGATTTTGACGATTCCCATGGCGCAACTATATACGATTCATATACGAAACGTATAACACCACACCTCGACGGCCAGCCGCCGTGGCCGCACCTCAGAAGCCGACGGTCACACCCAGCGTCAGTGCGCGGGCCCGATCGGCGCCGGTGTGGCGGCCGTAGCTCGCGTTCACCGACACCTTGGGCGTCACGGATGCCCAAAAGCCGGCCTGCAGCCACGGGCGCTGATCGTGGTCGTCGGCAAAGGCTTCGGCGACCAGATGCACGTCGTCGCTGGCGGCCTGTTCGAGCGCCATCGCCCACCGCGTGGTGTTGCCATGCGGCTGGCGGACGCCCGTCCAGCCCAGGTTGACATGGGCCGACAGCCGGGGCGTCAGCGGCACCGTGCGCACCAGCGTCACGTAGGACTGATCCAGCGGCAGGTGTTGGCCGGCCGCGCGCCGCAGGACCGCGCCATAGGCCACGCTCCACTCGGCAGCCCCCTGCTGCCCAGCCGCCAGCGCGGTCTTGCCCGCCAGCGTCAGGAAGTCACCCGAGCCGTCGGCCGGGCTGACACGCGCCGCTGCGATGGACAACTGCGTGCCGTGGCCGACATCGCAACCCAGTTGCGACGACACCAGCCGAACCGCCGCCGCCGCGTCGGCGCGGAAATGCCCGACGTAGCTTTCCACCGCGCATTCACCGGCGGGCAGCACGGGCGCGTCCTCCGTCACCAACGGGCGCCCGGCATGGGCATCCATGCCGCCCAGCAAGCTCACCAGGGCCAGCAACGCCCGCGCAGCCCGGCCGGCACTGGCCGAGCGGGCCCGGGTCGCCGCCCGGCCGCACCGGGCATGCTCGGCGAATTTGATGAAATTGCTTGCGCGCATCGGGCCAGTGTGGCCCAGCGACCAGACAATTCACCACCCGATCATTTGATCGAATTGATTGATTTGTGAAATTGTCGGGCGTTGGCGACCGCGCAGCGGCTCAGCGCACCACGGCCGCGTCGTAGATGGCCAGGAACTCCGGCGGCATGCGCTTCGGCTTGCCGGCGCCAATGTCGATGCACACCAGCACCCAACGCCCGCGCACCAGCGTCGCACCATCGCTCACGCGGCGCAGCTGGAAGCGGCGCTCCATCGTGATGCGGCCGTCGCTGGCCGTGAGCCAGGTGCCCAGCACCAGCGCCTCGCCCTCGAAAGACGGCAGCAGGTAGTCGTAGTGACCCTCGCGGATGGCCATCGCGCGGTCCAGGCGGCGGTAGTCGGCCAGCGTGAGGCCCAGGGCCTCGGAATGCGCCCAACCGGCCTGTTCGCACCACTGCACATAGACCGCGTTGTTGGTGTGGCCCAGGCCGTCGATGTGCGTGGCAGCCGGCGCCAACGCCAGCGTGAACGGCGCGGGGTGGTCCCAGCCCGAGCTCAGGTCCGTCGTCACAGCCAGCCCTCCTGTTCGGCCTTCACGCCGCGCTCGGCCAGTGCATCGCGCAGTGCCGCCAGCTCAGCGGGCAAGGCCTGGCCCGCCAGCCGGGCCAGCACGCCCCGGTCGTAAGCCCCCAGCGGCTGCAGGCCCGGTCGGGCGAGGCGCTCGGGCTCCATCGCGGTGGCCGTCCAGGCCAGGCCGGCGCGCTCCCAGGGCTCGGCGGCGGCCCGTGCAATCTCGATGCCGGCGGGGTCGGCATCGGCGCTGATGGCGGCCGGCGCCGGCGCCAGCTCGATCAGCCGCGACACGGCCTCGCCCCAGGCCCGCGTGGGGCGGCCGGCGATCCACACCAGCGCATCACCAGGCGCTCGCCGCGCCGCCTGTTTCTCGAAGCTCGCGCGGTTCTCGATCAACCACCAGCGCGCGGGCGGCGTGTCGATGTGCTGAAGCGCACGCAAGGCGTCCACCGGCAGCGCGAAGAACGGGGCCGCCGCAAGATCGACACGCCGGTCGTCCGCCCAGCGCAGGCGGGCGTCGCCGGCCAGCGTCAGCGTCGCTGCGAAGGCCTCAATGCCCAGCGCCGGCAGGTCGAAATGCCGCTCCAGCCAGGCCCACTCGCCGGCGGCGATGGCCTTGGTGTGATCCAGATGCAGCGCGAAATCGCGCCGCAGCCCGCTGCGCCCCTCGGCCCCCCAGCGCACCAGCGCCTCCAGCAGCGCCACGCGCGCTTCGGCGGCCATGGTGGCCATGCGCGTGTCGGCCAGCGCCTGTGCCGCCTCGCCAACCCGCTCATCCGCCATCAGCGCGTCCAGCCGCTGCGCCAGCGCCGCCGTGCGCGCATCGCGGTCGCTGCGCGTCGCCAGGCCCAGCGCGGCCTGCAAGGCCTCGAGTTCTATCCAGCACAGCTTCACCGGCCACCAGCGGCCGTGCTCGCTGCGCTCATGGCGGGTGGCGATGCCGGCCTCCAGCGCTTTCTGCGACAGCGCCTCGGCCAGCTCGATGCGCCCGGGCCCGGCGGCCTGCAGCAGGCTTTGCCACGGCCGTGTGTCGGCGCTGCCGCGCAGCCAGTCGGTCAGCAGTTCGCGCTCGTCGACGCGCAACGCCGGCAGCGCACCAGGCCACACCGGCTGCGCGGCCGCGAGATGGCGGCGCAGCCGGCTGGCGCTGAGTTCACGCGTATTCACTGACCTCCGGCCGGCGCGCCAACACGGCGATCGGCGGGGCCCAGCGCTCGCCGCGCGGCTTCTTGCTGGTGACCAGCGTGATCTCGCTGGGCTCGAACACCTCGACGTTGTGCGTGATCGGCGTGGTCAGCAGGTATTGCGCGCGCGTGCTGCGCAGGAAGTGGCCGACGAGCTGGATGTTGCGCACGTCCAGGTGGGCGAAAGGCTCGTCGATGAAGACGAAGCCGCCGGGCGTCTCGTCGTCCTTCATCAGGCCGACGAGCAGGATCAGGCTCTTGAGCACCTGCTGGCCGCCCGAGGCCTCGCCGTCGTTCAGGCCCACCTCGCCCTTGCCGTCGAAGTTGAACTTCACGTGCAGG
This sequence comes from Pelomonas nitida, assembly GCF_043555975.1. Classification (NCBI taxonomy): domain Bacteria; kingdom Pseudomonadati; phylum Pseudomonadota; class Betaproteobacteria; order Burkholderiales; family Sphaerotilaceae; genus Roseateles; species Pelomonas nitida. The sequence goes on along the minus strand of NZ_JBIGIA010000006.1, from coordinate 18,226 downwards.
CCGGCCTGGGCCAGCACGGTGTCGTCGTTGTCCAGGTGCGGCAACTGGGCCTCGGCGGCCACGCCGGCCAGCTCGCCCAGCTCGGCCACGTTCTTCTTGTAGCGGCGCACGGTGGCGCGCAACACGTCGATGTAGCGCTCGCGCGCATTGCCGGCCGCCGTCGCCGCCAGCGCGTTGCTCGCCTTGCGGTTGGAGAGCTGCTCCTCCTCGTCGCGCACCTGCTGGGTCATGCGCACATGGCGGTCCAGCACGGTGGCGTCGGTCTCCCAGACGCCCTTGTCCAGCTCCTGGTCCACATGGTGCGCGCGGATCTCGGCCTGGCGGGCGTTCTCGAACTCGTTCTTCAGCGCGGTCAGCGCGATGGACGTGATCCAGCGCGGCGGGAACTTGGCGCCGGCCTCGCGCGATGTGAGGGCCGCGGCCTGCAGCGTCTTGCGTCGCTCCACGTGCTCGCGCGCCGTGCGGGCCTGCCGCTCTTCGCCCTCGGCCAGCTCGCGTTGGGCGCGTTCGTAGTTCTGCTCGTGCACGCCGGAGGCCTTGAGCAGCCGGTCGTGCTCGGCCTCCACGGCCGTCATGCGGGTGGACGCCTCGGCGCGGGCCTGCCGGAGCGCCGGCAGCCGCGCACGCGCCTCGGCGAACTCGTCGGCGCGCTCGGAGAGTTCCATCGCCGCCTTGTGGCCCTGCGCCGCGCGCTGGGCGTCCTTGAGCTGGCGGTCCACCTCGGCCTGCGCCTTGGCGACGCGTGTCAACTCCGCGTCGATGCGCACCAGCTCGGCCTCCAGCGACGTGCGCCGGCCGGCCACGGCGTTGGCGCCGAACTGGTGGTCCGACGGCGGGATGGCGACGCTGCGCCCGCCACGGCCGTCGCGGTAATAGGCGTCGGGCGTGATCCATTCGCCGCCGGCGCCCGAGCCTTCCTCGGTGCTGGCCACGCAGCGGATGCCGTCGAGCTGGCGCGCCAGCCAGGTCGGCAGCGGCGCGCTGACCTTCAGCGCCGCCAGCAGCGAGCCGGCCTTGGCGGCCGGCACCGGCGCGGCGTCGGACACGACGTAGTGACGGTACTTCTGCTTGGACGCGATGGCGAAGGCGCGCGCCTCGTCGCTGCGGTGCTTCAGCACCACCACCCAGCGCGAACCCCGCAGCACGCCCTCGGCGGCCTCGCGCCAGCGTTCGTCGGCGATGTCGATGCTGTCGGCCACCACATGGTGGGCGATGCCGGCGTCGTCCAGCGCCTGGCGCAGCGGCTTGACCTCGGGCGGCGGCGGCGGCAGGCGCTTGTCCTTCAGCTCGGCGAGCAGCCCCTGCACATGGCGCAGCTTGTCGTCGACACGGGTGTACTCGCCGCGCAGCCGGTCCTTGTCGCCGGCCAGTTGCTGGGTGCGCGCGGCGAGTGCGGCGGCATCGGCCTCCACGTCGGCCAGCGCGCGCAGCTCGTCCTCGCGCTTGACCGTCTGCTCCACCGGCTTCTCGGCCTCGCGGGCCTGGTCGAACGCCGCGCGGGACTCGCGGCGCTCGCCTTCCAACGCCACGAGGCGGGCCTTGGTGGACTCGTGCTCCTTGAACAGCTCATGCAGCCCGGCACGCCGCGCCGACATGGCGCGCGCATCGGCGGCCGCGAACAGGCGCGCCCGGTGCAGCTCGCGCCCTTCGCGCGCCAGCCGTTCGCGGGCCTCGCTCCACTGCAGGACGGGCAGCACCTCGGTGGCCAGGCGCTCGCGCTCCTGGATCTTGAGCTGCCACTGGCGGTAGCTGGTCACGCGGTTGGCCAGCTCGGCGAGCTGGGCCTGCGTGCGCGCGAGTTCGCCCTCGGCGGTCTGCACTTCCTTGGCCAGTTGCTGCTGATGGCTGCGGGCCTGCTCGTAGCGGTCCAGCACCTCCTGGTCGCCGAACACCTCGAACACCAGGCGCAGCAACTCCTTCGGGCTCAGCTCGCAGAGCCGGTCGGTCTGGCCCTGCTCCAGCGCCAGCACGCGGCCGATGGCGCGCGTCAGGCCCGCAGCTTCGAGCCGTTTTCGCCAGGCCTCGATGCCCAGCGAATCGCGCTCGCTCTTCTCGGCCAGCTGTTCGATCTCGACGACACCCTCGACGATCATGTAGCGACGCACCCAGTCGCCGCCCTGGCGCTCGATGCGGCAGGCCAGCGTCACCTGGTCGGCGTACAGCAGCGACGACGCGAAGGGCCGGCTGCTGTTCTGGCGGCCACGCGGGCGGTTGTCCACCAGCGCGCGCAGCCAGGCCGTCTCGGCGTTAGCGTGGCGGGCATAGGTGCGGAAGGTGCGGCCGCCGGAGCACTCCAGGCCCAGCAGCGTGCGCAGCGCGTCCAGCAGCGTGGTCTTGCCCGAGCCGTTGGGGCCGGCGATGGTGATGATGTTGCCGTCCAGCGGCAGCGTGACGCGCTGGCAGTAGTCCCAGTGCAGCAGTTCGAGGGTTTGGAGGTGGAACATCAGTCCTCGCTCGGTGCTTGTTCTTCTTCGTTGCGGGCGGCCTGGATCTGCTGGAGGGCCGGGCCGGCGACGGCGTCGGTCGCGCGGGCCAGCACGTCGGCCAGTGCGCCGTCCAGGATGCGCGGCGCGAGCTGGTCGTAGTCCAGCAGCAGGTCCAGCAGCGGGCCCTCGGCGATGTCCTCGCCGCGGCGCGTGATGAAGCCGTGGCGCTCCAGCAGCTTCAGGTTGCCGTCCAGCCGCACCTTCTTGCCGAGCTGGTCGCCGAAGTCGGCCAGCAGGCTGCGGTAGCTGAGCAGCGGCGCCACCGCCGCGCTGCTGGGCAGCGGCTTGTCAGACGCGAACATCTCGCCCTGGCTGTCGCCTACCGCATCGGCACGGTTGATCTGGCGCTGCCTCTTGGGCAGCACGATCAGGCTCCACAGCACCACCAGCAGCGACACGCCGTCGCGCGGCAGCTCCAGGTTGTTGTTGGCGGCCAGCCCCGACTCGCCGAACACCGCGCTCTCGGCCGGACGCAGCAGCGCCACGGCGACATGGTCGGCGTAGACGTTGTCCACCAGCTTCAGGCCCACGCCGGCCAGACGCGCCGTGACGGCGGCCCACAGGTCGGCGTCGATCAGCGCCCGCTTGACCAGCGGGTGGGTGCGCGGCAGCCAGCGCCGTGCCAGCAACTGGGCCGCCAGGCTGGCAGCGTCGTCCAATGCGTTCATTCGGTCTCGTTCAGCAAATCGCCGCGGCTCATCCAGGCCACGAACGGGTCATCGGTTTCGCCCTGCTCGGCGCTCCAGCGCACGCGCCAGGGCTGGCGGGCCATGTCGCCGGTGGCGCCCTTGAGATGGCGGGCCTGCGGGTCGCCCAGCAGCGGCAGCAGCTGCGCGCGGTAGGCCGCCGACGCGTAGCTGCCGCCCAGCACGGCCGGCGCCACCGGCTGCGCGCCACGGCCCTCGGCCGTCCAACCGTTCAGCAACGCCTGCAACGCACCCAGTTCGGGCGGCAGGCTCAGCACCTCCAGCCGGCCGTCGGGCGCGGCCTGGGCTGCCGGCAGGCCGGCGATGTCGGCGGGCTTGGGGCGGTCGCGCTCGAACTCGGCCTCGGCGCCGTCCACCAGCTCCTGCGCGGCGACGATGACGGGGTGCACGCCCGTCGACAGCGCCTCGCCCAGCAGTGCGTGCAGGTCACCGGCACCGGCCTGGCGCTGCAGCCACTGGCGCAGGTCCGTCGTCGTCACACCGGTGGAGCCCAGCGTGACGCGCTGGCGGTCGGCCTGCTGCAGCGCGCGGTTGAACTGGCTGGCCATGACCAGCAGGCTGGCTTGGGCGCTGGCGAGGTCGCGCGCCAGCCGCTCCAGCCGCGCGTGGCCGCTGGCCTGGGCCTGCTCGATGATGGCCTTGACGGCATCGCTGGCGCGGTCGACCAGCGTCATCGCACGCTCGAAGCGGGCGTTGGCACGGCGCAGCTCGAACTCGCTGCCGCTGGCCATGGCGTCGCCAAACTCCTCGCGCAGCCGCGCCAGCTGAGCCTGCAGCAGGTTGAGCTGCTGGGGCTGCAGCAGGCCCAGCTGGTGCGCGCCGGCCACGCCCGACAGCAGCGCCGCGAGGTCGTCGTCGGGGCTGGTGGTGTCGGCCGTCAGTGGCTGCAACATGCCCACCACGGCCTGCGCCAGCGGCGTGATGGCGTAGGTCTGCGTGGACGCATCCCAGTGCAGCAGCTCGGCATCACGCAGGCGCTTGAACACCGTTTCCAGCGCGTCCTCGCGGACCTGGTGGAAATGGCGGTTCAGCTCGTCGCGCGCCAGCCGCGCCGCCGGCAGCGCCATCAGCTCCAGGAACACCCACACGCGCAGCCGCACCCACGCGGCCTCGCCGCCGAACAGCGCACGCTGGGCGGCCAGCAGCGCGTCGTGGCGGTCCAGCTGCCACCACAGCAACGAATCGACCGGCGCACCGCCGTCGCGGAAGAACTCGTCGGCGGAGCGCGGATCGTCGGGGGCGGGCGTGGGGCGAAGATCGGACATGGGGCGCGGATTATCGGGGACGGCATTCAGCCGCTTTGAGCGCTGCCAGCGGCGCGTTTGAACCCAGGGCCGGCGCGGCCGATCCACACTGGGCCCCATCATGAAACAGCCCACCTTCTTCCTGTCCCACGGCGGCGGCCCCTGGCCGTGGATGGACGGCGACTTCCGCCAGGCGCATGCCCAGCTGGAGGCCTCGCTGCAGGCCGTCCCCGCCTCGCTGCCGGCCCTGCCCAAGGCCATCCTGATGATCTCGGCCCACTGGGAGGCGCCCGCCTTCACAGTGATGACGTCCGCGCGCCCCGGCATGCTGTACGACTACGGCGGCTTTCCCCCGCACACCTACGAGGTGGTCTACCCGGCCCCTGGCGACCCGGCGCTGGCCGAGCGCGTCGTGGGCCTGATCGAAGCGGCCGGCCTGCCCGCCGCGCGCGACGCCACACGCGGCTTCGACCACGGTGCCTTCTGCACGTTGGCGCCGATGTACCCCGAGGCCCAGGTGCCCGTCGTGCAACTGTCGCTGCGCAGCGGCCTGGACCCGGCGGAGCACCTGGCGCTGGGCCGCGCCCTCGCCCCGTTGCGCGACCAGGGCGTGCTGATCCTCGGCAGCGGCTTCAGCTTTCACAACCTGGCGCTGATGTTCAACGGCCGCGGCCAGGCGCCGTCCGTCGCTTTCGACGCCTGGCTGCAAACCGCCCTGCCCGCCGCCGAAGGCCGTGCCGAACGGCTGATGGCCTGGGAACGCGCGCCGGCCGCCCGGCTGGCCCATGCCCGCGAGGAGCACCTGCTGCCGCTGATGGTGGCCGCCGGTGCCGCCGAGGGCGACGCCGCCAGCTGCAACTACCACCAGGCCGACTACCTGGGCGGGCTGACGGCGTCGAGCTTCAGGTTCGGTTGAGGGGCTGCGGCCCGGCCTGCCAGCACGGCGGCCAGAAGCCGCCGCCGCTCAGACGTGGTGCGCCGCCACCGTGCGGCGCTCGCCGATCAGGAAGGCGTCGGCCACGAGCTGGAACGGGCGCCAGTCGACTTCCGACTGCCCCGCCGCGCACAGCTCGGCAAAGCGTGCGTACAGGCGCGGGTATTCGCCCGCCAGCGCCTCGTCGGCCTGCACCGGCTGGCCGTCGATGGCCAGCGTGCCGCCGCCGTGCGACAGGCGCAGCCGGCCGCTGGTCGTGACCAGCTCGATGTCCCAGGTCTGCTCGCCCTTCTGACGGAAGTCGAACTCGGCGTTCACGGCCACACCGGCCTCGGTGCGCAAGTCCAGCTGCGCTGCGATGGGCGCCTGCTGGTTCTCGGGGAAGGCCAGCACGGCCTTGTTGACCACCACTTCCTCGGCCAGCACCTCGGTCAGCACGGACAGCGCGTTGATGCCCGGGTCGAACACGCCCAGGCCGCCCGCGTCGAAGATCCATTGCTGGCCCGGGTGCCAGTGGTGCACGTCTTCCTTCCAGGTGATGGTGCCGCCGGTCAGCGTGCGGCCACGCAGCCAGTCGCGTGCGGCGTCCACGCCGGCCGCGAAACGCGAATGCCAGGTCTGGAACACCGTGCGGCCATGCCGGGCCGCCTCAGCCTGCAGCAAGGCGATCTGCCGGGTCGTGGCCGCCGGGGGCTTTTCCAGCATCACATGCTTGCCGGCGCGCAGCGCGGCCAGTGCGGCGTCGAAGTGGGCCTGCGGCGGGGTGCAGATGGAGATGGCGTCGAGCTCGGGCACCGCCGCCAGCATGGCTTCGACGCTCGTGAAGCCGGGCACCCCGTCCACGCCGGCGTTGCGGCTGGCCGTGGCCGCCAGCTCAAAACGCGGATCGCCGGCCAGCGCCGGAATGTGCTGATCGCGCGCGATCTTGCCAATGCCTACCAAGCCCAACTTCAGTGCCATGCGGTTCTCTGGATTGCAGGCCGCGCGCCACGCGCGCGGCAAAGGTTGATTTGTCCACCGGGCCGGTTGCCCGGTAGCGTTTCCATATTAATGTGCCGGCCACCCGCAACCGCTCACGAACACGCTCATGACCGCCATCCCCGTTCAAGCCCTGATCCAGTCCCTGGTCGCCTGCCACCGCGACGGCAGCCAGCTGCGCGCCGTCGACTGGCAGCACGCCGTGCGCGACGAGGCCGATGCCTATGACGTGCAGGACGGCGTGGCCGCCGGACTGGGCTGGCCGCTCACGCACTGGAAGTCCGGCGGCGCGGGCCCGCTGGGGCCGTTCAGCCATTCGCCGGTCGCCCCCACCGCCGCCAAAACGCTGCTGGGCATCGAGGCGGAAGTGGCGCTGCGCGTCGACGCGCACGGCGCGCCCGACGCCATGTGCATCGCCGTGGAGCTGGTGGCCTCGCGCTGGGTGGAGGGCCTGGCCGCGCCCGCGCTGCTGCGCATGGCCGATTGCCAATCCAACGCCGGCTTGCTGCTGGGGCCCTGGCAACCCTACCGTGCACTGGACTGGGCGAATGTGTCGTGGCAGCTCGCCCTGGCCGGCGACGACGTCATCACGCGGCGTGGCGGCCACTCGCTGGCCGACCCGGCCGGCGTGCTGCCCGCCTGGGCCCGCCATGCGACGCGCGCGGGTCGCCCGATCCAGGCCGGCAGCGTCGTGACGACCGGCGCCTGGGGCGGCCTGCACACGCTCGCCGGCCCCGCCCACGGCAGCCTGAGCTTCGACGGGCTCGGTGAATTTCGCTTCTAAAACCTGAGCGCCGCCCACTGCCGCAGCGGCGTGAACAGCAGCACGAAGCCCAGCACGTTGAGCGCCACGGTGAACCAGAACAGCCGCCTGAAGGCCGGCTTGACGCTCTTGTGCCGCAGCAGCTCCTGCGCCAGCAAGGCACCCGGCCAGCCGCACAGCAGCGCCAGGCCATGCAAGGTGTTCTCGGCGACACGCAGGCCGCCGGTGCGGGCGGCGCGCTTGTCCAGCGCATAGACGATGAAGGTCGCCATGCTCATGGCCGAGTAGGCGCCCCAGGCCGCGTTCGGCAGCCCCCACAGCAGATGGCAGGCCAGCACGAAGCCGGCAAAGCCCGGCACCAGCAGCAGCAGGCGGCCGCGGTCGCGCGCGCTGGGCACCGGCGGCATCGCGCGCATCGCGAGGCTGCGCACGCCCTGCGCGCGGCGCTTGCCCTGGGCGTCGCGCCCTTCCTCGTAGCCCAGGCGTTCGCCGACGTAGGGCCGGTGCGGCCGCAGGCCGAAGGCCTTGATGTGCACGAAGACTTTGTCGCCGCCGCCGTCCGGCGTGATGAAGCCGTAGCCCTTGGCGTCGTCCCACTGGGTCAGCGTGCCCTTCATGACGCGCCTCCCAGGTGGGCCTTCAGCGCCGCGATGGCATGCCGCACCTTGGCCGGCTGGCCCGGGTTGCCGTCCTGGCGCTGCGGCGTCAGCGCCCAGATGGGCAGCTCGGGCAGCGCCAGGTCGGTGTCCAGGCGCAGCAGCCGGCCGGCCGCCACTGACTCGGCCACGTCGTGGTCGCCGAGGCCCGCCAGCCCCAGGCCTGCCTCGCACAGCTGCTGCAGCGTCAACTGGTTGTTGCTGGTGTAGCGCGGCTGCACGGTCAGCGTGGTGCCCATGAGCCGGCGGGGCTGGTCGGTGCCGTCGTGCAGCAGCAGCCAGTCGGCCGCCACCAGCGCCTCGGCGGTGGCCGGCACGCCGTGCTGGGCCAGGTAGGCCGGCGCGGCATAGAGGCTGGTGTGCAGCATGCCGATGCGCTGCGCCACCCAGGGGCTGTCGGGCAGGCGGCCAAAGCGGATGGCGAGATCGATGCGGTGGGCCACCAGGTCGGTGAAGCCGTCTTCCACCTGCAGGTGCAGCCGCAGCCCCGGGTGGGCGGCCAGCAGCGGCGCAAGCGCCGGGCCGATGCGCCGGCCGAAGCCGACGGTCATGGCCACACGCAGCTCGCCCTCCGGCGCGTCGCGCAACTGCACGAGCTGCGCCTGCGCGGCTTCGGCGGCCGCCACCATGGCCGCGCAGCCGGCGTGAAAGCGTTCGCCGGCCGGTGTCAGGCTGAGCTTGCGCGTGGAGCGATGCAGCAGGGTCACGCCCATGTCCTGCTCCAGCGCGCGGATCTGCTGGCTGACGGCCGAGGTGCTGGTGCGCAACTGCCGCGCGGCCGCCGCAAAACTGCCGCAGCGCACGACCGTGGCCAGCACCGCCATGCGTTTGAGCTGATCGAGCATGAAGATTTTCTAAACAGTCCCCATCAAGAAGACCGACTTATCAGGCGATTGTGAAGACCAAACAATAACGCATCCCTCATTCCTCTTTGGAGCCCAGATGAACATCGCCCTGATCGGCGCCACCGGCTTTGTCGGCCAGGCCCTGCTGGAAGAACTGCTGACCCGCGGCCACCAGGTGCGCGCCCTGCAACGCGACCCGGCCAAGCTGACCGCCCGCCCGGGGCTGGAGGCCCGCGCCTTCGACGTGCTGGCCGGTGGCAACCTGGCTGCGCAACTCCAGGGCGTGGACGCCGTCGTCAGCGCGTTCAACGCCGGTTGGACCAACCCCAACCTGCATGACGACTTCCTGCGCGGCAGCGACATCATCGCCACGGCCGCGCGCGAAGCCGGCGTGCGGCTGATCGTCGTCGGCGGCGCCGGCAGCCTGTTCATCGGCGGCCAGCAAGTGGTGGACTCGCCCGAGTTCCCGGCCGATTGGAAGCAAGGCGCGCTGGCAGCGCGTGAAGCGCTGAACCGCCTGCGCGCCGATCAGAGCGGGCTGGACTGGACCTTCGTGTCGCCCGCCTTCCACCTGGAGCCGGGCGCCCGCACCGGCGTGTTCCGCCTGGGCGGCGAATCGCCCGTGTTCGACGCGCAAGGCCAGAGCCGCATCAGCACCGCCGACATGGCCGTCGCCATCGTCAACGAGCTGGAAACGCCGCAGCACCGCCGCGGCCGCTTCACGCTGGGGTATTGAACCCCTCGCCCGGTCGAGCCGGCCTGGGGCGGCCCGGCGCTCGGCCCGCAAAGGTCTCAACGCTCACGGCGCCACCGGCGAGATCCGGAACATCAGCACGCCATGCGGTGCCACGGTGCCGCCATGGCGCCCGCTGACGCCCCGGCTGCGCTGACCCGACCACAGGTCCAGCACATCGGCCTTGAGCCGCGCGGGCAGGTCCAGCAGCTCCCACGCCACGGCCATCTCGGCGGCCTTCTCGCCGCGGTTGAACAGCAGCGCCGCGCGGTCGCCGCCCTGCAGCGTGCGCACCCAGATCTCCTGGCTGCCCTGGCGCCAGACGCGGCGCCCCTGGCGGCCCAGCGGGTCCTGGTCAACACGGATGACCTCGGCGTTGGTCAGGATGCGCCGCGTGTCGGCGTCCATCTTGGCGAGGTCGTTGCCGGCGATCAGCGGCGCGGCAAGCATCGCCCACAGCGAGAAATGGCTCTCGTACTCGGTGGTGGTCATGCCGCCGTTGCCCACTTCCAGCATGTCGGGATCGTTCCAGCCGTGGGGCCCCGCTTCGGCCCAGAGGTCGGCATTCATGTCGACGATGTCCAGCAGGCCGTGGGACCACTCCTTCTTGCCCTGCCAGGCGTCCCAGATGTCGCCCGTGGTGCGCCACAGATGGCCGATCGGCGGTGCCCAGCGGCCCGGCTGGCTGCTGCCCCACTCGCAGATGGAAAGCACGATGTCGCGCCCCGACTCGCGCAGCGCCTTGGCCATGATGGTGTACGCGGCCTCGGGGTTGCGCGGGCCGGTGTAGCACCAGTCGTACTTCAACCAGTCCACGCCCCAGCGCGCGTACTGCCGCGCATCCTGGAACTCGTGGCCGGCGCTGCCCGGGCGGCCGCCGCAGGTCAGCGCGCCGGCGTCGGAGTAGAGGCCGAACTTCAGCCCCTTGGCGTGAACGTAGTCCGCCAGGGCCTTCATGCCGGAAGGGAAGCGCTCGGGGTCGGGCTGGATGTTGCCGTCGGCATCGCGGCTCTTCTGCCAGCAGTCGTCGATGACGAGGTAGGTGTAGCCGGCCGCCTGCATGCCGCTGGCCACCATCGCGTCGGCCTGCTGGCGTATCAACTGCTCGCTGACATTGCAGCCGAACTTGTTCCACGAGTTCCAGCCCATGGGCGGCGTGGGCAGCAGGCGGGGCTTGGGAGCGTCCAGCTTGAGGGTCTCGTGCGGCGCGGCGCCGGCAGCGGCCAGAGCACCGCCAAAGGCCAGCGCCACGAGCACGCGCGGCAGCCAGGTCAGGGTCATGCGAAAACTCCAGTGGTGATCAGACGGTGCCGCGCCGGGCTTCGAGCTCGGTGCGGATTTCGCGCATGCGCTGCTCGGTCAACACGTAGCGCGACACGAGGTAGAGCGCCACCAGCAGCCCGCAGATCGGGATGCCGGACAGGAACACGCGGATCAGCAGCAAGGCCTGCTCGCCCTGCACGGGCAGCTTGGCGTCGAAGCCGGTGAACATCAGCACCCAGCCCGACGCGCCGTTGCCCAGCGCCAGCCCGACCTTGGAAATCCACGACCCGCAAGCCGCGAACGAACCCTCGCGGCGCTGGCCGCTGCCGAGTTCGTCGTCATCGATCACATCGGCCATCGCCGAGCCGTAGATGGTCCAGAACCCGGCGCCGATGAAGGCCACGCCGCCGCTGGCCAGCAGTTGCAGCCAGGGCAGCGCCGGGTTGTAGAAGAACCAGTCGCCCACGAACGCGAAGACGCCCAGCACCAGCGTGACCTGCAAGGCGTTGCGCTTGCCCCAGCGGCGCGCCACGCGGGCCGCGAACGCAATGCCCGCCAGGCCGCAAACCAGCCCAGCCATGCCCATCAACGAGTTCCAGCGCGTGGCTTCGACGATGTTGCCGCCGCAGACGTAGTAGACGGTGGCGTAGTAGCCGAGCAGGCCGACCATGGACGTGGCCATGTTGTAGGCCAGCATGGTGCCCAGCATCTGACGGAACGGCTTGTTGCGCAGCGTGCGGTAGAGCGTGTCCTTGAAGGACACGCGCTGCGGGCCGCGCGCGACGACGCTGCCGTAATAGCGCTCACGCGTCAGCAGGAAGATCACGACCGCCAGCACCACCATGATGGCGCCGAGGATGCTGGTGTAGACCTGGGCACCGAACAGGATGTCGGGCTTGCCGCTAGCGTCGTTGAACCACGCCAGCGTCGTGAACTGCGCGGCGACGAACATCGCCAGCTCCGGGATCTTCTGGATCGCGTTCTTCACCGACATCACGCGGGTGCGCTCGTGATAGTCCGGCGTCATCTCGGCGCCCAGGCTGTTCCACGGCATGTTGAAGCAGCTCATGGCCGGCACGTACAAGCAGGTCGACACCAGCATGAACACGAAATACTGCTGCTCGCTCCAGCCCCGGCCCACGGCGAACATCAGCGGCAGCCCGATGCCCGCCAGCACGCCGCCGACGAGGATGAATGGCCGCCGCCGCCCCCAGCGCGTGCGCGTGTTGTCCGACAGCCAGCCGAACAGCGCGTCGGAGACGGCGTCGACGCCGATCTTCAGGAAGATGACCGTCGAGATCAGGCCCGGCGCCACACCCAGGAAGACGTTGAAGACGTGGAAGGCCATGGACTGGTAGAGCCAGTGCCCCCACATGTCCATGAACGACCCCAGGCCGAAGCCGATTTTCTGCGCGGCCGGCACTCGGTCGGCCCGCCCGGTGGAACTCGGCGCTGCCGCTGGCGATGCCACGCGGTGCGCGAGAGGCGCAGCAGCGCCATCGCGGTCGGCAATCACTCTGTCTCCTTGGCCACCTGGGGCAGCACTTTTTAGTAAACAGAGTGATTCTGGTTTGTCGATGCAACAAACGACAGCGGGAAACACCCGAGGGGCGCTCGCACCGCCCCTGATTCGCCCCGCCCCGGCTCAGCCGGCAGCGCGGCGCTTGCCCGCGCGCGACGGCGGTGGTGCGGGCGCTGCCTGCGAGCTCTCACGCACCACCAGCTCCACCGGCAGCGGCGTGTCGCTCGGCGACTCTTCACCCTCGATGAGTGCCCGGGCCGCGACATGGCCCAGCGCTTCCTTGTCCATCCTGACCGTGGACAGCGGCGGGCGGCCATGCTGCGCAGCTTCGATGTCGTCGTAGCCGACGAAGCGCACATCCTGCGGCACCCGCAGCCCCTGCTCGGCGCAGTACTCCATGGCCGTCAGCGCGGTCGAATCGTTATAGACGAACACCGCGTCCGGCGGTGCCGGCAGCGCGAGCAGGCGCCGCATGGCATCGCGCGCCGCGTCGCGGTAGTCCAGCGACGGGTCCAGCACCACCTCGTAGTCGGGGTCGAACAGGCGGCCCGCCTCGAACAGCGCGCGGCGAAACCCCTTGGCGCGCAGCGACACCGAGTGATGCACCAGCGGGCCGAAGATGGCCGCAATGCGCTGGGCACCGCCTTCCAGCAGGTGATGCGTCGCCAGCCAGGCACCACGCAGGTTGTCGTCGTTGACGCAACGCAAGCCGGGGTAGAAGTGGTCCACCAGCACCAGCGGCAGCTCGCACTGGCGCACCGCCTCCATGGCCTCGGGCTCCAGGTAGCCGGCCACGAGCAGCGCGTCGGCCTCATGGCGGCGAACCTGCGCGGCGATGTCGTCGCCCCCCAGCACCGACAGCAGGCTCAACGGCACGGCGGCCTCGCGACAGGCCGTCTCCGCGCCATGCAGCACGTACGAGTAGAACGGGTTGCTCGCCAGGGAGCCGATGCTGCGGCTGTAAAGGAACAGCACCCGCCGCGGCTTGCCCGTGCGCAGCTTGGCCGTGTCGTAGCCCAGCTGCTGCGCCACCGCCAGCACCTGGCTGCGCGTCTGCTCTGACAGCCCGGGCTGCCCCTTGAGCGCGCGCGAGACGGTGCCGATCGACACCCCCGCCGCCTGGGCCAGCTCCCGAATCGTCACCCCCCGTTTGTCGGCCATGGCCCGAACTCCAACTTCTGTTTAGTGCGCCGCTAGGCACGGCGATTGTGGCATCTGCACCGCCGCGCACGCTGGGCAATGTGCCCCGAAACAGCGGCGCAGAGCCCCGGTGAGGCCATGCGGGATGGCCCTTGTTGTCGATTGTTCACTAAACAATTATCGTGACCACCTGCCCTGCTTGTCTTTGCGTGCCGATGCCCCCCTCCCCGATTGCCGTCCTCGGCGAAGCGCTGGTAGATGAATTCCACGACGGCCCCGTCGCCGGCGGCGCCCCGTTCAACGTGGCGCGCATGCTCGCCACGCTGGGCCTGCCCACTATGTTCATCAGCCGCATCGCCGCCGACGATGCCAATGGCCGGCTGGTGCTGGGCAGCGCCCGCCGCTACGGGCTGGCCGACCATGGCCTGCAGCGCGACCCGCTGCGCGCCACCGGCCGCGTCAGCGTCCACGAGGCCGCCGGCGGAGGCCATCGCTTCCAGATCCACGCCGATGCGGCCTGGGACCACCTCGCGCTCGAACCCGCCCGCGCCGCGATCGACGCCGCGCAGCCCGGCCTGCTCTACCTCGGCAGCCTGGCGCAACGCCACGCGGTCTCGCGGGCCACGATCCGAGCGCTGGCCAAGCGCTTCAGCGGCCTGCGCTTCCTGGACCTGAACCTGCGGCCCGGCGTGGACAACGCGCTGTGCGCTGCCGAGTCGCTGATGCTGGCCGACTGGGTGAAGGTCAACGACGAGGAACTGGCCCGCCTGACGGACTGGTTCGAGGCCGATGGCGACGAAGCCGCGCAGGTGGCTTCGCTGATGGACCGCTTTGCGCTGCAGCGCCTGGTGCTCACGCGCGGCGCGCAGGGCTGGCGCTTCTATGGCCCCGGCGGCGCGGCGCTTGCCGAGGGCGCCGGCGAGGCGCAGCCCCGGCTCGTCGACACCGTTGGCGCCGGCGATGCGTTCACCGCCGTGCTACTGGCCGGCCACGGCCTGGGCCGCGATCTGCCCGCCACGCTGGCGCTGGCCAACCGCGTGGCCGCCTTCATCTGCGGACAACGCGGCCCCCTGCCCACCGACGCCCACGCACTGGCGCCCTGGCGCGACGCACTCCACGCGCTGCCGCCCGGCCGCTGAACAAAAACGGCCGCCGCTCGCTGCCCGCCCGTCGGCAACCGCCCTCACCGCACGCTCCCGCGAGCGTCGCCCCATCCTCCGCCACTGATCACCATGCACCCACCCCACGCCGATACCCTCTCGCTGGCCGACCTCATCGCGCCGCCGGCCGACTCCCCGATGCGCAACCGCCGACTTCTTTCTGGACGCGGTCTCCAAGCGCTGCCTGAGTCAGGCGCTCAAGCCACACATCCACGCTCACGCCATCCTGTGCACGGACAGCTCGGCAGCGATGGCTGCGGCGGCCAGCGAGTTGCGGGTGCAGCACGAGGCGCTGAACCTGAGCGCCGGTGGACGGGTGCGCGGCCCTGGCACATTCAGAACGCCAACGCGTATCACGGCCGCCTCAAGGGCTGGATCGCCCGCTTCAAGGGCGTGGCCACCGACTATCTGGAGAGCTACCTCGGATGGTTCCGGGCGCTGGATCGCGCCAGCAGCAACCGACGCAAGTCCGCGCCATTGCTGGCTTTGGCTCTGGGAATCGAGCATCACTAATTAACGATCAAAGAGCCGTCGCTAGCGCGTTACCTGAGTGAGAGCTGCGCAATCCGAACCTTGGCTGACTGCATCGCCGCAGCTGGAATCAGGTCGGCCAGGCCCAACCATTCCTGAACCGATGCGTAATCGAGCCCCGGCATCACTTCCTCAATGCCAGCCAACGCCACATCGATACCAGCTGCAGCTCTTGCAAGCTGGGTTTCGGCACGCCCGCCAATATCACCGCTTTGCTGACAACTGTCACCGTCCATAGAAGTTTCTATGACGTTGATCTTGAGAGAGACGCGGAAGGTCTTGCCGTTGGCTACAACTTCAAATTTGACGCGGTCAGCACCATAAAAATTACCCTCCGGCAAATATTTAAACAGCTGATATGAAGCCAAAGGGAACTGCTTGCCATTATTTACCCAAATATCATCAACTATTTTTCCATGCGCTGGCGCCGAAAGCACAACCGTGCTTACCCGACCTTCAGGCTCAATGCCATATTTGTACTTCAACACCCCAATAACCGCAACAGCTGGATCCATGTAATTGGAAGCACTTCCGGGCGAATTTATTCTTTTTGGCGAATGCGGATTCTCCACCTCATAACACAAATTTGAAAGCTCAGAATCTATTTTATTGACGATTGCAGGAGAAATTGGCTTAGATGTTAGCTGGACCAACGCAGCATCAACTGGATAGACCGGGTCGGCAGCAGCTATCAAGTGATCTGACAGGCGCCTGATCTGCGGGGGCTGAAAATAAATATGGAAATGATTATTATGAAAACTCTCCGGGCGCACAATAGGTCGCGCACCGTTAGCCAGCACCACTTGATTCACAAACCCCAAGTGCGTCAATGCACAATTACCATCTGGATAACTATTTTTGGCAGTACCAGCACCATCAATAAGCACACCTGAAACAATACTCAACGCCTGCCTACCGCTTCCAAACAGGGCGTTCAATATTGCCGTCCTTGTGTCACCTTTAGCGCCGGCAATGGAATTTGCCAACGTGTCACGTGATCCGTTTGCCCCAGCGATTAACGCAGCATACATACTTGCAAATGCAGAAAAATCTCGATCCTGCCTATTGTTGGCATCATCTACGAATTGAGCCATGAACTTAGCGGCCAATTCGTTTGTCCAGACGCCGGGTCCGTTGCCTGGACTCACATTTCGCACCTCCTGACGAACATTAGCCAGGGCAATATATTGATTTTGGCCTACACCAGAAATACATTCAGATATACCCAGATCCATAGCCATTCCTAAGTCGTGAGAAGCATGTTTATATGGTGTACAACCATGATTTGCGTCAGTGGCACCCGACATTCGAGGATTGGCAGGCGCCGACACAAAACCCGGCACCTGAAGCAACGTCTGGGCAACCATCAGGTCGCGCATCCAGCTCGTCCCATAGCTTGTGAGGTTGGGCTGAACAAAGTGAAGCCCAACAAATTTCGTCAGCCCAGCTGACGGCATTCTCGCGCTCATCCCGATGAATTGTTTGCGAAAACGCTGGGGGTCGTATAACTCACCCCAACCCACCGAGCTCGGCCAGCCGCACCGGGCCGCCGATATCAGCCGGATCCGCCACCCATGAAATCTTCCAGGTGAGGCCAGGGAGTTTAAATGCGCGGCATGCGTTCTCACGTTCGAAGCCATCCCCATTCATTTGCAAAATCACCCCTGAAATAACGAATTTTCGCCCCTTCAGCATGACCTCAGCAACGTAGCCATCCCTTCCGACGTAGCTCTTGTCTTGGATGTATTGATACCGCCGATTGCCATCCACCACCACTTCTCTGATAACACCATGCTGCGGCTGAGTGGTGATTTTAAAAGAACGGTAGTCGCCGGGCTCCACGAGCAACTGCCCCCTGGTGGTCTTGAACATATATACCAAGCTGACCTACGGGGCTCAAATATGTCGGAAAGTCGTCTTGCTGCAAAAGGCGCATAAAAGGCGCACGCGCCGATGACGCTCGCATTAACCTCGGACGGCAAAATTGATTTGATCGACGCGGCATCCACAGTCGACGTGGCCGCCACCAATGCCGCCGACAGGGAAGCACCCAAAGGCTTGAACATGACAGATTACTTATCGAGTATTGATGAATCGTTTTGGCTTGCGATTTCCACATCATGTGGAGCAGAAGATGTCAGCTCGCGTTCATCCCAATGAATTGTTTGCGAAAACGCTGGGGTTCGTATAACTCACCCCAGCCTACCGAGCTAGCCATTTACGCCAATCAACTCCGTCACTTCACAACCAAGCACTTTCTCGATTGCGGCTAGCTGCTCTTTTTCTAGATTCATACGCTCGCTGTGAAGCTCATAATCATTTGCTCTTAGCATCCAATTTACGAAACGTGCAGCTCCTTTAAAGTTCAGCTGCTCCGCCCTAACTGCCTGGCTGCAGCACGGCATTTCGAGAGCTTGCTGGAGCGGTGATTCTGATTCAGATATCTTGGTCTCCATATCGTCCCACCATTCATCGTGCTCGTCGCCTTCAAACCGACTGATGATTGAGTGGCAAAGCGGACACTCAATATTTTCGAAGGCCACGCCAGTATCAACGAGTGTCGGCTTAGAGAAAATGGCCACACGAATCGTGTCGTCAGAGTACGAGATATAGCTCGACAGAAGATCTCTCGCCAAGGCCAGTTTTTCATTTGATGGCGATTGACCAAGTGATGTTGGAACAACTTGCAGCGCAAAAGAAGCCATGACGATTCCTAGGTTAATGGCTGGTTGGTGGACCGGGGCGATTGCATTAGCCTGCCGCCGAATTTTGTGGTGGAGGCGCTGAGCACGGCGTGAGGCCGAACAGGGACTGCAAGTAGTCGTCGCTCCAGCCCATGCGTTTGCGCTTGGTCTTCTGGCTACCCTTGCCGAGGTCCCACTTGATCTGGTTCTGCGCGATACGCCGCAGCGTGGCCATGTTGTGCGGGCCGTGCTCGCGCCGGATCAGGCAGTCGTCCTCGCGGTAGTTCACGTCCAGCACCCAGTGGCAGTCGTTCTCGATCGACCAGTGTGCCCGGATGGTGTCGCTGAAGGCCTGCGCATCCAGCACTGGGGAGCTGATGTAGTAACGCCAGCTCGGCTGGGCCTGCTCGGCACTGCGCGCCCCGAAGCACCCCGAGCGCGCCTGCTGGCGCGCCCGAGTTCGACACCAAACAGCCGTTTCGAGCGTTTTCCGCCAGCGGGTCCATTTGGAATCAACAACTTAGGCGCGCATTGGTCGATTTTCTGTAGTGGCACGTTTGCTTATTTGGTGTGTTGGCAC
>NZ_JBIGIA010000068.1:0-278 GCF_043555975.1 Pelomonas nitida | reverse complement strand
ACCACCCGGCGCTATGGCGGCACCGGCCTCGGCCTGTCGATCAGCCGGCAGCTGGTCGAACTGATGGGCGGACGCATCTGGGCCGAAAGCGTGCTGGGCCAGGGCAGCACCTTCCACTTCACGGTCCGCCTCAAATCCCTCAGCATCGACCGGCGCCTGGGCATTGGCGAGTTCGGAGCACGGCTGGCCGAGCAAGCCCAGCGCCCGGTACTGATCGTCGATGACAACCCGGTGTCGCTCAACATCCTGTGCCGCCTGACCAGCCAGCTGGGTCTCAA
>NZ_JBIGIA010000067.1:0-280 GCF_043555975.1 Pelomonas nitida | reverse complement strand
ACCATCAACACGATGCTGGACCAGCTCAACGGCTTCGCGTCGGAGGTCACGCGTGTGGCCCGTGAGGTGGGCACCGAGGGCAAGCTGGGCGGTCAGGCGCAGTGCCGCGGCGTGGCCGGAACGTGGAAGGACCTGACCGACAACGTGAACTCCATGGCCAGCAACCTGACCGGTCAGGTGCGCAACATCGCCGAGGTGGCCACCGCCGTGACCAGCGGCGACCTGTCCAAGAAGATCACGGTTGAGGTCAAGGGCGAGATCCTGGCGCTGAAGAACACCA
>NZ_JBIGIA010000066.1:0-281 GCF_043555975.1 Pelomonas nitida | reverse complement strand
CTTGCTTTAACATGTTCAACATTGCATGAAATGTTGTCTAAAACAAAAAGAATGAAGCCTTTTGGTGGCTGAAGCTGTTTTTGTCACTAGCTGTATGAGACCTCAGAATAAGCTTTTCCCAGCCAGCAGAGAGGTCAAATTAAGCAGTAATGCAAACTCAGTCAGAGACACAGATTTTCACTTGCAACTTGCTTTAACATGTTTAACATTGCATGCAATGCTGTCTAAAACAAAAAGAATGATGCTGTTTAGTGGCTGAAGCTGTTTTTATCACTCTGTGA
>NZ_JBIGIA010000065.1:0-284 GCF_043555975.1 Pelomonas nitida | reverse complement strand
GCTGGCCGTGCGCGAGGCACGCTTTGCGCGCCAGCCCAGCGCCGAGAACGCGCTGGCCGTGCTGGCCGCGGCCCGCACGGCCAGGTAGCCGGCCGAACCCCTGCGCGAGCGCATGTGGCAGGTGCTGATGGAGCGCGAGAACCAAGTCCTGGCCAACTGGAAGCCGCTTTACTCGTTCGGTCGCGAGTCCCGCCCGGAAGGCCCTGACGTGAGTGAGCGACTGGCATGGCTGCTGCAGGAGCAGCGCCTTGAGGACGCGCTGCAACTCGCTGCACCGCCGCGCC
>NZ_JBIGIA010000064.1:0-284 GCF_043555975.1 Pelomonas nitida | reverse complement strand
GCAGGTCCGGTTGTTGTCGGCGCCCCGTACGCCCGCGCCGCAAGCACCAGCGGCGCCACGGCGGCCGTCACCCGTGGCGGCTGCCGCACCCCAGCCGGTAGCAGCGCCCGTCGCACTGCCCGCGCCAGCGCGATCCATCGCCGAACCGGTGGCGGCGCCCGCGTCGCCCGGCGGCGCGGAGGTGGCCGCCGCCGCTTCGTCGGGCCCGGTCTCCGGCGGTGGTGGCGGTGGCGCGTTGTCGCTGAAGCCCTCGCGCGACGTGCTGCTGGGATCGATGGGGTCCA
>NZ_JBIGIA010000063.1:0-285 GCF_043555975.1 Pelomonas nitida | reverse complement strand
CGGGAAGCTCACGACCGCTGGCGGTGCGATCACCGTGGACAGTGGCGCCACGCTGGCGACGGTGGCCGGCGTGACGGACGGGCTGGGCGACGGCTCGGCGCTGCGTGTGGCGGGCACGCTGGCGCTGGGCGGCGCCGAGACCGTCAACCGGCTGACGCTGAGGGGCACGCTGGGCGGCGCCGGCAGCCTGAGCGTGGCGGACACGGCGACGCTGAGCGGCGGCACGGTGAACACGGGCCTGACGGCGGCCAGCCTGACGAGCAGCGGCATCAGCGCGATCAACAC
>NZ_JBIGIA010000062.1:0-285 GCF_043555975.1 Pelomonas nitida | reverse complement strand
AATCGTCGGTCTGGATGCTCATGGCCGACCTTTCGTCGGGCCGCCCCAAGCAAGGTCGGCACCCGCTTGGGGGGGCGCGAACGGCGTGAGCGTGGGGGCGAGCATCATGACAGCTTCTTCAGCGCCAGCTTGATGCCCTCGCTGACGCCGACGTCGGACGGCAACGCCTTCAGCGCCGTGGCGGCATCCTTCTCGCTGTAGCCAAGGGCGACCAGGGCCTGCAGGATGTCGGCCTGGGCATCGTTGGCGACGGCCACCGGTAGCGCCAGGTCCGGTCCCAGCTTG
>NZ_JBIGIA010000061.1:0-286 GCF_043555975.1 Pelomonas nitida | reverse complement strand
GTGTCGGCCAGTCGCTCGCGCAGGCGTTCCGCCAACTGCAGCGCTTCCTCGTGGCGGCAGTTGCCGGCGAGGATGGCGAACTCCTCACCGCCCTGGCGGGCCAGCAGCTCGCCCTGACGCACCAGCGTGCGGGCCAGCGCAGCCACGCCTTGCAGCACGGCGTCGCCGGCCGGATGGTCGAGGCTGTCGTTGACGCGCTTGAAGTGGTCGAGGTCGAAGACGATCAGCGCCACCGGCCAGCCGTGCCGGCGGGCCTGGGCCAGCAGGGCCGCGGCCTGCTCGGCAA
>NZ_JBIGIA010000060.1:0-290 GCF_043555975.1 Pelomonas nitida | reverse complement strand
AGATCGGCCCCATAGTCGGCTTGCGAAGCCACGCCGCGGTACACCACCGCGGCCGATGCCAACATCGCCGCGCCGGCCAGGGTGGCAGAGGTGCATTCGGGCAGGTAGTAGCGCGGACGGGTGTCGCTGCTGAGAGGGCTGCTGCCGCCCGAATAGGTGTCTACACCGATCTTGAGGAACAGGCCATCGGTGCCGGTGGCGTCCTGCATGCGCTTGATGAACTCCAGCTCCCACTTGATCTCGTCCAACAGGTCGGGCAGGCCATTGCCCGACTCGGGGATCCCCAGATC
>NZ_JBIGIA010000005.1:142761-340905 GCF_043555975.1 Pelomonas nitida | reverse complement strand
ACCCTATAACTTTGACTGTGAATTGCAGATCAAGGTGGGTATTCAAGTTATGCTGTTCTTCAGAAGTCTACTGAGGCGCAATCAAAATATACTGATTCCGTCATAAGCATGAAGCTTGTGATGTGCAAATAAAATCTGCTGACTCTACGAATTGGGTTTGTTGGCAAAGCCAGCAAACCAACCAGTCAAGCCTGACGACCATAGCGACTTGGTACCACTCCTTCCCATCCCGAACAGGACAGTGAAACGAGTCAGCGCCGATGATAGTGCGGATTCCCGTGTGAAAGTAGGTCATCGTCAGGCTATTTACTAAAGCCAACCCCCATCAGTGCAAGCTGGTGGGGGTTTTGCTTTTTGGGCGATCGGTGCTGGGAGCACGGTAGAATCCCGCCAGTAAACGTACGGGCAACACACCCTTTTTAGGACGGTCGTCTGTGTCGCCCCTGAAGCATCTGCCCGCTCACACAGTGATCGATGCCTTGGCGATCCGCTTCTGAGCGGACACGAAAACAATCCATGTGATGGGAAGGATGAGAAAAGACAACAGGCTGCCCATGCTCCCGCCACCGATTCGCAAATCCTCGTAAAGGTGATAGGCCGGCACCCCAGGCGAGAGAAATGCGTTCACTAAATGCATTGCCATGCCGGGCTTGAAGCCGTCGAGGCCTGAGTCAACTGAACCTCTTCTGAACCGGAACGCTGCTGACGCCAGGCCATACAGGGCCGGGCTAAAGATCGCTGCAAGAACTGCCAAAACGTACCAGTCCGTTGACGACTTGATCATTGTTGAATGATGCCTTAGGCGTGAATCTGTGCGGGCGACCAACGGTGCGGAAGGAGTTGTCCAACGCTGCTTGCCGGCTGCAGCGGTAGGCGCTCCAGCACGTCATGCAGATACGCATACGGGTCGTGCCCGTTGAGAGTGAGCGTCCAGCCACACCATATTGACGGCATACGGACGTTGAGGGTCAAGCCGGCTGCCAGCGGTGCGGCAGCAGCTCTTCGATCCTGCTGTTGAGCTGCGTGGGCAACCGCTGCAGCACATCACGCAGGTAGGCCCAGGGCTCGTGGCCGCACATGCGCGCCGACTGCACCAAGCTCATCACCGCAGCCGCGCGGTGTCCGGCCAACTCGCTGCCCACGAACATCCAGGCCTTGCGCCCCATCGCCCAGGGCTTGATCTGCCGCTCCAGGTGGTTGTTGTCGATGGGAACCGCTCCGTCGTCCAGGTGCTGCGTCAGCGCTGCCCAGTGGTTGAGCGTGTAGTCGATGGCCGCAGCCGTCGAGCCGCCATCGGCGACGCGGCGTCGCTCCAGTTGCAGCCAGGTGCCGAGCTGCTGCCACAGCGGCCTGGCGAGTCGCTGGCGTTGCTGGCGTCGCTCGTCATCGCCCAAGCCGGCGAGTTCACGCTCGACCGCGTACAAGCTCGCGAAGCGCTGGATCGCCTCCTCGCTCACCGCACTGGTGCCGGCCTTGGCAAGTTCGTCGAACTTGCGCCGGGCGTGTGCCACGCAGGCCGCGGCCTTGCGGCCCGGGTGCAGTTGCTCGTCCAGCACCGTGTCGTAGGCACCGTAGCGGTCGGTCAGCAGCGTGCCCGCCCAGGCGGGCAGTCCTGCCTGCTTGTCCCCGGCGAGGAAGTCGCGTGGATACTGCGCCCCGCGCCCTGGGCAGAAGTCGTAGACCACGCCCGGTGTCGGGTCGTGCTGGCTTCGGGCATAGGCCCAGACGTAGGCCTTGCGGGTCTTGCCCGCGCCCGGGTCCAGCAGCGCCACCGGCGTCTCGTCGGCGTGCAGCACCCGGCTGCCCAGCACGAAGCGCTTGTGCGCGTCGACCAGCGGCTGCAGCGCCGCGCCGGCCTGGCCAGCCCAGGCCGCCAGCGTCGAGCGCGGCGTGCGCACGCCGCTGCGGGCGTTGATGGCTTCCTGCCGGTAGTACGGCAGGTGGTCGGCGAAGCGGCTGATGAGGGTGTGGGCCAGCAGCCCGCTGGCGGCCAGGCCGCCGTCGATCACCTCGGGCACCGAGGCTTGTTGCTTCAGGCTCTGGCAGCAGTGGCAGGCCCACTTGCCGTAGATGTGGCGGTGCACGAAGAACTCGGCCGGCACGATGTCGAGCTTCTCGCTGACGTCTTCGCCGATACGCGTCATCGGCTGCCCACAACCTTCGCTCGGGCAGGTGGTGTCTTCGGGTTCGTGGCGGTGTTCCACGCGACGCAGGTGCTCGGGCAGCGCCTGGCGGCGCGGGCGACGCGACGAGGCCTTCGGGGGTGTACCTTGGCCTTCTGCAGCCTGGGCGCGCAGCGCATCGAGCTGAGCCTGCAGACCGGCCTCGTCCTCGGCCAGCGTCTCCTCGAACAGGCGACGCTGCTCGGCGTTCATGGCCTCGGACTTGGCGCCGAACTCCCAGCGCTTCGGCCGCGCCAGCTCGAATTGCACCTTCTCCAGCCTGGCCTCGCGCAGCGCGAACTCGCGGTCCTTGCGTTCGATGAGTTGCTGCTTGGACTCGATGAGCTGCTGCTGGCGTTGCAGCTCGTCGGCCTGCTGCTCGATGTGCTGCAGCATCTGGCGGGCCAGCACCGCGACCGCATCCGGCGTCAGACCTTGCAGGTCGTGGGCCTTGAGGTCGCGGATGTCGAGCATGCACTGCATCGTGCCGAGCGCGGCCACGCCGCGCCATCGGCACAACTGCCGTTGTCAGCGCGTGGACGCCATGCCCGGTGTCATGCGCGAGTGATGCACTGCAACTCGGGCAGGCGCTGCCAAGGTAGTCCCAGTACCAGGGCATCGAACTGCGCGCGGCCAAGCTCCAGTGCGCCAGGCGCGCCTGCGGCGACACGGGCCCATGTGAAGTGGCCAGCGTTGAGACGGCGCGCGGCACACCACACGCCGAAGCCGTCGTGCACGAGCAGCTTGATGCGCGTGCCGCGCGCGTTGGCGAAGAGGTAGCCGTGGTGGCCCTGGGCGGCACCGAAGACCTGCACAACGCGGGCGAGCAGCCGCTCGGGCCCTGCGCGCATGTCGATGGGGTCGACCGCCAGCCACATCGCGTCAATGCGGATCACCGCAGCAACTCGCGCAGCCAGGTGGCGCACTCGCTGGCTGCACTGGCCGGCCAGGTCACCGTGATCGCCGAGGCGCCACGCTGCAACTCGATGCGGATGTCGGGCATGGGCGCCGGTGCAGCGGGCGCCGGCAGGGTCACCGGCACGAACAGGGGCTCGCGCTGCGGCGCCTGGAGTTGCTCTGCGGTGCTCTTGCCGAGGGCGTGGGCCGGAGCCTTCATCTCGGCCTCGCGAACCCAGCGACGCAGCAGGTTGGCGTTGACGCCGTGCGCCATCGCCACGGCCGCCATCGACATGCCCGGCTGCATGCAGCTGGCCACCGCGCGGGCCTTGAACTCGTCGCTGTGCAGGCGCCGCCGCCGGCGTGGCCCTGCGTGGTCTTCTGGAATAGTAGTCACGTGTCCACCAAGAGTTACGGTGGACACGAGGCTCCTATGCCGCCGCCCGGCCTTCAAGATGGGGCGGCTGGACGCTCACCGCGAGGCTGAGATGAAGCCGCCGGTCCGAGCTCTCAGCAAGACCGCTGGACGGCAGGTCCAGGCGCCGCAAAGTGACTCCTGCACTCGGGAGGTCGAGAACCGGGCTCACAAGTTCCCGACGAAAAAAATGCCAGTCAGGCTTAACTGGCATCGCGCCGATTGGCGGGGTTTGGCGAGCCGGCGTGGATTGGTCGGCCGGAGAGGGCGTCTTCTTTAGACGTTGAACAGGAAGTGCAGCACGTCGCCGTCCTTGACGACGTACTCCTTGCCTTCCGCGCGCATCTTGCCTGCGTCCTTCGCGCCCTGCTCGCCGCGGTACTGGATGAAGTCGTCGTAGGCGATGGTCTGGGCGCGGATGTAGCCGCGCTCGAAGTCGGTGTGGATCACGCCGGCGGCCTGCGGGCCGGTGTCGCCGATGTGAATGGTCCAGGCGCGCACTTCCTTCACGCCGGCGGTGAAGTAGGTCTGCAGACCCAGCAGCTTGAAGGCGGCGCGGATCAGGCGGTTCAGGCCCGGTTCGTCCTGTCCCATCTCGGCCAGGAACATCGCGCGGTCTTCGTCTTCCATCTCGGACAGTTCGGACTCGGTCTTCGCGCAAATGGCGACGACCGGGCCGTTCTGCGCGGCCGCGTATTCCTTCAGGCGGTCGAGGAAGGGGTTGTTCTCGAAACCGTCCTCCGAGACGTTGCCGACGAACATGGCCGGCTTGGCCGTGATCAGGCACAGCGGCTTCAGGATGACCAGTTCTTCCTTGCTGAAGTCGATGGTGCGAACAGGCTTGGCCTCGTTGAGCGCCGCCTGGCACTTCTCCAGCACCTTGACCAGCGCGATGGCGTCCTTGTCGCCGGCGCGGGCGACCTTGTTGTAGCGGTGCAGACTCTTCTCGACGGTGCCGAGGTCGGCCAGGCAGAGCTCGGTCTGGATGACTTCGATGTCGGAGATCGGGTCGACCTTGCCGTTCACGTGGATGACGTTGGGGTCTTCGAAACAACGAACGACGTTGACGATAGCGTCGGTCTCGCGGATGTGCGAGAGGAACTGGTTGCCCAGGCCTTCACCCTTGCTCGCGCCGGCGACCAGACCGGCAATGTCGACGAACTCGACGACGGCGGGCAGCACGCGCTCGGGCTTGACGATCTCGGCCAGTGCCGCGAGCCGCGGGTCCGGCAGCTCCACGATGCCGACGTTCGGCTCGATGGTGCAGAACGGATAGTTCTCGGCGGCGATGCCGGCTTTGGTCAGGGCGTTGAAGAGCGTGGACTTGCCGACATTGGGCAAGCCCACGATGCCGCATTTGAGGCTCATGGCGGTGCTTTCCGTTGGGAGAGGGCGGCCGGCCGCTGCCGGGCACGCAAGGCGGGGATTTTAGTCGGCCGCGCGATGGCCCCTTGTTGAAGCGGCCGGGCGGGCCGGCAGGGGCATACCCCCTGCCTACAATCACTGCATGCAAAGTGTCGACGTGTTGGTCAGGGGCCGGGGAGCGGTGGGCAGCAGCCTGGCGTTGAGCCTGGCTGCGCAGGGCTTGTCCGTCGGCATGGTGGGCAGCGCCGAGGCGCCCAAGGCCGGCGATGTGCGCACCTATGCATTGAATGCAGCGTCGGTGGCACTGCTGACGGACCTCAAGGTCTGGGAGAGCCTGCCCGCCGACGCCGTGAGCCCGGTGTACGACATGGTCGTGTGCGGCGACGCGGGCGACGGCCACGCCGGTGGGCGCTTGAGCTTCTCGGCCTGGCAGCAAGGTTTACGCGAGCTGGCGGTGATCGTCGACGCCGCAGCGCTGGACGCTCAACTCGCCACGGCCTTGCGCTTTTCTCCGCATGTGCGCGTGGTGCCCGACACGACGCGCGCGCCGCTGACGGCGCTGTGCGAGGGCCGCGAGTCGGCCGCGCGTGCGGCGCTGGGCGTCGCTTTCAAACCCCGTTTCTACGGGCACCGCGCGCTGGCAGCCCGGCTGTCGGCGGACCGGCCTCACCAGGGCGTTGCTCGCCAGTGGTTCCACGCCGGTGGCGAGGTGCTGGCGCTGCTGCCGTTCGAGCAGCCGACGCCGGGTGCGTCCTACGGTCTGGTGTGGTCTTGCGCAGACGCGAAGGCCGAGCACCTGCAGACGTTGTCGCCGCAGGACTTCGAGCGTGAACTCCATGCCGCCACCGGCGGCGCGGCGGGCGAGCTGCGCCTGGGCAGCGAGCGGTCGAGCTGGCCACTGGCACTCGCGCGTGCGGATGCGGTCAGTGGTGCCGGCTGGGTGCTGCTCGGTGACGCGGCCCACATCGTCCACCCGTTGGCCGGCCAGGGGTTGAATCTGGGGCTGGGCGATGTGGCGGCGCTGTCACGCGTGCTGGCCGGGCGGGAAGCCTGGCGCCCCCTGGGCGACGAGCGGCTGCTGCGCCGCTACGCCCGCGAGCGACTGGCGCCGACGCTGGCGATGGGCGAGCTCACCGACGGCTTGCAGCGGCTCTTCGCTCACCCCTCACCCGCGCTGCACGGCTTGCGCAACCGCGGCCTGGACGCGCTCAATCAACTCACTCCCGTCAAGCGCTGGCTGACCCAGCGCGCGCTCGGCCTCTAACCCCACCACCGCTCTGCTGCGCATCGTGCCTTCTCCCCTCGTTCGACTTCTTCCCGGCCTGCTGGCCGGCCTGCTTCTCACGGTCGGCGCCGCGGCCAGAGCGGACGAGCCGCCTGCGGCGCGCAAGCCGCCGGTGGCCCGTCAGCCTGCGGCCCCTGCCGCGCCCGCGGCGCCTGCCGGCGACGAAGCCAGCATCCGCAAGCAGCTGTCCGAGTACATGCCGAATGCGCCCAAGATCGACGAGGTGCGGCCGTCGGCCATGCCGGGTCTGTGGGAGGTGCGCATCGGCAACGAAGTGCGCTACACCGACGCCACGGCCACCTTCCTCATCGAAGGCGATCTCATCGACCTGAAGGCCAGGAAGAACCTCACCGAAGAGCGCGTCACGCAGCTCAACCGCGTCGACTTCGCGGCGCTGCCGTTCAAGGACGCGGTGGTCTGGAAGAACGGCAGCGGCAAGCGCCGCATCGCCGTCTTCGCCGACCCGAACTGCGGCTACTGCCGCCGCTTCGAAGCGGCGCTGCAAGAGATGAAGGACGTGACCGTCTACACCTTCCTCATCCCCATCCTCGGCGGCGACTCGCCGGAGAAGTCGCGCGGGATCTGGTGCGCCAAGGACCGGTCTGCGACATGGCTGGGCTGGATGCTCAAGGGCGAGATGCCGCCCAAGGCTGACGCGAAATGCGATGACGCCGCCATCGAGCGCAACCTGGCGCTGTCGCGCAAGATCCACGTGAATGGCACACCGGCCATCCTGTTGGAAGACGGCAACCGCATCCCGGGCGCCGTGAGCGCTGCCGACCTCGAGAAGCGCCTGCAGGCCCTGGCCACCCCCGCACGCAAGCCCTGACCCGATGAACGCCGAATCCCGCCAGCTCGCGCATCGGCTGGGTTATGCCGGGCTGGTGCCCTTCGTGCTGGGGTGCGCGCTCGTCTGGCTGTTCGCCGACAGCGAGCATGCCGTGCAGCACTACTGGGTCACGCTGGCGCTCTCTGGCTATGCCGGGCTGATCATCTCCTTCCTGGGCGGGGTGCACTGGGGGCTGTCCATGTCTCGTGGCCTGCCCCTGCGCGGCGCGCTCATCTGGGGTGTCATCGCGTCCGTGCTGGGCTGGTTGGGGGCGCTGCTGGCGCCTTACGGTGGGCTGGCCTTGCACGGCGGCGTGCTGATCGCCTGCTATGTCGTCGACCGGCAGGTCTATCCGCGACTGGGGGCTGCCGACTGGCTGACGCTGCGCTTTCGCCTCACGGCGATCGCGGCGCTGAGCTGCTTCCTCGCCGCCGCAGGCAGTTGATGTCGGGGCCGCGCTACCGCGTCGAGCTGGCCGATCTCGCGGCCCATCGTTATCGCGTCACGCTGACGCTCGACCGCCCAGCGGCCGAACAGCGCTTGCATCTGCCGGTGTGGATCCCGGGCAGCTATCTCGTGCGCGAGTTCGCCAAGCACCTCAGCGGGCTCACGGCGCGCCAGGGGCAACAGACGCTGGCGGTGGAGCAGTTCGACAAAGCCGGCTGGCTGGTGCGCTGCAGCGACCAGCCGCGCGCCAAACCGCTGGTGCTGAGCTACGACGTCTATGCGTTCGATGCTTCTGTTCGCACGGCCTGGCTCGACGCCCAGCGCGCGTTCTTCAACGCCAGCAGCCTGTGCCTGCGCGCCGTGGGGCGCGAGGGTGAGCCGCATCGCATCGAGCTGGCGCGCGTGCCACGCGGCTGGCAGGTGGCCACCGAGATGCGCGCCGCCCAGCCCGTGCAGGCCGGGGCCTTTGAGGCCGCCGATTACGACGAACTGCTGGACCACCCGTTCGAGATCGGCCCGCATTGGCAGGGTGAGTTCACGGCAGCGGGCGTGCCGCACCGGGTGGTCGTGGCCGGCGCCTGGCCGAGCTTCGATGGCGAGCGGCTGCTGGCCGACGTACAGCGCATCTGCGAGGCGCAGATCGCCTTCTGGGGCGGTGCGCCGTTCGAGCGCTACAGCTTCCTGCTCTGGGCGGTGGACGACGGCCACGGCGGCCTGGAGCACCGCGCCAGTACGGCGCTGATCTGCGCGCGGCGGGAACTGCCGACCGCTGCCGAGCCGGCCGCCCCGGGCGAGGCCTACACACGGCTGCTGGGCCTGTTCAGTCACGAGTATTTCCATGCGTGGCATGTGAAGCGGCTGCGCCCGGCCGAGTTTGCGCAGTTCGATTACCAGCGCGAGAACTACACGGAGCTGCTGTGGTGCTTCGAGGGGTTCACGAGCTACTACGACGAGCTGTTCCTGCGCCGTGCGGGCCTGGTCGACGCGCCGCGCTACCTCAAGCTGCTGGCCGCGTCGGTCAACGGCGTGTTGAACGCCCCGGGTCGCCGCGTGCAGCCGCTGAGCGCCGCCAGCTTCGAGGCCTGGACCAAGTACTACCGGCCGGACGAGAACAGCCCCAACACCACCAGCAACTACTACGCGCAGGGCGCCCTGGTGGCCTTGTGCCTGGACCTGAGCCTGCGGGCCCGCAAGTCCAGCCTGGATGCGCTGATGCAGCGCCTGTGGGTCACCAGCGGCGGCGGGCCGGTCAGCGAGCACGACATCCTGGCCGCCGTCCGTGCACTGGCCGGCGACGAGACGGCAACGCAGCTGCAGGCCTGGGTGCATGGCACGGACGAGTTACCGCTGCGTGAGCTGCTGACGGCCCATGGCGTGGACTGGCGCGATGACGGCCGCCAGGGCGTGGCCCAGCGCCTGGGTTTGCGGGTGCGTGAATCGGCGCTGACGGGTGTGCAGGTCAGCCATGTGCTGACAGGCGGCGCGGGCGAGGCGGGCGGCGTGCAGGCGCGGGACGAGATCCTGGGCTGCAACGGCTGGCGGCTGCGCCGGCTGGACGAAGCGCTCTTCCTGCTCACGGCGGGCGAGACGCGGCTGCGCCTGCTGGTCAGCCGCGACCAGCGCTTGGTGGAGCTCGACGTCGACCTGCCGCCGGCGCTGGCGGCGGCGGTGGGCCTGGTGCCGTCTGCGGGAGCTCAGCCGGCCCGTCGTCGCTGGCTCGGCGCCTGACGTCGGCATGAAAACGCCGCGGCCGCCGGGGCTGCTGGTGCTGGCCGTGCTGGCGCTGCACTTGCTGCTGGGGCGCGAAGTGCAGCGCATTCAGGAGGGATGGTCGAGCGCCGCTGCGCCGCCGATGCCCGCCCGCATGGAGATCGACTTCGTCCGTGAATTGCCGCTGCAGCCGCCAGCCGCAGCACAGGTGATCCCTGAGCCGCCGGCGGTGAGGCCACCACCACCGCAGCCATCGCCGCCGGCCGCTGCGCCAACGGCGCCCGTCGCGGCGGCAGATGATGCGGCGGCGCTGCCCGCGATGCCGGAGGCCGCGTCCGCACCGCTGTCGGCCACCACCGAACCCGAGCCCGCCCCCGAGCCGGCCACGATGGCCGCGCAGGAGCCATCGCCCGAGCCCGCACGCGAGCCGCCGCCCCAGCCGCCCGAGCCGCCGGCATCGCAGCCGCTGCTGCCGGCGGATGCCGCCTCGGCACCGCCCAGCGATGAGCCGGGCGCCGAATGGCCGCTGTCCACGCGCTTGAGCTACCAGCTCGTGGGCAACTACCGTGGGCCCGTGCATGGCCAGGCCCAGGTGGAGTGGCTGCGCCGGGGGCGGGAGTACCAGGTCCACCTGGACGTCAGTCTGGGCCCCAGCTTCGCGCCGTTCGTGACCCGCCGCATGAGCAGCCAGGGCCGCTTGACGCCCCAGGGCATCGCGCCGCAGCGTTATGACGAAGAGACGCGGCTGATCCTCGGCGACCCGCGCCGTGCGGGCGTCGTGTTCCTGCCGGGCGAGGTGCAGTTGGGCAGCGGGCAGCGCCAGGCGGTGCATGCGGGCGCGCAGGATTCGGCCAGCCAGTTCGTGCAGCTGACCTGGCTCTTCAAGACCGGCCGCGCGCCGTTGCTGGCGGGCCATGTCGTGCCGTTCGCGCTGGTGCTGCCGCGCCGTCAGTACCCGTGGCGCTACGAGGTGCTGGGCGAGGAGGTGCTCGACACGCCGTTGGGCCCGCTGTCGGCCTGGCACATCCGGCCCACGCAGCCCACGCAGGCCCAGGTGTCGGGCGCGGACCTCGTCGCCGAGGTGTGGCTGGCGCCGTCGTTGCAGTTTTTGCCGGTGCGCCTGCTGATTCGCCAGGATGCGCAGACCTACATCGACATGACGCTCAAGCGGGCGCCGCTGCAGGCCGCGCCAGAATCGGCCAACGACATCCCCCGGAGATTGAGCCAATGACCTACGAATGCATCCTCACCGCCGTCCACGGCGACGGCCCACGCAAGACGGCGCTCATCACGCTGAACCGGCCCAAGGCACTCAACGCACTGAACGACCAGCTGATGGATGAACTGGGCGAGGCGCTGCTGGCCTTCGATGCCGACGACGGCATCGGCTGCATCGTGCTGACCGGGTCAGAGCGTGCGTTCGCCGCCGGGGCGGACATCCCGACGATGCTGCCGCTGACGTTCGCCACGGCCTTCAAGAGCGGGCTGATCTCCAAGAACTGGGAAACCGTCCTGCGCGTGCGCAAGCCGGTCATCGCAGCGGTGGCAGGTTTTGCGCTGGGCGGGGGTTGCGAGCTGGCGATGATGTGCGACTTCATCATTGCGGCCGACACGGCCAAGTTCGGTCAGCCCGAGGTCAAGCTCGGGGTGGTGCCCGGTGCCGGCGGTACGCAGCGGCTGCCGCGTGCCGTGGGCAAGAGCAAGGCCATGGACCTGCTGCTGACGGCGCGCATGATGGCCGCCGCCGAGGCCGAAAGCGCCGGGCTGGTGTCCCGCGTGGTGCCGGCCGACAAGCTGCTGGAGGAGGCGCTGGCGGCGGCCGAGGCGATCAACGGCTTCAGCGCCCCGTCGGTGGCGCTCATCAAGGAACTCGTCAACCTGGCCTTCCAGGCGCCGCTGACCGACGGCGTGCAGGTGGAGCGCCGCTACTTTCACGCGCTGTTCGGCAGCCATGACCAGCGCGAAGGCATGGAGGCCTTCCTGGCCAAGCGGGCGCCGCACTTCGAGCACCGCTGATTGCTCGCTTCTGTGGCGTAAAGGTGTCGAGCTGTGAGCGACTATTTGCGATCCGAGAATAGTCAGTTCCCGCCAGCCTAGTGTTTCCCCGGGGGATGGCTGCCTACAGTTCGGGCCATGGACACGCGGTCGCGTTTGTCCGCAAGACCCGGCTCGCAGGACGTTCCTGCTGCCACTGAAGGAGCCCCCATGAGCAAGCTGTCCACCGCCATCGCCGCCACCCTGTTGATCTGCGCCGGTGCCGCTTCGGCGCAGGCCACCCAGCCGCTGACCCGCGCGCAGGTCGTGGCCGAACTCGCTGCGGCCCGCGACAGCGGTGAACTGGCGGCCATCCAGGGTGAGAAGGGCGTTGAAGCGACGACCCCGGCGGCCGCCAAGACGGCCGCCCAGGCCAAGCTGCCGGCGCAGGCCGTGCTGTCGGTCAAGCCCAAGGACGTGCCGGTCGACAACAAGACCGCTGCGGCGCTGGCCGCCGACCACGGCGAGAACGCGGCGCGCGAACTCGGGGATTTCCCGGCACCGGTGATCCGCCGCTCGACCGCGCTGGCAGGCCGCTGAGGCACAAAGCGGTTTCAAGCGATGCGAAGGCGACCTGTGAGGGTCGCTTTTTTGTTGTCTGCGTTCCTAGAATCCGCGCGCCCGGTCGTCCGGGTGTGGAGACAAACAAGATGCGCAGACAGCGGATGTGGGCAGCGGCAGCGTTGCTGATGGTCTCGATGACAGCGTGGGCCGCCGGCCCCGTGGTGGGCGTGAGCTGGTCCAACTTCCAGGAGGAGCGCTGGAAGACCGACGAGGCCGCGATCAAGGCCGAACTCGCGCGGCTGGGCGCCAGCTACGTGAGCGCCGATGCCGGGGGCTCGCCGGAGAAGCAGATCGGCGATGTGGAGTCGCTGCTGGCCAAGGGCGCCAAGGTGCTGATCATCCTGGCGATGGACAAGGACGCCATCCAGCCGGCGCTCAACAAGGCCAAGGCCCGCAAGGTGCCTGTCGTGGCCTATGACCGCCTCATCGAGGCGCCCGAGGTGTTCTACCTGACCTTCGATAACCGCGAGGTTGGGCGGCTGCAGGCATCGGCCCTGCTGGCCGTGAAACCCCAGGGCCGCTACGTGATGATCAAGGGCTCGCCGAGCGACCCGAACGCCGACTTCCTGCGTGCCGGCCAGCAGGACGCGCTGGCCGAGGCGGTGAAGAAGGGCGACGTGAAGATCGTGGCCGAGGAATACACCGACGGCTGGAAGCCCGAGGTGGCGCAGAAGAACATGGAGCAGATCCTGACCCGCCTGAAGGGCGGCGTGGACGCCGTGGTCGCCAGCAACGACGGCACGGCCGGTGGCGCCATCGCGGCGCTGGCCGGCAAAGGCATCAAGGGCGTGCCGGTCAGCGGTCAGGACGCCGATCACGCGGCGCTGAACCGCGTGGCGCTGGGCACGCAGACCGTGTCGGTCTGGAAGGACTCGCGCGTGCTCGGCAAGGAGGCGGCGGCAGCCGCCGTGCTGCTGGCTGGCGGTCAGAAAGTGCCGGGTGCTGCGGCCTGGGCGGGGGGCGCGCGCAAGGTCAGCCTGCAGGCCAAGTTCCTGGCGCCGGTGGCCATCACGCAGGCCAACCTGGGTGACGTCATCAGCGCCGGCTGGATCACCAAAGCCGTGGCCTGCAAGGGCGTCGACGCCGCCAAGGCGCCGGCCGCCTGCAAGTGAGCGCACAGACGCGGCGGCTCGTCGTCATGGCGGCCGTGCTGGTGGCCATCGCCATCGGCTTTCATGCGCTCACCGGCAGCTTCCTGACGGCGGAGAACCTCTACAACATCGCGCAGCAGACGGCGGTCGTGGGCATCGTCGCCAGCGGCATGGCGCTGATCATCGTCGCGCGGCAGATCGACCTGGCCGTGGGTTCGCTGCTGGGCGCCGTGGGCGTGCTGATGGCCTGGCTGCAGTACACGCAGGGCTGGTCGGTCATCGCGTCGCTGGCCGCGGGCCTGGGCTTCGCGTTGCTCATCGGGTTGTTCCAGGGCTGGCTGTCGGCGGTCATCGGCATCCCGTCCTTCGTCGTCACGCTGGGCGGGCTGGTGTCGCTGCGTGGCGTGGCCTTTCTCGTCGCCGACGGCAAGACGCAGCCGGTCACCGAGCCCTGGCTGCTGGCGCTGGGCGGCGGGCTGGATGGTTCGCTGGGCGAGCGCGGCAGCTGGCTGCTGGGTGTGGGGCTCGTCGCGCTGCTGCTGGGCTGGCAGGCCGTGCAGCGCCGCGCGCAGCAACGCGCCGGCGGCGTGCCGGCCGATGCGAAGCGCGAGTGGCTGAAGTCGGGCCTGGCGGTGGTCGCGGTGTTCGGCGCGGTGGCCGTCTTCAACGCCTACCGGATCGAAGGCCAGGCGCAGGGCCAGGGCTTGCCGTTGCCGCTGGTGATCTGGGTCGCCGTCGTGCTGCTGCTGGGCTTCGTCGCCAAGCACACGCGTTTCGGGCGTTACGTCTACGCGATCGGCGGCAACCCCGATGCGGCGCGGCTGGCCGGGATTCCGGTGCGGCGCGTGATGATCCAGCTGAACCTGCTGCTGGCCGCGCTCGTCGCGCTGGCGGCGGTGGTGGCGATGGCGCGGCTGAACGCCGGCACGAACTCGATGGGCACGGGCATGGAGCTGACCGTCATCGCGGCGGCCGTCATCGGCGGCGTGAGCCTGGCCGGCGGCAGCGGCAGCGTGGGCGGCACGGTGCTGGGCGCGCTCATCATCCAGAGCATCGACAGCGGCCTGCTGCTGACCGATGTGAGCATCGGTTGGCGCATGGTGGTGCTGGGCCAGGTGCTGGTGGCCGCAGTTGTCTTTGATCGCGTGGTGCAGAAATGAACGCCGCGACGGGCCGCCCCGAGCAAGTTCGCTCCCGCCTGGCGGGACAGGCCGCAGGCCGGAGGGTGCAGACATGAATGCCCTGCTCGAAGTGCGCGATGCGCGCAAATCCTTCGGCGGCGTGCACGCGGTCGATGGCGTGTCGCTCAGCCTGGCGCCCGGCGAGGTGCTGGCCGTGCTGGGGCACAACGGCGCGGGCAAGTCCACGCTGATGCAGATGCTGGCCGGCGCGCTGCCCTTCGATGGTGGCGAATTGCGGCTGAACGGCAGCGCGGTGAAATTCGCCAGCCCGGCCGAGTCGCGCGCCGCCGGCATCGAGACCATCCACCAGAAGCTGGCGCTGGCCGACAACCTCGACTCGGTGGCCAACCTGTTCCTGGGCCGCGAGTTGCGCACGCGCTTCGGGCTGCTGGACGACGCGGCCATGCGGGCCGCCGCCGTGCCGCTGTTCGCGCGGCTGAACCCGAACTTCAAGAACATCGCCGACCCGGTGATGTCGCTGTCGGGTGGCCAGCGTCAGGTCGTGGCCATCGCGCGCGCGCTGCAGTTCAAGGCTCGCGTGCTGATCATGGACGAACCTTGCGCGGCGCTGGGGCCTGCGGAGACGGCGATGGTGCATGACCTGATCCGCCGGCTCAGCGCCGAGGGCGTGGGCATCCTGCTCGTCACGCACGACATGCCGGACGTGTTCGCGCTGTCGCACCGGTTGATGGTCATGAAGACGGGCCGGCTGGTGGGCGTGTGCCGCACGGCGGATGTGACCGAGGACGAGGTGCTCGCGATGATCATCGCGGGCAAGGCGCCGGCGGGCAGTGTGGCCTGACCGCGATTCGCGTGGCTGGCCTCAGTGCCAGTCGTCCGCCGGAACGATGCGCTTCATGAACTGATCGAACATCGGTACGGTGAAGGCCGTGTCGCCGTGGTTGGGGCTCCAGATCATGCCCTTGAGGATGAGCGCACTGCGGGTTGGCGCCAGCGACGACACCGGCTCGTTCAGCGCGTTGGCGATGTCGCCGGACCGATGTGGCCCCGCGCCCAGTTCGGCCATGGCCCGCAGGTACTTTTTCTCCTTGGGCGTGCAGCGGTCGAAGCGCACGCGGAAGAAGCCCTCGTCCAGCCCGGCGACGGCGGTCGTCGATGCGCGCTCCACGTCGGCGATGTCGATGGGCGAGGCCGCTGCCGCCAGCCAGGTGTGGCTGCCCCAGTGCTGCAGGAAGTAGGGGTAGCCCTGGCTGACCTCGAGGATGCGGGCCAGCGCGGGTTCGGTGATGTCGGTGTGTTCGTCGTGCAGCGGCTTGGTCAGCGCCTGCCGGGCGGCTTCGGCCGGCAGCGGGCCGATCTCGGGGAAGTCGAACAGGCGCTCGGCGTAGGACTTTGCATTGCCCATGCGCCCGCGCAACTGGGGCAGACCGGCGCCGATGAGGACGACCGGCAGGCGGCGCTGTTCCGTGCGGTGCAGCGCCGTGATCAGCGCGGCCAGCTGCTCTTCCGGCACGTATTGCAGCTCGTCGACGAAGATGGCCAGCGCCGTGCCGGCCGCCTTGGCTGCCGTGCCGACCTGCTCGAACAGCGCCTGCAGGTCGTGCTCGAGGTCGCCGTTGTCGGCCAGGCCGGGCTCGGGGTCGAAATCGATGCCCACCTCGATGTCGTCGTACTTCACCTTGAGCTTCTTCGCGAAGCCGGCGAGTGCACGCAGCGCGCGGATCGACGCGTCCTTCGCCGAGGCCGTCAGGCTCAGCCGCAGCAGGGCTTGCCGCAGTTGCGGCGCCAGCAGGGCGGGCAGGGAGCGCTGCTCGGGGGCTTCGATGCGGACGGTGTGAATGCCGCTGGCTTCCGCGTCTTCGCGAATGCGGTCCAGCAGCACGGTCTTGCCGACGCCCCGCAGCCCCACCAGCATGGCGCTCTTGGCCGGCCGGCCCAGCCGCGCGCGTTCCAGGGCGACGCGCAGCGTTTCGCGCAAAGCGTCTCGGCCCGCCAGCTCCGGCGGGGGCGTGCCCGCACCGGGGGCGAAAGGGTCACGGATCGGGTCCACGCCTAAGCATAAGGCGAGTTTTGAGAAATTACAAGGATCCGATAATTTCTCTAAACCGCCTATATGCGGAGGGCGTGGCCAGGCGTCAGGCTTCGCGGCGCAGCGCTGGGAACAGGATGATGTCGCGGATGGACGGGCTGTCGGTGATCAGCATCATCAGCCGGTCGATGCCGATGCCGCAGCCGCCGGTCGGGGGCATGCCGTATTCCAGCGCGCGGATGAAGTCGGCGTCGAAGAACATCGCCTCGTCGTCGCCGGCTTCCTTGTTGGCCACCTGGGCGTGGAAGCGCGCGGCCTGGTCTTCGGCGTCGTTCAGCTCGGAGAAGCCGTTGGCGTATTCGCGGCCGGTGATGAACAGCTCGAAGCGCTCGGTGATCTTGGGGTTGGCGTCCGACGCGCGGGCCAGCGGCGAGACCTCGACGGGGTAGTCGATGATGAAGGTGGGCTCCCACAGCTTCTCTTCGACGACGGCCTCGAACAGGCCGAACTGCAGCTCAGCCAGGCTCCAGCGGGCGGGGGCGTCTTCACCCGCGGCGACGATCTTGGCGCGCAGCACGTCGGGGTTGTCAGCCTCGGCCTCGGTCAGGCCGGCGTACTGGATCAGCGAGTCGCGCACGGAGACGCGGGCGAAGGGCTTGTCCAGCGCCACGGGCTTGCCGGCGTACGTCAGCGCGGCGCTGCCGGTGGCGGCGATGGCGGCGTGGCGCAGCACGGCCTCGGTGAAGTCCATCTGGTCGTGATGCGTCCAGTAGGCCGCATAGAACTCCATCATCGTGAACTCGGGGTTGTGCCGAACCGAGATGCCTTCGTTGCGGAAGTTGCGGTTGATCTCGAACACGCGCTCGAAGCCGCCCACCACCAGGCGCTTCAGGTAGAGCTCCGGCGCGATGCGCAGGTACATCTGCTGGTCCAGCGCGTTGTGGTGGGTGATGAAGGGCTTGGCGTTCGCGCCACCCGGGATGGGGTGGAGCATGGGCGTCTCGACCTCCAGGAAGCCGTGGTCCACCATGAAGCTGCGGATGGCCGACACGGCCTTGCTGCGCGCCGTGAAGCGCTTGCGGGCGTCTTCGTCGGTGATGAGGTCGACATAGCGCTGGCGGTACTTCTGCTCCTGGTCGGTCATGCCGTGGAACTTGTCCGGCAGCGGGCGCAGGCTCTTGGTCAGCAGGCGCAGCGTGGTGACGGTGATGGTCAGCTCGCCGGACTTGGTCTTCATCAGCGTGCCTTCGCCGCCGAGGATGTCGCCCAGGTCCCACTTCTTGAAGGCCTCGTAGACGTCGGCGCCGACGTTGTCGATGGTCACGCGCAGCTGGATGCGGCCGGTGGCGTCCTGCAGCGTGCAGAAGCTGGCCTTGCCCATGACGCGCTTGAGCATCATGCGGCCGGCCACGCTGACCTTGACGGCCTGGGGTTCCAGCGCCTCGTTGTCCAGCGCGCCGTACTGTTCCTGCAGCGGCTGCGCGCGGTGCTGGGGCTTGAAGTCGTTGGGGAAGGGCACCGCCGTCGTGGCCCGCAGCGCGGCCAGTTTTTCGCGGCGTTCGGCGATCAGTTGGTTCTCGTCGGCGGCGGGCGCGGCTGGTGTGGGCGGTGTGGTGTTGGTCATTGCGGGCCTTGGGTGAATCCGCGATTTTAGAATCGCCCGCCTCGATGAACGCCCACAGCCTGCGCCGCGCCACCTTCACCCTGCTTGCCGGCAGCGCGCTGGCGCAGGCCGTGCCGCTGCTGCTGGGGCCGTGGATCGCGCGGCTGTACTCGCCGGCGGATTACGGCCAGTTCTCCCTGGTGTGGACGGTGGCGAGCAACCTCGCCGTCGTTGGCTGCGCGCGCTACGAGTTCGCGCTGGCGCTGGAAACCGGCGAGCGCGGCGCCGCGGCGCTGCTGGCGCTGTGCCTGCGCGTGCTGATGGCGATGACGCTGCTGGCGCTGTGCCTCGGTGCGGCCTGGGCGGCCTGGGCGGGGTTGTCTCTGGCGGCGGCGCTGCCGCTCGTGGTGCTCGCGCTCGCCGCCAGCCAGGGCCTGGCCCAGTGGGCGGCGCGGGCCGGGCGCTTTGCGGCGCTGGCGCGCGCCCGCGTGCTGCAGTGGGGCGGTGGGGCGGTCGCGCAGGTCGGGTTCGGGCTCCTGCAGGCCGGACCCTGGGGCCTGGTGAGCGGCGCCACGCTGGCCACGGCCGCCGCCGCCGCGCTGCAGGCGCAGCCGGCGCCGGCCGGCGGATGGCGCGGGCTGTTCAAAGCGCAGCCGCTCACGGCAATGGCCGCCAAGCACCGCGACTTCCCGCTGCTGAACACGCCCCACGCCTTTGCCGGCGCGCTGCAGGACACGCTGGCCATCGCACTGCTGACGGCCTGGCTGGGCGCACCCGAGGCCGGCGCCTGGGCGCTGGCGCTGCGCTATCTGAAGGCCCCGGCGTCGCTGGTGGGCGGCTCGCTGTCGCAGGCCTTGTATCCGCGGCTGACGCAGGCGGCGAGCCGCGCCGAAGCGCGCACGCTCGTGCGTCACAGCCTGCTGCTGCTCGCCGCCATCGCGCTGCCGCTGATGCTGGCGCTGCTGCTGCTGGGCCCCTGGCTGTTCGGGCTGGTCTTCGGCCCCGATTGGCTAGGTGCCGGCGTGCTGGCGCGGTCGCTCGCGCTCTACATCGCGCTGCACTTCATCGCCTCGCCGCTGTCCGTCGTGACGATGGCCTGGGGCGCGCAGGCCTGGGCCTTGAAGCTGGCGCTGGTGGGGCAGTTCATGTTCATCGGCGGGCTGGCGGCCGGCCTGCATCTGGGCGGCCTGGCCGGTGCCGGCTGGGGGGTGTCGGCCGCGATGCTGCTCTACTTCGGCTATTTCTTCTGGGCTCTCTGGACTTGGGAATGATCCGCCCCTGGCTCAACCGATGGCGCCGCCGGCTGGCGCACGCGCTGCTGTTCCGCATGGTCTTCGGCGAGCGCGGGCGGCCGCACACGCGCATCGCGCCCAGCACCTGCATCGAGGGCGAGGCGGGCCTGGAGCTGGCCGACCATGTCTTCATCGGCCAGTTCAACTTCATCGACGCCAGCGCCGGCCTCGTCATCGAGGAAGGCGTGCAGATCTCCAACTTCTGTTCCATCCTGACCCACAGCACGCACAACGCCTTGCGCATCAACGGGCGGCGCTTCGCGACGGCCGGCGGCCAGCCGCCGGGCTATGTGAAGGCGCCGGTGCGGCTCGGCGCCTACAGCTTCGTCGGTGCGCATTGCCTCATCGAGCCGGGCAGCCAGCTCGGCAAGGGGGCCATGTTGTGCGCCTACGCCCAGCTGCGCGGCATCGCGCCCGACTTCGCCATCATGGCCGGCCAGCCGGCCCGCCAGGTGGGCGACACCCGCGTGCGCGACGCCGTGCTGCTGACCCGCCACCCCGAGCTGCGCGAGGCCTATGAGGCCTGGGCAGGCAAGCCATGACACCTTGGTTCTTTCCATCTTTCACCCCCATCGCCGGGAGCCGCCCATGAGCCTCGGTGGCGGCCTCAAGCTCGTGCTCATCGGCGATGGCGAAAGCCCGCACCTGCTGAAGTGGGCGCGGGCGCTGCAGCCCCGCGTGCAGCTGTACGCGATCTCGTCGCGTGGCTTTCTGCCGGAGTTCCTGAAGCTGCTGCCCGACGCGCAGCGCCTGGCACTGAACACCGAACCCGAGCACGCGGGCGGCAACGTGGCGCTGATCAAGCAGCTGCCCCGCATGGGCGCCTGGCTGGCCGACACCGACGCCGACTGGCTGCATGCGCATTACCTGACCTCGCATGGCTCGCTCGCCTGGGCGGCCAAGCTGGGCTGGCGGCTGCGCGCGCAGATCGCCGGCTCGGCCTGGGGCAGCGACATCCTCGTGACGCCGCAGCGCGGCGGTGCCTGGCGCTGGATGACGAAGAAGGTGCTGCGCCACTGCGCGATCATGACGTCCGACTCGCTGCACATGACCGAGCGCATGCGCGAGCTGGGCGCGGGCGAGGTGATGACCTTCCCGTTCGGGCTGGAAGCCATGCCGAAGCAGAACGCGAAGAAGCAGCCCTGGCTGTGCTTTGCCAATCGGGGCCTGGAGCCCATCTACCGGCCGCAGCTCGTCATCGACGCGTTCGCGCGCATCGCGGCTGCGCAGCCGGAGGCCAGGCTGGTCGTCGCCAACGACGGTTCTCTGCGCGCCGCGCTGGAGGCCGACGTGGCGGCCAGGGGGCTGGCGGAAAAGATCAGCTTCGTCGGCCGCCTGGACGCGCAGGCGCAGGCCGCGCACTACGCCCGGGCGACCTGGTTCCTGAGCTTGCCCGAGAGCGACTCGGTGTCCGTTTCCGTGCTGGAGGCCATGGCCCACGGCTGCGTGCCGCTGCTGTCCGAACTGCCCGCCAACCGCGAGGTGATCGGTGACTCGGCCCGTGGGCTGATCGTGGCGGGCAACGTCGGCTCACTGGACGACCTGCCGGCGCGCATGGCCGCGCTGGATGCGCCCAGGCTCGCCATCGTCAACCGCGACTGGGTCGCCGCCAACGGCCTGTTCGAGCCGCATGTGCAGCGCTTCCTCACACGCCTGAAGGAATTGACGCCGGCATGACCAAGCCCCCACGTTCGCTTTGCTCACTGCCCCCCAAGGGGGCGCATCAGCGCCTTCGGGCGGCCGGGCGCCGCCGATGAGGATCCTGCTCGTCAACCACTACGCCGGCTCGCCACGCCACGGCATGGAGTTCCGCCCCTACTACCTCGCCCGCGAGTGGGTGAGGGCAGGGCACGAGGTCATGATCGTCGCCGCGTCGTATTCGCATGTGCGCGCCGTGCAGCCCGAGGTGCCCGGTGTGCCCGTCGAGGAACTGATCGACGGCATCCGCTACCGCTGGCTGCCCGTGCCGCAGTACGCCGGCAATGGCATGGGGCGGCTGCGCAACATCCTGTCCTTCCTGCGCCAGCTGCGCGCCGATGCGTGGCGGCTCACGCGTGAGTTCCGGCCCGACGCGGTCATCGCGTCCAGCACCTATCCGATGGATGTGTGGGTCGCGAAAAGGCTCGCGCGCCTGGCCAAGGCCAAGCTGGTCTATGAGGTGCACGACCTCTGGCCGCTGTCGCTGATCGAGCTGTCGGGCATGTCGCCGCGCCACCCGTTTGCGATGCTGTGCGGCAAGGCCGAGGCCGATGCCTACCGCGATGCCGACGTCGTCGTCTCCATGCTGCCTTGCGTGCAGGAGCACATGGCGTCCCGGGGCCTGGACCTGAAGAAGCTGCACATCGTGCCCAATGGCTTCGCGCCGGAGGAGTGGCAGGGGGAATCGACGCCGCTGGGCGACACGCTTCAGGCACACCTCGACGCCGAGCGCGCGGCCGGCCGCGTCATCGTGGGCTATGCCGGCTCCATGGGCCTGCCCAATGCGCTGGACGTGCTGCTGGATGCGGCGGCCAGGCTGAAGGACGCGCCGCTGAGCTTCGTGCTGGTCGGCAGCGGCCACGAGGCCGAGCGCCTGGCCGCGCGTGCCGCTGCCGAGGGGCTGGCGAACGTGCGCTTCTTCGCGCCCATCCCCAAGGCGCAGATCCCGACGTTGCTGAGCCATTTCGACATCGCCTACATCGGCTGGCAGCGCACGCCCATCTACCGCTTCGGCATCGCGCCTAACAAGCTCATCGACTACCTGATGGCTGGCCGCGCCGTGCTGCACTCCGTCGAGGCCGGTAACGACCCCGTCGCCGAGGCGGGTGCCGGCCTGACGGTGGCGCCCGAAGACGCCGAGGCCGTGGCCGCCGGCCTGCGCCAGCTGGCGGCGCTGACGCCCGCCGAGCGCGCCGCGATGGGCGCGCGCGGCCGGGCCTTCGCGATGGAGCGCCATGCCTTCCCCGTGCTCGCCGAGCGCTTCATCCGGGCTCTGGCACCGTGATGGCACCACGGCTGCGGCGATGAACGAGCTGGACCGCATCGCCCAGCGCTATGCCCGCCGCGCAGACCGGGGCGAGGGCGACCGCTACAGCCTGCTGCGGCCCGAGGTGTGGCGCATGTGGCAGGAGCGCCAGCGCGCGCTGCTGACGCTGCTGGCGCGCCGCCCGGGCGTGCCGGCCGAATGGCGGGCCACCGAGGTGGGTTGCGGCGCGGGTGGCAACCTGCTGGACTTGCTGCGGCTGGGGTTGCTGCCGCCGCATCTCACCGGCATCGAGCTGCTGCCGGCGCGCCTGGCCGCAGCCCGCGCGGCGCTGCCCGAGGGCGTGCGGCTGTTGTGCGGCGACGCGGCGGCGGCTGATGTGCCGCCCGCCAGCCAGGACCTGGTGCTGCAGTCCACGGTGTTCTCGTCCATCCTCGACGACGCCCTGCAGCAGCGCGTGGCCGACGCGATGTGGCGCTGGCTCAAGCCCGGCGGTGCCGTGGTCTGGTATGACTTCACCGTCAACAACCCGCGCAACCGTGACGTGCGCGGCGTGCCGCTGGCGCGCGTGCGGGCCTTGTTCCCGCAAGGGCGCTTCACGGCCCGCCGTGTGACGCTGGCGCCACCGCTGGCGCGCGCCTTCCCGGCGGCCTACCCGCTGCTGAATCTCGTTCCCTTGTTGCGCACGCACCGTCTCGTGCTGATCGAGAAGCCCTGATGCACGAAAATCCCGCCCGATGACTGCCCAGCCCTTCCTTCCCTTTGCCCTGCCCGACCTCGGCGACAACGAGATCGCCGAGGTCGTCGACACGCTGAAATCCGGCTGGATCACCACCGGCCCCAAGGCCAAGCGCTTCGAGCAGGCGTTCGCCGAGTTCCTGGGGGACCCGCAGATCGAGTGCATCGCGGTCAATTCGGCGACGGCCGGCCTGCACCTGGCGCTGGAGGCGATCGGCCTGGCGCCCGGCGACGAGGTCATCACGACGACGCACACC
This sequence comes from Pelomonas nitida, assembly GCF_043555975.1. Taxonomy (NCBI): domain Bacteria; kingdom Pseudomonadati; phylum Pseudomonadota; class Betaproteobacteria; order Burkholderiales; family Sphaerotilaceae; genus Roseateles; species Pelomonas nitida. The sequence continues at coordinate 318,083 of NZ_JBIGIA010000005.1, read as the reverse complement.
TTCACGGCCACCGCCGAAGTCGTGCGTTATCTCGGGGCCGACGTGAAGCTGGTCGACATCGACCCTGCGACGCTGAACATCGACATCGCCGCCATCGAGGCCGCCATCACGCCGCGCACGAAGGCCATCATGCCGGTGCACTACGCCGGCCTGGCCGTGGACATGATCGCGGTGCTGGACATCGCGCGCCGCCACGGGCTGCGCGTCATCGACGACGCGGCGCACGCGCTGCCGACGACGATCGAGAAGGAGCTCATCGGCACGCTGGGCACCGACGCCACGGTCTTCAGCTTCTACGCCAACAAGACGATGACGACGGGCGAGGGCGGCATGCTGGTCACCCGCAACCCGGAGCTCGCCAAGCGCGCCCGCGTCATGCGCCTGCACGGCATGAGCCGCGACGCCTTCGACCGCTTCACGGCCAAGGTGCCCAGCTGGTACTACGAGATCGTCGCCCCCGGCTTCAAGTACAACCTGACCGACATCGCCGCCGCGCTGGGCCTGCACCAGCTCAAGCGCCTGCCGGCCTTCCAGGTCCGCCGCGAGCAGATCGCCGCGCGCTTCAACGAGGCCTTCGCCGACCTGCCACTGATCCTGCCGCCGCAGGCGCCCGAAGGCGACACGCACGCGTGGCACCTCTACGTGGTTCGACTGGCCGACAAGTCGCCCCTCACGCGTGACGCCTTCATCGAGGGCATGTTCGCGGCCGGCATCGGCTGCAGCGTGCATTACGTGCCGCTGCACCTGCACCCCTACTGGCGTGACCGTTACGGCCTCACGCCCGAGCAGTTCCCGCAGTCGCAAAAAGCCTACGAGCGCACGGTCAGCCTGCCGCTGTATACGGCGATGAGCGATGCCGACGTCGAGCGCGTCATCGCGGCCGTGCGCGGCCTGCTGGCCTGAGCGCGCGCCTTGGCCAAACGCCTGTTCGACGTGATCGCCTCCGCGCTGGGGCTGTTGCTGCTGTCGCCGCTGCTGCTAGCCGCAGCGGTCTGGGTTCGGCTGGACTCGCCGGGGCCGGTGCTGTTCCGGCAACGCCGTGTGGGCCGCTTCGGTGTGCCGTTCACCATTCACAAGTTCCGCACGATGCGCGTCGAGCCGGGCGCGGCCATCACCGTCGGCGAGGACCCGCGCATCACCCGCTCCGGCCGCGTGCTGCGCCAGACCAAGCTCGACGAACTGCCGCAGCTCTGGGACGTGTTGCGCGGCGCGATGAGCCTGGTGGGCCCGCGGCCCGAACTGCCCCGGTATGTCGAGCTCTATCCTGAAGCGCTGAGGCACGCCGTGCTGGCCGTGCGCCCCGGCATCACCGACCCCGCCTCGCTGGCCTACAGCCACGAGGCCGACTTGCTGGCCGCCGCCGCCGACCCCGAGCGCGAATACCGCGACGTCATCCTTCCCGCCAAGCTGCGCCTGTCCGCCGACTATGCGGCCCGGGCCAGCCTGGCCTCCGACCTGAAGCTCATCGGCCGCACGTTGCTCCGCGTGCTGCATGGCTGAGCGCTGACAATAACGCCCTTATGGACTGGCAACGTCTCGATGTGCTGCTGACCCGCGTGCGCCCGCACCGGGAGCGACTGGCTTTGGTGCTCGACCTGGGTGTCGTGGCGCTGGCCTGGCAGTTCACCTACCTGTTCCGTCTTGGCTTCGAGCGTTGGTTCTCGGCGCGGCCCGACTACGACGCCTATGTGCTGCTGGGCGTGCTGGTGGTCTACGCCGTGGCCTTGTGGGCGCTGCGTGTTCCCAAGGGCATGTGGCGCTTCTCCGGCTTCGGCGAAATCAAGCGCCTGGCGCTGGCCTGCGGCGGGGCGGGCCTCGTCAGCGCCACGCTGGTGCTGATGGCTCATCTCGCCGGCGTGCCCCGCGCGGTGTTGGCCTTGCATCCGCTCTTCACGCTGATGCTGCTGGCCATGATGCGCATGGGCTACCGCATGCTCTACGAGCACATGCGCAGCCGCATCAGCGGCAGTGCGCAAGAGCAGCGCCGGGCGCTGGTGATGGGCGCGGGTGACGCCGGTCGCTTGCTGGTGGCCGGTCTGCAGCACACACAGGGCTGGGTCATCGTCGGCTTTCTGGACGATGCGCCGCACAAGCAGGGGGCTCGCGTCGCGGGCGTGCCGGTGCTTGGTACCTTGACGCAGACGGCCGAGTTGGCGGCACTGCACGGCATCACCCACGTCATCGTCGCCATGCCGGGAGCGGCGACGCCCCAGCGCCGGCAAGCGCTGGAACTGGCCGGCAAAGTGGGCCTGCCGGTGTTGACCGTGCCCAGCAGCGAGGAGCTGCTGTCCGGCCGTTCGGTCAACCAGGTGCGCGACATCGAACCCGAAGACCTGCTGGGCCGTGAGCCGGTCGAGCTCGACGAAGGCGGCATCAGCGAATGCCTGAACGGCAAGGTGGTGCTCATCACCGGCGCCGGCGGCTCCATCGGCTCGGAGCTGTGCAGGCAAGTCGCCCGTTATGGCCCGTCGAAGATCGTGCTGTACGAACTCAGCGAGTTTGCGCTCTACACCATCGAGCAGGAGCTGGGCGAGAAGTTCCCCCACATCCCGCTGGTGCGCCTGATCGGCGATGTGAAAGACCTGGAGCACTTGCGCCACGTCTTCGGCAAATACAAGCCGCAGATCGTCTTCCACGCCGCGGCGTACAAGCATGTGCCGCTGATGGAAGAAGAGAACGCGTGGGCGGCGTTGCGGAACAACACGCTGGGGACCTATCACGCCTGCCTGGCAGCCGCAGAGAACGGCGTTGAGCGCTTTGTATTGATCAGTACCGACAAGGCAGTGAACCCCACCAACGTGATGGGCGCCACCAAGCGCGCAGCGGAACTCGTCATCAGCCACATGGCAGGTCAGGGCCACGCCACCAAGTTCATGGCTGTGCGCTTCGGCAATGTGCTGGGGTCGAGCGGCAGCGTGATCCCGAAGTTCAAGGAGCAGATCGCCCAAGGCGGGCCGGTGACGGTGACGCATCCGGACATCACGCGCTACTTCATGACGATTCCTGAAGCGGCGAGGTTGGTCGTGCAGGCAGGGGCGATGGGCGAGGGTGGTCAGGTGTTCGTGCTGGATATGGGCGAGCCGGTGAGGATCGTGGATCTGGCGAAGACGATGATCCTGATGGCGGGACGCTCGGAGCAGGAGATCGGGATCCGGTTCACCGGGCTGCGACCTGGAGAGAAGCTGTATGAGGAGCTGATCGCGGATTCGGACAAGACGGTGCCGACGCGGATTGCGCGGGTGAGGATTGCGAAGCTGGGGCAGGCAGACGCCGACTCCGGCCCGGAGGACGGTTTGTTGTCGTGGGCCCTCAACCCCGACCCAGGCGGTGATCGTCAGCGTGAAGGTGTCGTGCGAGGGCTTTCCCGATTCGTCCCTGAGTACGGTCGCCGCCCCGAGCCGGCGGCGTCGGAGCCTCGCTGAATTCCAACGACAATGCGCCCCGCTCCTAGGGAGCAGACACGAGCTATTGAGGGAAATTTGACTTCGCATCCGTACCCGCTGGTGGTCGATCTTGACGGCACGCTACTGAACACCGACACCCTGCATGAGTCCGCGCTCCAATTGCTGCGGGACAAGCCGGCGAGCACGCTGTGGATTCCGGGCTGGCTGGCCCGCGGCAAGGCTCACATGAAGCGCAGGATCTCGTCCCTGACAGAGCTCAATGTCGAGACGCTGCCCTACAACGAGCCTTTGATCGCCTGGTTGCGGGACCAACGCGCGGCTGGCCGGCGGCTGGTGCTGTGCACGGCGACGGACCGTTCGATCGCCGAGGCGATCGCCGCGCATCTGCAACTGTTCGACGAGGTCATCGCCACCGATGGCACGGTCAATCTGGCCGGCGGCAACAAGGCCGACGCGCTCGAAGCGCGTTTCGGACCGAAAAGCTTCGACTACGCCGGCAATGCGACGCCAGACCTGGAGGTCTGGGAGCGCGCCCGGGAGGCGGTCGTCGTCAACGCGTCCGCTGCGCTCGTCGCCGCCGCCCGTGCTCGCTTCACCGTGGCGCAGGTCTTCGAGGCGCCGGCCGCCGGCTTCTCTGTCTGGCGCCGCGCGCTGCGGCTGCATCAATGGCTGAAGAACCTGCTGCTGTTCATGCCGCTGCTGGCGGCGCATCAGCTCGGAAACGCGCAGGCCTGGGGCACGCTGGCGATCGCCTTCATCGCTTTCAGCCTGTGCGCCTCTTCGGTCTATCTGGCCAACGACCTGCTTGACCTGCAGAGTGACCGGCTGCACCCGCGCAAGCGGGCCCGTCCATTCGCTTCTGGCGCGCTCCCGGTCTGGACAGGCGTGGCGCTGGCGCCGGTGTTGCTGGTGGCCAGCCTCGGGCTGGCCAGCATCGTGGACACGGCCTTCCTATGCTGGTTGTCGGTCTACTTTGTCCTGACCTGCTGGTACTCCTGGTTGCTCAAGCGCCTGATCCTCGTGGATTGTCTGACGCTCGCCATCTTGTACACCTTGCGCGTGCTGGCCGGTGGCGCCGCCGTGGGTCTGGCTCTGTCTTTCTGGCTGTTGGCGTTCTCGGTCTTCCTGTTCCTGTCGCTCGCCTTCGTGAAGCGCTACGCCGAGCTTGAACTGCAACGCACCAGCGGCCGGACCAAGCTGTACGGGCGCGGTTACCTGACCAGCGATGCGCCGCTGATCCAGACGATGGGCATCACCGCCGGACAGGCGTCGGTGCTGGTGCTAGCCCTGTACCTCAACAGCGATGCCGTCACCAAGCTCTACCGTCATCCGGAGATCATCTGGGGGGCCGTGCCGGTCATGCTGTTCTGGATCCACTGGATGTGGATGCAGGCCCACCGCGGCCGTATGCACGACGACCCGCTGGTCTTCGCCGTCAAGGATCGGACCTCGCTGGTGGCGGGCGCCTGCGTGGCTGCGGTGCTGGCCTTGGGGGCGCTCGCGTGGTGGTGAAGGTCAGCGGCTGGGGCCGGCTGAGCGACGCGGAACATGAGGTCGTGCCGCTGAGCGACCGCTTCGCCTTGAGGCGCCATATCGCGCATCGCCCGGGCGGAATCGCCCACGGCATGGGCCGCAGCTACGGGGATGTCGCGCTCAATGGAGGCGGACTATTGTGGGCCACGCGCGGCCTGGATCGCTTCATCGACCTCGACGCGGCCAGTGGCCGGCTCACCTGCGAGGCCGGCGTGCTGCTTCGCGACATCCAGCGCCTGTGCGTGCCGCGCGGTTGGATGCTGGCCGCCAGCCCCGGCACTCAGCTCGTCACCGTCGGCGGCGCGATCGCCAACGACGTGCACGGCAAGAACCATCACGCGGTCGGAACGTTCGGCGACCATGTGCGCCGGCTGGTCCTGCAGCGCGTGGATGGCACCCTGATCGAGTGCGGTCCGGACCTGCGCGCTGACTGGTTCGCCGCCACCGTCGGCGGCATCGGCCTGACCGGTCTCATCGTGCAGGCTGAGTTGCAGCTGCGCCCCGTGCCCGGTCCCTGGCTGGTCACGGAGTCGATGCCCTACGGCACGCTGGCGGAATTCTTCGAGCTGAGCCGGCAGTCCGAGGCGGACTGGGAGTACACCGTGTCGTGGATCGATTGCCTGTCGGGCGGTCTGGACAGCGGCCATGCGCGCGGCCTCTTCATGCGCGGCAACCACTCGCCGCTGGCCTGCGGCCCCTCGCCCAAGGTCCGTACCCGCCGCGTGCCTTTCACGCCGCCGATGTCGCTGGTGAATCCGCTGAGCCTGCGCGCATTCAACGCCGCCTATTTCCAAATGGGGTGTTGGCGGGCGGGCGTGGCGACGGCGCATTACGAGCCGTTCTTCTACCCGCTGGACAACCTGCAGGACTGGAACCGCATCTACGGGCCACGCGGCTTCCATCAGTATCAGTGCGTGCTGCCGCCCGAGTACGGTGCTACTGGTGTGCAGGCGATGCTGGCCGAGATCGGCTGTTCGGGCCGCGGGTCCTTCCTCGCGGTACTCAAGACCTTCGGAGATCGTGAGGCGCCTGGCATGCTCAGCTTCCCGCGGCCGGGGGTGACGCTGGCGCTGGACTTTGCCAACACCGGGTCGGAACTGGCACATCTGTTCGAGCGGCTCGATGCCGTCGTGGCTGAGTGCGGCGGGCGTCTGTATCTGGCCAAGGACAGCCGCATGCCGCGCGCCTTGTTCGAGGCTGGGTATCCGCGGCTGTCCGAGTTCCAAGCCTACCGGGACCCTGGCCTGTCGTCCGAAATGTCTCGGCGCCTGATGGGGGCGTGAAAAGGAAACGATGAAACATATCCTGATCGTTGGCGCGACTTCGGCGATGGCCGATCAGTGTGCGCGTCTATGGGCGACACGCGGCGGCGCGCGGCTCGTGTTGGTCGGCCGCGACGAGCGCCGGTTGGAGACCATCGCGCAGGACCTGCGGGTGCGGGGGCAGGGCGTGGAGGCTTCGACTCGCGTCGTGGACTTCGAGGACGCGGCCGCCATCGGTGCGCTGGTGCGTGAGGCGGCGGCCGAGCGGCCTGTCGACATCGCACTGGTCGCGCACGGACATCTGCCCGATCAGCCAGCCTGCGAGGCCGAGCTCACGCTGGCGGCGCGCGAGTTATCCATCAACGGCGTGTCACCGGTACTGTTCGCCGAGGCCATCGCCGGTGAGATGCAACGCGCAGGCCGCGGCGCGCTCGCGGTGATTGGATCGGTGGCCGGGGACCGCGGCCGCAAATCCAACTATGTCTACGGTTCGGCCAAGGGCCTGGTCGAGCGCTACGTCGAGGGATTGCAGCACCGGCTGGCGGCGACGCCGGTCCGCGTCACGCTGGTCAAGCCGGGGCCGACCGATACCCCGATGACGGCCCACCTCAAGCGGGACGGCGCCAAGCTGGCGGACGTGGCGGCGGTGGCGCGAGATATCGTCAGCGCCACCGAGGCGGGTAAGCCTGTGCTGTACACGCCAGGAAAGTGGGTGCTGATCATGGCCGTGATCCGGAACCTGCCGCGCGCGGTTTTCCATCGCATGAACATCTGATCGCCGCAACAGCGGACCGCCGCATCGCGGCACTGCCTCACTGGCGCCTTTGACCTCCAGGGATGACACAACATGGGCCAACACCATGATTACGCCTCGATGCCCGCGACGACGGGCCGATGGTGCCTAGCCGATTGGATTGGCCTGACGCTGATCCTGCTCAGCGTCGACTTCTTTCCCAATCTGCCCGATGCCTCGCTCGATTCCTCATGGATGAGCGGCCTGACTGCGGCGCTGGCGCAGGGTGCCGTGCCCGGCCGCGACCTGCTGTTCACCTACGGGCCGCTGGCCGGCATGTTGACGGCCTATGCGGGTCCGGGTTTCCTGCCCGGCCTGGCAATGGCGCTGGCGATCGCGGCGACCTTTGCCGTCTTGCTGCGTATCGGGACGGGACGCCGCTTCGTCGGGGTTGCCGCGCTTGTGTTCCTGCTCAGCCCGAGCAACGAGGCGCTGTTCTATCTCTTCCTCGGCGCGATCCCGTTGGCGGCCGCGCGCATCGGCGCGGACCCGCGTGCCAGCCCTACTCCGCTGATCGCCGCCGCCGTGCTGGCGCCGGCGCTCACGCTGGCCAAGCTGTCCTTCCTCCCGCTGAGCGCTGTGCTGCTGGTGCTCAGCGGCGCGCACTATTTGGCGAGGCGCCGCCCGCGCGCCGCGATCGTGGGCGCGCTGCTATTCGCCGCCTCGCTCGTGGCGATGTGGCTGATCAGCGGCCAGTCGTTGGGCGACCTGCCGGCCTACCTGCTCGATGGCGAGATCATCAAGGGCTACACCAGCGCGATGGAGTGGGACATCGGCGTCGGCGTCGCCGGCGTGAACCTGCAGTTGATCGAGACGGTGCTGCTGTATGTCACGGCGGCGCTGGTACTGGGTGTGCTCGTTCCCCGCGCGCCGGGTCGCGCCACGCAGGCCTACCTGATGCTGTCGCTGGCCGCGGTGCTGGCCGTGGTGATCAAGGCCGCCGTCGTGCGGCATGGCGGCGTGCACTCGATCTTCCCGTGGGTGCTGCTGTGCGTGCTCCCGCTGTCCGTGCCAGCTGCGCCGCGGCTGCCGGGACTGGCTCGCTTCGGCTTCGCCGCCGCCTTGCTGATGACGCTCGCACTCGCCCCGATTTACAGCGGCGACGGACGCGGCATCCCGAACATGATTGCCGCGGCCCGCGATCACGCGCAGTCGCGCGGGCTGGACTGGCAGACGGTCAAGCGTTCGCCGGGCTACTGGGGCACCTACATCACTGCGGCGACGGGGCAGTTCCTGGGCAGCTTGCCCAGCCCGCTGTCCGGCCTGGCCGAACGGGTCCAGAATGGCATCGGGCTGACGCTGGCCGTGCTGAGCGGCGGCGATTCGACGCGCGAAGCCGTCGCCCAGGTGCATCGCGAAATCCTTGCGGCTTGTCCGCTGACCCGCGTGACCGGCAACGTCGACATCTATCCGACCGACATCAACTGCGTGCTGGTGCACGGCATGACGTGGTCGCCGCGTCCAGTCTTCCAGAGCTACAGCGCCTACACGCCGGGTCTGCAGACGCTCAACCGCGCGCACATCGCTGGTGAGTGGGCGCCAGATCACCTCTTCATCGACGTCAAGGCGCTCGATGGCCGCCTGCCGGTCCTCGAGGAAGGCAATGCCTGGACCTGCCTGGCGCGCCGCTACCGGCCCTCCGGCGCGATGCAGGGCGACTTCCTGCCGCTGACGCGTACGAACGACGACTGCGGAGACACGCGGGAGACAGGCAGCCAGGCCGCGCGACTGGGCGAGCCCGTCACACTGTCATGCGATCGTCCGCAGGCCCTGGCGAGTTTCGATTTCCGTCCTACCGCGACCGGCCGACTGGCCTCGCTGTTCTACAAGACCCGTCGGCTGAACATCGACGTCCGTACCTGCGGCGGCGAGACCCGCAGTTACCGGTTCGTGCCGGGGATGGCGGCGCTGCCGCTGCCCCTGAGTCCGCTGGTCGAGAATGCGCGGGAGCTTCGCCAGTCGTTGTACGACGGCGGGCTCCCGCCAGGGCGCCGCATCGCGCAGTTCGTCATCAGCGAGGGCTTGTCCGAAAGTCCGATCCGCGGCTGGGCTGCCGATTACACCGTGCGCTGGCACGAGGCTCGTGATCCGGGCGCCACCTCCTCGACCACCCCCCCGCCGGCGGCGTCCGCGCCTTCCCCGTTTCCGATGGCCTCCGCGCCCTGATTCCATGCCGCACACCACCTTGTCACCAGACACCAAGATCGTCCTGCCCGGCGGCGCCGGCCTGGTCGGCCAGAACCTCGTCGCCCGCCTGAAGGATGCGGGGTATCGCCACATCGTCGTCATCGACAAGCACCCCAACAACGTCGCCGTGCTCCAGCGCGTGCAGCCCGACATCACCGTCGTGCAGGCCGATGTCTCGCGACCCGGCGATTGGGAACGCCATTTCGAGGGCGCGGGCGCCGTGGTCATGCTGCAGGCGCAGATCGGCGGCAACGACTACCAGGAGTTCGTCCGCAACAACGTGGACTCCACGCGGCTGATTCTTGAACTGCTGCGCCGTCACGGCATCGAGCGTCTGGTGCACATCAGCTCCTCGGTGGTCGAGTCTGTGGCCGACGACTTCTATACCAACACCAAGAAGGACCAGGAGCGGCTCGTCATCGAGAGCGGCATTGTCTGCCCGATCCTGCGCCCCACGCTCATGTTCGGCTGGTTCGACCGCAAGCACCTGGGCTGGTTGTCGCGCTTCATGCAGAAGGTGCCGTTCTTCCCCATCCCCGGACACGGCCGATACATGCGCCAGCCGCTGTACGCCGGCGACTTCTGCAACGTGATCATCAGTTGCATCGAAGGTCGGGTGAAGGACGGGATCCACAACATCTCTGGCCACGAGAAGGTCGATTACATCGACATCATCCGCGAGATCAAACGCGCCACGCGCTCGCGCACGCCCATCGTGCGCATTCCCTATGCGGCCTTCTACGCAGCGCTGTGGACCTGGGGCCTGTTCGACAAGAACCCGCCGTTCACCACGCAGCAACTGGCCGCGCTCAGCGCCAAGGATGAGTTCGAGGTCATCGACTGGCCCGGCATCTTCGGCGTCAAGCGCACGACCTTCCGCGATGCCGTGGAAGAAACCTTCAACGACCCGCGCTACAGCAGCGTGGTGCTCGAGTTCTGAGAGACGACATGACGCAGCAGCAACGCATCGCCGTGCTGGGCGCCGGCCCCATGGGGCTGGCGGTGGCCTATCAATTGGCGCTGGACGGTCATCGGCCGGTCGTGTTCGAGGCCGATGACCGCGTGGGCGGCATGACCGCCACGATGGACTTCGGCGGCCTGGACATCGAGCGCTACTACCATTTCCACTGCACCTCGGACACCGCTTTCCTTCAGATGCTGGACGAGCTCGGCCTCGCCGACCGCATGCGCTGGGTGGCCACGAAGATGGGCTACTGGTACCAGAATCGGTTGCAGCCCTGGGGCACGCCTTTCGCGCTGCTGGCGTTCAAGGGCCTGAGCCTGCCGGCCAAGATCCGCGCCGGCCTGCATGCCTTCCTGTGCATCAAGCGCAACGACTGGAAGCCGCTGGACCCCCTCGAGGCCACCGGCTGGCTGCGGCGCGGCGTGGGCAACGAGGCCTACGAGGTGCTGTGGCGCAAGCTCTTCGAACTCAAGTTCTACGACTACACCGACAAGCTGTCCGCAGCGTGGATCTGGAGTCGCATCCGCCGCATCGGGCGCTCGCGCTACAACCTGTTCAAGGAAAAGCTGGGCTATTTGGAGGGCGGATCCTCGACACTGCTGCAAGGCATGAAGGCGGCGATCGAGGCGCGGGGCGGCGAGTTCCGCCTGAGCACGCCGGTCCAGCAGGTGCTAATCGAGGACGCCCGCGTGCGCGGCGTGCGCCTGGCTAGCGGGGACGAGCACTTCGACAAGGTCATTAGCACCGTACCGCTGCCTTACGTCAGCCGCCTGATGCCAGACCTGCCGGCGGACATCCGCGCGAAATTCGATACCCTGAAGAACATTGCCGTGGTGTGCGTCATCGCCAAGATGCGCAAGCCGGTGACCGACAAGTTCTGGCTCAACACCAACGACCCGGAGATGGACATCCCGGGCGTGGTCGAGTATTCGAACTTGCGTCCGATGAAGGACCACATCGTCTACGTACCGTTCTACATGCCGGGCGAGCATCCGAAGTTCGCCGAGGACAACCAGGTGTTCCTGAACAAGGTCCGGCGTTACTTCAAACGCATCAATCCCGCGCTGACCGACGACGATTTCATCGACATGCGTGCCAGCCGCTATCGCTACGCGCAGCCGATCTGCGATCCGGGCTACCTGGATCGTCTGCCGCCGGCCAAGCTGCCGGTGCAGGGCCTGTGGGTGGCCGACACCTCGTACTACTACCCCGAGGATCGCGGCATTTCCGAGAGCATCGGGTTCGGGCGCAACATGGCACGGGACGCGACGGCGTGATCTCCGCCTTCGGTTCCCGCCAGTTCCTCATCTTTATGCTGACCGGGGGGGTAGCGGCGGGGGGCAACTTCGGCTCGCGCATCCTGTTCAGCCAGTGGATGGGGTATTCCGCCGCGATCGTGCTGGCCTACCTGGTGGGCATGACCATGGCGTTCATCCTCGCCCGGCTGTTCGTGTTCAAGGACGGTAGCCGGTCGCTGCACCAGTCGGCGATGTACTTCGTACTGGTCAACGCCGTGGCGGTGGTGCAGACCTGGGCCGTGAGCGTTGGCCTGGCCCACTTCTTGTTGCCGGCGATGGGTGTGACACGTTTCGTGCACGAGATCGCACATGCGGTCGGCGTCGTGGTGCCCGTGTTCACGAGCTACCTCGGCCACAAGCACCTGTCCTTCCGCTGACGCCGTCACCATGGCCATGAAACGTGCCCTCGCGGGCTTCTTCCTTCTCACCGCGCTGTACGTCGGCGCGCTGGTCTGGATCGACGCGCGGCGGCAGGTTTTCGACGGCTTGATCGCGCTGGCCGGCGTGCTGCCCGTACTGATGGCCGTCTCGCTGGTCACTTACGCCGTACGTTTCGCCCGCTGGCGCTGGCTGCTGGCGCGCGCAGGCCATGTCACGCCGGTCGGCCGCGGATGGCTCGCCTACCTGTCGGGTTTCGCCTTCACGGCCACGCCCGGCAAGGTCGGCGAGCTGATACGGATCCGATACCACCAGCCGATGGGTGTGCCAGCCTCGCGCGTGATCGCGGCCTTCGTGTTCGAACGCGCGTTCGATCTGATCGCCGTGCTGGGCCTGGCCGCGCTGTCCATCCGCGACTCCCGCCTGATGTCGCTGGCGCTGGTTTTCGTGGTGCTTTGTCTGGTGGTGGTGACCTTGCCGGCGCGCTTTCCTTCGTTGATGGACAGGATGCGCGCCTGGCTCGATCGGCGTCATCTGCCGCGTGCCGCGAGCCTGTGCGCCGTCCTGGGCGAGGCCTTCCTCGGCTGCCGGATCTGGTTGACGCCGGTGGACCTGGCGATCAGCGCGGGCCTGGGCCTGGTGGCCTGGGGAGCGACGGCGCTGGCGTTCTCCCACCTGCTGGGCCGGCTCGGCGTGACTGGGCTGACGGGGGGCGACGCGCTGGCGATGTATCCGATGGCGATGCTGGCGGGCGCGGCGTCGATGCTGCCCGGTGGCATCGGGTCGACCGAGGCCGCGCTGGTGGCCTTGCTGACGACCTCTGGCGTCGGACTCGCGGTGGCCGTGCTGGCCGCCGTGGGGATCCGTCTGGCAACGCTGTGGTTCGCGATCGTGTGCGGGCTGATCGCGGCATTCGGCCTGGAGTTGCGTTCGCAGACGACGTTGGCGCGGTCCGCGTCGCCCACAACACGGCGCGAGGACGCCGCATGAGCGCGATCCGCGGTCGGATCGCCAGGGCGATGCTGGCGGTGCTGGCGATGGCGGGCCTGCTCGTGGCCGTCGGGGTGACCGCGGCCTTCTGGCCGACAGCACGCGTGGCGCTGCATCGGCTGGACAGCAACTGGCTGGGTGAGCGGGTGATGGACACGATGACGCGGATTCGCGGCGACGAGGACTGGTCCCGCGCCGCCCCACTGCGGCCTGCTCAGGACTACGGCTGGCTCCGGGCCGCCGGACGGCCGGTGCGCATCGCCCACGCGCTGGGTGCCGCCGGGCGTCCCACCGCCAACACGCTGGGCGCGATGCGGCGTGCCTACGCGGCTGGGTTCCGGCTGCTGGAAGTCGATCTGGTGGACGAGGGGGGCGAACTGCACTGCCAGCACGATCCGGGACCGCAAGGCGACCTCGTCAAGGACGGCTGCACCCTGGATACGCTGCTGGAGGCCGTGCCGCCGGATGCCTGGCTGGTGCTGGACATCAAGACGGATTTCGCGGCGGTGGGCCAGCGCATCGTCGATCGCGTGACCGGCACCGCCGATGCGAAGCGCATCGTGTTCCAGCTTTATCGCCCCGGGGACTTCGCGCTGTTCAATCGCTGGCAGGAGCAGGCGTCGCTGCCAGGGCCGATTCTGACGGCGTATCTCGCGCATCGGCGCATCGATCACGTGGCCACCCAGGCGTCTCGGATCGGCGTGACAGCCTTCACCTTGCCGCTGGACCGGCTGCCGGCGTTGACCGCCTCGCCGATCGGCGCGACCGTGCTGGCCCATCCCGTCCACAATTGCGCGGCCTGGGCGCAGGCGGTGCGTCGCGCCGGGGGCGTCTATACCTTGTCGTCACTGCGCTGCGGCGCTTCTTCCCAACACGCTCCATCGCCATGAGCTCACGTTCAGTCAGAGGGTTGCGGCGGCCGATCGGCGTGACCGGACTGATGGGCGGCCCACTGGGACTGTCGGCCCGCTTCGTCGTTACCGTCGTGGCGCTGCATGCGCCGTCGTGGCTGCTGGCCGCGGTTTTCCAAGGGCCACGGGCCGATGAGCGGCCATGGTTCAACCTGGACCTACTTCTGGCCGGCGTGCTGGCCTGTCTCTCGCCGATCGTCGGAGGGGTGGCGCTGCTGGTGGCGTGGGCGGCCGACGCGATCCGGCTGGCATCCAAGAACTATCACTTCATGTCGGTGATGGACTTCATGGATGCCGCCCGATTCGTCGACATGCTCAACGTGTCGATCTTCGTCACGCCATCGCCCGTAGCGCTGGTCGCCGTTCTGGCCGTCTGCGCCTGGATAGTGCTGCGTCAGTCGCGTGTGCGCCGACTGTGGCTGCCGCTGGTCGGCTTCATGGTGCTGTGCATCGGCCTGGATGCGCTCAACGGCTCGCTGCACCTCTTCGGCATGGAGAAGGACAGCCGCCTGCTCCATACCAATTTCGCCGGTAGCCCGAGCTGGAACGTGTGGCGCGCGCAGCGCCAGGCCGCGGTGGTCGCTGGGGCGCCCGCGCCAATGGTGCCCGCCGTGGCTCATGATGCGCTACGCGCTTGGCACGAGGCTCAGCCCCGCGGCTCCTCGTTACTGGTGCTGGTCGAATCCATGGGCCTGCCGCGCGACCCGGGCCTGCGCGAGTGGCTGGCGGAACGGATCGACACGCGGCGGATGTCGCAGCGCTGGCGCGTGACAGCCGCGCGGGAACCTTTCTCCGGCGCGACTACCTCTGGCGAGCTGCGCACGTTGTGCGGGCTCCAGGCGCATTATTCGCGCCTAGACGCACAGGCCGCCTCGAGATGTTTGCCCCGGCAGCTCGCCGCGAAGGGCGTGCGCAGCATCGGTTTACATGGTTTCGGTCTGCGCATGTTCGATAGGCGCGACTGGTGGCCGAGGATCGGCCTCTTGCCCTGGCAGTGGCCGGAAGATCCGGCAGCGGCCGGGCTGCCGATGAACTGCAATCACGCGTTTCCGGGCATCTGCGACAGGGCCGTCCTGAGCCGGGCGATCGAAGAGGCGCAAGAGCCATCCCGGCTGGTCTATGCCTTGACGCTCGATACTCATCTGCCGCTGGCTGCGCCGCTCGAGCCGATGCCGCCGGAGCTCAAGGCGGCCTGCGCGCGCGCAGCCGCGCCGGCGTCGGCGTGCCAGCTCATGCAACGGCTCGGACAGGTACTCGACGACCTCGAACAGCGCCTGGCCGCGTCGCTGACCACGCCCTTCGTGGTCATTGCCGGCGATCATGCGCCGCCGTTCGGTGAGAAGGACAACCGAGAGGTCTTCGAATCCGACGAGGTTCCCGTGATCCTGATGAAGCCGGAGAATGCGGCGGACCGCGGTCGCGAACGCTGAGGCGGCGCCCTGCGGCGCCGCTCAGCCGGGTTGGCCCAGCACTTGGCGATAGACCGCCAGCGTCTGCTCGACCATGCGGTCCGCGGTGAAGTGGGTCTCGAAGCGGCGCCGCCCGGCGTCCCCGTACTGGCGGGCCAGGACCGGATCGTCCAGCAGTCGGTTGATCGCGTCGGCCAAGGCCCGGGGCTGCAGTATCGGCACGTTCAGGCCGCTCTCACCGTGGGCGTTGACCCACGGCACGCCGGAGCCGGCGATGTCCGTGCTGACGATGGGCAGCCCTGCCACCATCGCCTCGAGCAGTACCATACCGAAGGCTTCGGCGCGGTTGGTCGAGGGCAGGCAGAACATTGTCGCCTCGGCCATGTACGCGGCGACTTCCAGGTCCGACAGGCGGCCGGTGAAGACGATGCGGCCCTCGAGCCCGAGGTGGCGCACCTGCTCGCGATGGCTGTCCAGCAGTTCCCCGCCTCCGCCGACGACGACCAGCGCCCCGCGTCGCAATTCGCGGCTCGCCTCGGTCAGCACGTCGAAGCCCTTGTAGGTGGCCATGCGACCGATCGAGAAGATCAGTGGACGCTCGCCGTGACGCGCGCGCAGCGCGCGGCGGGCGTCGCTGAGCGCCTGCTGCGGATGCAGCAGGCGATCGGCCTGGATGCCGAGCGGCACCACATGCACCTTGTCGCTGTAAGGGCGCAGCCACGGGGAGTGCGCCGCATACGGCGGGGAGGTCGCGATGATCGCGTCGGCGCGCCTGAGCATCCATTGCTGGAGCGGCTCATAGAGCTTGAGCGCGCGGGCCTGGTTGATGATGTCGCTATGCCAGTGCAGCACGATGCGGGCCCTGGGCGGCACGAGTCGCAGCGCCACATTGGCCATGGGGTTGGGCAGGTGGACGTGCACGATGTCGTGCTGTCCGCGCATGCGCGCCAGCTCCGTGATCAGGCCCGGAGCCATCGAGGTCGACAACAGCTTGGCGTACGAGGCTGCCCGCGACACGCGCACCGGGCCGTAGGTGTCACGCACCGCGCGGCGTTCGGTGTTGGCGCACAGGACATCCGTTGGCACGCCGCGTGCGATCAGTCCCTCAGCCAGCTCGTAGGTGGCGGTTTCGATGCCGCCGAAGACCGGCGGATAGAACTTCGTGAATTGGAGCGTCTTCAAGATGGTCAGCGTTCGATGAACCGGAACTCGGCCAGCGCGTCGCGCAGGCGTTCGGCGGCATGGTCCCAGGAAAAAGCATCGGCGCGGGTCAGGCCCCGGGAGACGAGCGCCTGGCGTCGCGCTGGATCGTCCAGCAGGGCCACGATGGCGGCGATCATCGCCGAAGGGTCCAGGGGATCGAAGTAATCGGCGGCGTCGCCGCAGACCTCGGGAATCGACGAGGCCCGCGACGCGACGACCGGGCAGCCGCAGCGCATCGCCTCCAGCGGCGGGATGCCGAAGCCCTCGTACAGCGAGGGGAACACGAACGCCGCCGCCGCCTCGTACAGCGCGCGCAATTGGCCATCTGGCACCGGGCCGGCCCAGCGTACGTTGGGATGGTCCGCTACGGGCCCGTCGGCGCGGAACACGTCCCGGTTGACCGCGCCAACGATCACCAGCGGCAGGCGATCGGCCAGCGCCGAGGTCGCGTAGGCCTTGATCAGCCGGCCGAAGTTTTTGGTCGGATTGAGGCTGCCGACCGCGAGCAGGAAGCCGCGCGGAGACAGCTGCAGCCGCTCCAACACCGACGTGTCGGCCAGTTGGGCGGTGATGTGCTCGGCGGAATTGGGTACCACGCGAAAGGTGGTGCGCGGCAGATGCGGCGCCAGGTCACGTGCCGACGATTCGGAGACCGTCAGGACCAGGGGCGAACGCCTGGCGCGCCGCGCGAACAGCAGTCGGTACCAGGTGACGAAGGGCCGCGAGTAGGCCTGCGGATAGCGGTAGACGGCTGCATCGTGGATGGTGGGCAAGCAGTCGCCCGCGAAGAACGGCGCCGAGCCCGACAGACACAGTAGCGTGCCGCCTCTGGCACGGCGTGGCAGCTCCAGTTGCTCCCACGCGGTGAGCGACCTCCCGGGCATGCCGATCACGCGCTGGCGGATCACTTGCAGGCCCTCAATGGGCGTGGCGGCGGGCGGCAGCAGCAGTTCGACGTCCTGACCGCACGGCGTCGACTGCAGGCTGCGATCCAGGGCGGTGACCACGCCGCGCGCGAAGCGCTGGACACCGGTCGTGCGTTGGGCGAGGAACTTGCCGTTGAGGTGGATCACGGGGAGAAACGTCGGCGCTTCAGGGCACCGAAGAACAGGAGGATCTGGTACAGCACGGCGTTCAGCGCGGTCGTGTAGAGCAGCGCACCGGTGAAGTTGCTGTGCACGCCTTCGTTGAACAAGGCCATCGGGAAGGTGAACATCGAGAGCGCCCACACGCTGGGCACCAGGCGGTCCGCTGCGATGGCGCGTTCGAGCTGCCGCGAGAAGAATCCCACCAGCGCGCCCGACAGGATCACGCCCGCCAGCGCCAGGTTCAGGTAGCCCTCGACGATGATGGACGGGAAGATGTTGACGCCGTCGGCGAAGGCGCCGGGGTGCGTTTGCGAGGTCACCAGCGCGGCGGTCAGCAGCGGCTTGCCTTCCCACAGACTGCGCGGGATCGAGTGCATGAACGCGTACGCATAGGAGCCGCCATGGAGGTCGGGCAGCACGCCTGCCTGATGCAGGTCGAGCGCGATCACCATCTCGGGCAGCATGTCCAGGCGCTGAAGGAACAGGTCGCTGACCAGCGTCGGTTCCTGGGCCAGCGCGGAGGCAGCCTCCACATAGGCGGCTGCGGAGCCGACCTCGATGTTGCGCGCGTATCCGAACATCACGACCACCAGCACCAGCGGCACACCGATGAGCGCGACGCGGCCCAGCGAGATCGGATGACGGTAGCGGTGATACAGGAAGGCGGTCCACAGCACCACCATCACCAGCGACAGCCGACTCGTGGACAGCACGGCCTCGACCAAGTAGGCCGCGAGCGCAAGCGCCATCACGGTCCAGCCGCGGTTGTTCTTGAATGCGTTGAACAGGAGCGCTAGCAGGACCACGTTGCCGACCGCAGGAATCCGGTAGAGGTAGGCCGCGCCGGTGTTCTGCGTCGCCGCTGCGACCTCAAGCGCGTCACCGCCGCCGGCCGAAGCCAGCAGCACGATTCCCAGCAGCTTGAAACCTGCGTAGATGACCAGCAAGGTCCATTCGGCGCCGCGCGGGATCTCCGCCTCGAAGCGCACCAGCGCACGGGCCGGCTCCCGCGCTCGGAGGCTGGCATCGGTCCACGCATAGACGCCGCCATAGGTGATCAGGAACAGCGTGCACAGCCACAGCGCCTTGATCAGGGTGGGCGTCACTGAGTCCTTGCCGGCCATGTCCAAGGCCTTGAGCACAAAATAGAACAGGAAGGTCACCAGCAGCCAGAAGGTCGGCGAGAACAAGAAGCGTTCGGCGCGGCTGTACAGAGCGCGCACCGCGAACATCGTCGAGCAAAGCGCGCCGAGTGCCACCGCCAGGTCCGTGTCGATCGGATCGCCACCCAGGCCGACGATCTGCGTCAGCATCGTCGCCACCAAAAGCACCGACGCCAGCAGCAGAGAGGCGCCGTGCAGAATGACACGGTGCGCGAGTCCGCCGTGGACTGGCAGCCGGGGCGCGTCAGCGGCAGTGTGCTCGAGGTGGGGCATGGCGGCGGTTCTCTTGAGGCTCTTCTGATCCTGAGGGGCTGGACCGGGGCAGTCGTTTCAGACCTGCGCGGCCAGCAAGTGGTCGACGCAGTGGGCAAGCGACGTGAAGGCCCCATCGGCCCCGACCGCCTCCTCGTCCGCGCCGCCGGTGGGAGCCTCCACATTGTTCGACGCCACAAGGTAGGCACGGCCGACGCCGGCGGCTCGCGCCGCCGCAATGTCCGACGGCTTGTCGCCGACCATCATCGATTCGGTGAGGGGCAGCCCATGCTCGCGCGCTGCGCGCAGCAGCAAGCCGGGCGCGGGCTTGCGGCAGTCGCAGTCCAGCGTGAGCGCCGCGACACGGCCCGACGGATGATGTGAGCGGTGATAGACGGCGGCCAGCGGCGCGCCGGGCACGAATTCGGAGTCCTCCCAGCAGTGCACGTACGCACGATCCTGGTTGATCACCCCATCGCGGTCCAGGAACGCGGCGCGCTTCATACGCCGTTCCCCCGGATGCGGCGTACCAGCGAGGTCGTGGAATAGCCGTCGACGAACGGAATGGCCAGCGAGCGGCCGCCCCAGGACCGCACCACGGTGGTTTCCTCGAGCGACTCCATGTCGTAATCACCGCCCTTTACGTAGATGTCGGCACGTACGCGGCGCAGCAGCGAGACCGGCGTGCGCTCGTCAAAGAACACAACCAGCGACACTGACGACAGGCCCGCCAGCACGAACGCGCGGTCCAGTTCCGCGTTCAGCGGCCGGTCCGGTCCCTTGCCAAGTTGGCGAGCTGATGCATCGCTGTTGAGCCCCAGCACCAGCGATCCGCCCAGGTCGCGTGCGGCCTGGAGGTAGCTGACGTGCCCGCGGTGCAGGATGTCGAACACCCCGTTGGTGAACACGATCGGGCCGGGCAGCTCGGCCACGCGGGCCTCGATCGTGGCGTCGTCCAGAACGATCTTGTCCAGCAGCGCCTGGGTCATACGCTCCCCGTCGGGTCCGACTCGCTGGCATGCAGCCAGCGCACGTAGCGGTCCACGCCCGCCGACACGTCGGTGAAGACATGGTCGCAGCCCACCGCGCGCAGCCGGCTCAGGTCGGCCTGTGTGTGGCACTGGTACTTGCCCACGAGGGCCTGGGGGAAGTCGATGTACTCGACCAGACCGTCGCGCACGAGGTCGGCCATCGGACGGGTGGGCTCGCCACGCAGCGACAGCGCTGCATTGACGCTGGCCAGCGCCACGTCGTTGAACGGCTGGGCGCGGCCGGTGCCCAGGTTGAAGATGCCGCGTGCTTCAGGATGCTGCAGGAACCAGAGCTTGACCGCGACTAGGTCGTCAACGAAGACAAAGTCGCGCTCCTGCTGGCCGGGGCCGTAACCGCGGTATTCGCTGAAGAGCCTGACTTGGCCGTTGGCCTTGAACTGCTGGTAGTGGTGGTAAGCCACCGAGGCCATGCGGCCCTTGTGCTGCTCGCGCGGGCCGTAGACATTGAAGTAGCGGAAGCCCGCCACCTGATGCGGGGCGCTCGGCAGCATGCGGCGAACGACGTTGTCGAACAGCAGCTTGGAGTAGCCGTAGACATTCAGCGGCCGCTCGAACTCGGGTTCCTCGCGGAAGGTCTCGCTGGCGCCGTAGGTGGCGGCGGAGGACGCGTACAGCAGCCGGGTGCCCTGCGCCATGCAGGCGTCCAGCAGCGTCTTGGAGCACCGGTAGTTGGTCTCCATCATGAAGCGGCCGTCGTGCTCCATGGTGTCGGAGCAGGCGCCCTCGTGCATGACCGCCTCGACGCGGCCGAACTCGCCGCGCGCGAACCGCTCGTAGAACTCGTTCTTGTCGAAGTAATCGGAGATCCGCGCGCCGAGCAGGTTGCGGTATTTGGGGCCGTCGCTCAGGTCGTCGACGGCGATGACGTCGACGATGCCCAGGGCATTGAGCCCGCGGACGATGTTGGCGCCAATGAAACCGGCGGCGCCGGTGACCACGACTTTCATGCGAACAGCTCCTCGTAACTGACTGTGGCGGTGCCGAACTTGCCCACCACGATGCCCCCGGCGCGATTGGCCACGGGCACCGCCTCGCGCAGCGACATGCCGCAGCCGAGCATGGCGGCGAGCGTGGCGATCACGGTGTCGCCCGCACCGGTGACGTCGAACACCTCGCGGGCCCGGGCCGCCACGTTCAGCGGTTCGGCGGCGCCGTCGAAGAGGCTCATACCCTCTTCGGAACGCGTCAGCAGCAGCGCGTCCAAGCGCAGTTCCTCGCGCAGGCGCGTCGCGCGCTCGATCAGATCGGCCTCGTCGCGCCAGCGCCCGATCACCTGGATCAGCTCGGCGCGGTTGGGCGTGATCACGGTGGCGCCGGCGTAACGCGAATAGTCGCTTCCCTTCGGGTCGACCAGCACCGGCTTGCCGGCCTGGCGGGCCAGTCCGATCATGCGCGGAATATGGGTCAGGCCGCCCTTGCCGTAGTCGCTGAACAGCACCACGTCGCAGCCGGCCAGCGCGACCTCGAAGTCCGACAGCATGCGGGCCAGCACCTCGTGGTCCGGCGTGCTTTCGAAGTCCACGCGCAGCAATTGCTGGGACTGTCCGATCACCCGCAGTTTGACGATTGTCGTCAGTTGGGCATCGCGGCCCAGCAGCGCCGAAATGCCCTCGCGCTCGAGCAGCGATTGCAGCGTGGCGGCCGGCGCGTCGTCGCCGACCACCGTCAGCAGCGTCGACGCAGCGCCCAGACGGCTGACGTTGAGCGCGACGTTGGCGGCGCCGCCCAGGCGGTCTTCCTCGCGACGCACGCTTACCACCGGCACCGGGGCCTCGGGCGAGATGCGGTCGACGGAGCCGAACCAGTAGCGGTCCAGCATCGCGTCGCCGACCACCAGCACGCGGCAGGCGGCGAGTCGCTCGCGGCTCGGCGTCATGCGAAGTCCTCGGGCAGCGGCGCCAGGCCGAGCTGCTGCTCGACGGCGCCGCAGATCGTGTGGCCGATCAGGATGTGCGCCTCCTGGATGCGCGCGGTGACGCGGTCCGGCACGACGATGGCGTGATCGCAGAGCGCGGCCAGCTTTCCGCCGTCGCGACCGAGCAGGCCGATGGTGGTGATCCCGGCGGCGCGGGCCACTTCCACGGCGCGGATGATGTTCCCGGAGTTGCCCGACGTGGAGATGCCGATCAGGCAGTCGCCCGCGCGGCCCAGACCGGCCACCTGGCGCGAGAAGACTTCCGCGAAGCTGTAGTCGTTGCCGATGCAGGTCAGCGCCGAGGTGTCGGTGCTCAGCGCCATCGCGGCCAGCGGCTTGCGGTCCTCGATGAAGCGGCCGGTAAACTCGGCGGCAATGTGCTGGCTGTCGGCGGCCGAGCCGCCGTTGCCGCAGACCATTAGCTTGCCGCCGTGGCGCAAGCTTGCAGTGACGAGGCGCGCGGCGGCCATGACGCTGTCGTCGAGGTCGGCGAGGCGGTTGAACAGGGCCAGATGCTGGGTTAGGTTGTGTTGGAAGAGTGTGTTCATCTTGACACTTGGCGGGGTGAGAGGGCTCGCGTCAATGCGCGATCAGGCCGCCGGAACGGCGGCTGGCGCGGCCAGCAACGCGTCGCACGCGGCCTGGACGGTGGAGGGAGCCAGTTCGCGCAAGCAGGCCATCGTCGAGCAGCCGCCGTTGCGATAGCAGGGAGCGCAGGGAACGGCCTGCATCAACACCACGGCCCGTGGGCTGGCCGGGCGCCACAGGTGCAGGTTTGTCATGCCATGGCCGGTGACCACGGCCGGCGTATCGACCGCCGCGGCGATGTGCGCGGCCACCGAGTCGCTGGCCACCAGCAGGCTGGCATGCGCGATGATTTCGACGAATTCGTTCCATTTGAGGCGATCACACAGGTCCAGGGTGTCGGGCACCTCGCGGCGGAAGCGCTCGATCTTCTCCTTCTCGCGGGTGCCGGTGCCGGTGAGCACCAGTCGCCGGCCCTGCGCTAGGAACTGGCGCGCCAGCATGGCCCAGGACGACTCCGGCCAGTCCTTGAGCGCGGAGCCTGAGCCCAGGTGCAGCACAACATAGTTCCCGGGCCCGATGATTTTCTCAAGGTCCACCGGTGAGCGGGGAATGTTGGGAACGGCCAGTTCGGCACGGGCCGTGCCAATGCCGGGAATCCGGCGGACCAGGTCCAGGTGGAAATCGACGATGGAGCGTCGGCTGGCGGCCATGTCGATATCCAGTGACTCCGTCAGCAGCGGGCCCAGGCCGGCGCTGGTGTATCCGATGCGAGTGGGGATGCCGGCCTGCCACAGCAGCGCGGCCGAGTTCGGGAAGTAGAAGTAGAGATCAAGGGCGACGTCATAGTCGCGCGCCCGGATCTCTCGCAGCGCCTGGCGACGGGTGCGCCACCAGTGCTGGATCTTGGCCCGTGTCGACAGCGCCGCGCGGTTCAGGCGCCAGTGATCCAGGCGATGCACCCAGTCGACCAGCTGATGGTTCTTCACCACCGGTCCGGCCCAGCCGCCCACCAGCATGCCGATGCGGGCGTCCGGGTACGCGGCCTTGATCACGGGAAGGATGGCCGTGGACAGCACGATGTCGCCCAGATGCGCGCCGTTGGCGATCAGGATGCGGCGCACCGGCCGCGGCGAGGGCGCGCAACGCGGAACGAGCGCGCGCAGCAGCGCGTCCACGCTGCGGAAGAGCAGGTTGAAGCCGCGGTGCCGCATGAAGTAGCGGCCGCGCTGCGGCGCGAGGGGCTGGCGATCGTCGCTGGTCATCGAGACGGTGGAGCGGGAAGGGCGGGCCGATGGGAGCGCCGGATCAGCGCGGACGCTGCAGCAGGAAGCGGTGGTTCTCCATGCGGCCCAGGAAGCTGAACAGCTTGACCAGTTGCGCATAGCGGCGGAAGCCCAGCAGCTTCAGCATCCAGCGCATCGCGCGGCTGACGGTGCGGAGCTTGCCGTCCATGTCGGAGACCGTGGCCTTCGAGTAGTTGGCCGCGGCGGCGGCGCTGCGGTCGAGCAGGGCGCCGTCGCGCAGCGCGGCATAGAACACGCCGGCGCTGGAGAAGGGACGCTGCACCGGCGTCGCCTTCACGAACTCGCGGTACAGGCGGCGCTGGGCCTTGGAGACCGGCGTGCCGTCGTCGAAGCGCGCGAAGCCGTAGGGAATCTGGATGAGCGTGTCGTAGCCGTTGGCCTTGACGGCGGCGCGGTAGTCGGCGGCGAAGTCGGTCAGCAGGCCGTCGGTGTAGGCGCCCTGGGCTTCCTTGGGCACGTATTTGTTGAGCGCGGTGCCCTTGAAGTCGAAGCCGGAGAAGTGGAAGAAGATCAGCGCGTTGCGGCCGGCGCGGTACTCGCCGTCCACGCGCGTCAGCGGGCGCTCGATCAGGTTCCAGTGGGAAACGTTCGCGCCGTAGTGTTCGATGATGACGAGGTCGTCGCGGAAATAGACCGGCGCGTAGTCCATCCACTTCTGGTCGGTGTGCAGACCGTCGACATGGTCGGCGTAGCAGTATTCGCGCAGGCGCGCGTCCCACCAATCCAGCACCAGCGGCATCGCCGGCGTGCGGCGGATCGCGCAGTAGCCGAGGTTGAAGATGCCTTCCCACAAGTGATGGAACTCGGGATACGGATTGCCGTCCGCGACGTCGCAGTCGAGCAGGTGCGGCGCCAGGTAGAGCGTCTTGGTCGGTGTGTCCGCGGTGATCGGGTCGAGGCGGCTGTACAGGCGCGTGTCCGGGTCCATATAGTGGACCAGCTCGGTGTCCGCCTCGGTGGCGAAGATGTGCTTGAACGTCGCCGGCTTGAACGAGGTGCAGAACTCGGTTACGTCGTACTTGAACGCCATGTCGTCGAAGGTGCCGGCGGGCAGCGTGTCGCGGGCGTCCAGCAGTCGATGGCCGGGATGCTCGTAGTTCAGCGCGATGCCGTCGATGCCATCGGCCACGCAGACGGTGAACCGCGCCTCGGGATGGTGACGGGCGACCGACTGGCCCAGCGTCAGCGCGAGGCTCAGGTAGTTCTTGGCGGTGATGGTGAAGATGTGGATCATGGCGTGATCGACGGGGCGGGACGCTCGCCGGGGGACAGGGTTTTGAGGTGGCGGGCGGGCACGCCGCCGACGATGGTGTAGGGGGGCACGTCGCGGGTCACGACCGCGTTGGCGCCGACGATGGCGTGGCGGCCGATGCGCACGCCCGGCAGGATGCACACGCCTTCGCCGATCCAGGCACCGTCCTCGATGACGACCGGCCCCTTGGAGAACACTTTGCGCGCGGAGGGCGCGACCTCGATATCGTGATAGTCCGGCGCGCCGTGGCTGTGGTCGGAGATGTAGACCCGGCTGGCCATCAGCACATCGTTGCCGATGCTGATGCGGTCGACGCAGCCGATGTGGCAGTCGTAGTTGATGCTGACCCGGTCGCCGATGGTGATGCGCGGGGTGAAGTGCTTGTCCAGGTGGCGGTCGAAGGCCTCGATGCGCAGGCCGGGGAATGAGTCGAATCCGGCGCCGATGTGGATGTGGCGACCGCCCACGATCACGCGCGGCGCGCGGATGAGCGCCCCCGGCCCGCAGGCGGCGAAGCGGCCCGCATGCCAGCGCGAGGCGGCACGCTCCCAGGACCGGCCCAGGCGCGCGGACACGCGCGACAGGAAGTGGGTCAGCGGATGCATCGTAGACCGTCGCTGGAGGGTCAGGCGAAGACCGAGCGCTTGAAGAGCTTGCCCTTCAGGCGCATCAGCCCTTCCACGACGGTGTTGGGCAGTAGCGCGACAGGCAGTAGGAAGACCCATGCGAGCGGCTCCCACCACGTGAAGCGCAGGAGCGATTGCAGCTCTTGCAGGTTCAGCGCACGGCGCTGGGCGCCGCCGCGCCGGATCATCAGCACCATTGGCGGCAGCGCGCGCCGGATGATGCCGAGCTTGATCCGACGCATCGCGCGTGGGTCCAGCCCCAGGGCCGGCGCATCGCGGGTCAGCAGGCTCAGCAGGCTGTAGCCGAACGCGTGGAAGACCCGGAAGCTGCCGCCGTACTCGCCGCGCGCGGCCAGCAGCTGCTCCGAGGTGATCACGCAGGGGCGGCCACGCTCCGCTGCCAACAGCCGGAACAGGATGTGGGTCAGGTAGATGTCCGAGCCGATGAACGACTCCGGCGCCGGCACGTTCTGCCAGGCCTGACGATCGACGAAGAACGAGGAGATGAATGTCGACCACACGCCGATCGTGGTCAGCAGCTCGTTGGGATCACGCGTCACGAGCGGCTGCGACAGCGGCACCAGCGGCGGCAATTTCGCGCTCGGGTCGTAGGTGCCCTGGAACGAGCCGCCGTTGACGAAGCAGAAGAGCAGGTCGGGCGTGGTCTGCACGAGCTCGCGCAGCCGGGTCAGCGCGCCGGTCAGAAGCAGGTCGTCGTCGGACATCAGCAGGAGGTAGCGGCCCGTGGCCAGGTGCGAGACCGCGTGGATGTTGCCGTCGATGCCTACGTTGCTGGCGTTGCGGCCGAAGCGCACCGCCTTCCCTGTGCGCTCGCTGAAAGCGGCGACGACCTCGGGCGTGTTGTCGGTGGACGCGTTGTCGGAGACGACGACCTCCAACCAGTCCTCGAAGATCTCCGGATGGGTGCTCAGGCGCGCGAGCGTGTCCTCGAGACGGCGCGATCGGTTGTAGGTTGGGATCGCGATCGAGATGATCGGACGGACGGTCGGGGTCGTGTCAGAGGTCATGGCAGCGCGGGAACAGGGCGGGTCTGCTGAAGGAAACGCATGGGCAGGATCCACGCGGCGGTGAGCATGAAAGAGGCGCACAGGCCGAGCATCACCCCGATCGCGCCGAAGCGGTGGCCCAGGAAGATCTGCGCGCCGATGCTGATCGCCGCCTGGAACGGGATGTAGCCATTGAGCAGCGCTAGGCGGCCTGCGCTCATGTGAGCCAGCGCGAAGGTGTCGCACCACACGCGCAGCACCAGGTACAGCGCCCAGGCGCCGAGCAAGGTGCTCGACATGGTGAAGTCATGACGCCCGGTGATCAACGCGAAGATGGGCTCCTTGAGCGCCAGGATTGCGGCTGAGGGCAGCAGCACGACGCCCATGCCCACGATCAGCAGTCGCGCGATCCGCTGACGCACTAGGCGGGGTTCGCCCTGATAGTGGGCGTCTGACAGGCCGGTCCAGGACGTCGCCACCAGGACCGCGTGCACCGACAGCAGCACGGCGAAGACCTTGCCGGCCAAGCTGTACTCGACCACGTCCGGACCAGTGAGCATGCGGGCCATGACGATGTAATCCACCGACAGCGTTGCTGCGGCGAGGAAGGCCAGCAGCAGGAACGAGCGGCTACGGCGCAGCACCTCGAGCAGCAGCGCCAGGTCGACACCCCGAGATGGTCGCGCCTGGGCTACCCGCGCCATCAGCACGAAGGACAGCACTGCGGGCAGCGCGAAGCTCAGCGCGGCCCAATCCAGGCCGCCGCGGCCGGAAGCCTGGAAGATCAGCAGCAGCACCGTCGTGGCCAGCGCCTGGACACCCGGCATCACGTTGGGCCAGAAGCTGCGGTGCAGCGCGAACAGCACCTGGTTGGCCACCATGCCCAGCCCGTTGAGGCTCAGGCCGAAACACATCAGCGCGATGCCTGTCACCGACAGGCCGCCGTAGCCCGACAGCACGGTGTGACGCAGCGCCTCGCCCAGCGGCCAACTGAATACGCCGAAGGCCAGCGCGCCGAGCGCGGCGGCGTTCACCACGTTCTGGCGCAGGACATCGAAGTCCTCACCCTTGGCGCGGCGCTCGGCGATCTCGTTCTGCGCCGTGTTGGGCAGCCCGAGGTTGACTAGGTTCACCCACGGGCCCAGCGAGATGACGATGGCATAGGCTGCGTAGTCGGGCACCGCCATGATGGACAGCAGCAGCCGCGTGTTCAGTAGCCCGCAGGCCACGACCACGAGGCGAGCCAGCCAGCCGGCCAGGACAGCGGTTCTCGAACTCATCAGGCGGCGGCGAGCATGCTGGAGGTCCACGCCAGCATGCGCGAGACGCCCTGCTGTGCGCTGACCTGCGGCTTCCACCCGGTAAGCCGCTCCATCTTGCCGATGTCCGCGACGAACACGCGCTGATCGCTCTCGCGCGGGGGCAGCTTGGTGTACTGCAGCGGCTGGCCGATCTCGGCTTCCAGCAGCCCGAACAACTCCAGCAGGGACAGGCTGTTGGCGATGCCGCCACCGATGTTGAAGGCCTGGCCGGCAGCGGCGTCGGCGTGCTTCAGCGTGCTGAAGTACAGAGAGATCATGTCCTCGCCGTGCAGTACGTCGCGCACTTGCTTGCCGTTGCCGGAGATCGTGAATGGCGCCTGGCGCAGGCCGGCACGCGTTTCCGCGGCCATCTGGCAGAACCAGCCGATCCAGCCCTGGTCCGCAGTCGCGAACTGGCGGCCGCCGTACATCGACGAGTGGCGGAACACCACGGTTTTCAGGCCGAAGATGCGGTGGTAGTCGCGCAGGTACTGATCTGCCGAACCCTTGGAGCAACCGTAGGGCGAGTGGAAGTCCAGCGGCGTCTGTTCGTCGAAGCCATCGGGCTGGTCGACGCAGACGTAGCGGGTGTCTGTCTCGCGGTACTGGTACTGCTCCAGGTCGCCGTAGACCTTGTTGGTCGACGAATAGATCACGACCGCTTCCGGCGCATGCGCGCGCACGGCTTCCAGCAAGTTCAGCGTGCCCAGCGCGTTGACCTCGAAGTCCATGCGCGGATCCGCAATCGATGTGGTCATCGCGACCTGGCCCGCCAGATGGAAGATTGCGTCGGGCTTCACCCGCGCGATCGCACGCTGCACGTCATTGGCATTGCGGACGTCGCCGTGCACGAACTCGAAGTTGCCCTGGTCGCGCAGCCACTGCAGATTGCTTTGCGAGCCGTGGCGATAGAGGCTGTCGAACACGCACAGCTCGATGCCTTGAGACAGGGCGTGGGCCGCCAGGTTTGAGCCCAGGAAGCCGCAGCCGCCGGTGATCAGGAGTTTCATGGGTGAGTTTCGCTCAGTGGATTCGAAGATCGAGGGGCGGGGCGGCTCAGCGCTCCGGATCGGACGCCGCGCCCATGCGCGCCAGGCCGTCGGCGAGCGACACCTTGTGCGACCAGCCCAGGCCGCGTAGTCGCGCCGTTTCGGCCACGCACAGCATGGCCTCGTTGGCGCGATACGGGACCGCGCCGAAGTCCAGCGACGTGGACGCGCCGGTCACCGCCTTGGCGAGCTCGACGAAGGCACGCATCGTGACGGCTTCGCCGGAGCCGACGTCGATCGCGTCACTCGCGGCGAAGTCCTCTCTCCGCTCGAGGATGCGGTCATACGCGCGCACGACATCGTCGATGTGGATGAAGTCGCGGCGCTGCTCGCCGGGTGTCAGCGCCAGCCGCGGCTCGTTGCGCCGGCAGGCCTCGATGACGTGCGTGGTGAACTTGGAGCGGTCGTCGCCGGGACCGTACATCTGCTGCAAGCGCAGGTCGATGAAGCGCAGCCGTTGCGGCGAGGACGCGGCCAGCGCGGCGCCCCAGGCCGAGAACTGGGTCTTGCTCAGCGCGTACAGGCTGACCTCGGGCGCCAGCACCGTGCCGGTGTTCAGCACGCTGACAGGCGTGCCCTCGCGGCTCGTGCCGTCCAGCACGGCCTGCAGCAGGGCGGTGCCCAGCACGAGGTTGGTGCTCATCACGTCCAGCGCGTTCTCCCCCTTGCGGCCGTACGAGCAGGCCGTGTGCACGATGGCCTCCGGCGCCGCCTCGCGGACCGCGGCGGCCACCTCCCCGGGGGTGGTCGCGCGAAGCACGCGGACCGCGGTCCCGTCGAGCAGGCCTTCTAGCCGCTCCAGCCGGGAACTGGGCCGCGCCAGCAGGGTCAGCGCATGGCCGCGTCCGGCCCAGTAACAGGCCAGCGCGCTGCCGAGGAAGCCGCCGGGGCCGGTCAGGAGGATGCGCATCCTGGTCGTGTCCGGATCAGAAGTTCACGCCGAAGAACTCGTCCAGCTTGCCGGCGATGTAGTCCAGTTGCTCCTGGCCCAGCGCCGGGAAGGTGCCCAGCCAGAAGGTCTGGTTCATCACGACGTCGGTGTTGGTGAGATCGCCACTGACGCGGTAGTTGCGACCTGCCATGTAGGGCTGCTTCGTCAGATTGCCGGCGAACAGCAGGCGCGTGGCGATCTTGTTCTCCTCCAGGAAGTCGATCAGGTCCGCGCGCTTTACGCCGGCGCTGTCCTTGACGATCAGCGGGAAGCCGAACCACGAGGGCTCGGAATTGGGCGTCGCTTCCGGCAGGTGCAGGAAATCCGCCACGCCGGCCAGCTTGGCCTTCAGGTAGGCGAAGTTGGCGCGGCGCTTGGCGATGAATTCCTCGACGCGGTCCATCTGCGCCAGCGCGCAGGCAGCCTGCATGTCCGAGATCTTCAGGTTGTAGCCCAGGTGGCTGTACGTGTACTTGTGGTCGTAG
This sequence comes from Pelomonas nitida, assembly GCF_043555975.1. Lineage (NCBI taxonomy): Bacteria > Pseudomonadati > Pseudomonadota > Betaproteobacteria > Burkholderiales > Sphaerotilaceae > Roseateles > Pelomonas nitida. The sequence continues at coordinate 287,798 of NZ_JBIGIA010000005.1, read as the reverse complement.
CCGTCCGGCAGGTCGCCGCCCAGCTGTTCCTTGGTCCAGCAGAAGCGCTTGTCGCAGGTGTTGTCTTTGCCGGGCGGGCAGTAGCAGTCGCGGCCCCAGTCGCGGAAGGACTCGGCGATCAGCTTCAGCTCGGCGTTGTTGGTGAACACTGCGCCGCCTTCGCCCATGGTGATGTGGTGGGCCGGGTAGAAGCTCAGCGTGCCGATGTCGCCGAAGGTGCCGACCATCTGGCCGTTGTAGGTCGCACCCAGTGCGTCGCAGCAGTCCTCGACCAGCCACAGCTTGTACTTCTTGCACAGCGCCGTCACCACGTCCAGGTTGAACGGATTGCCCAGGCTGTGGGCCAGCATGATGGCCTTGGTCTTGGGCGTGATGGCCGCCTCGATCTTGCTGGCATCGATGTTGTGCGTGGCCAGGTCGACGTCAACAAACACCGGCACGGCACCAAACTGCACGATCGGGTTGACGGTGGTTGGGAAGCCGGCCGCCACGCCGATGACCTCGTCGCCCTCCTTGATCGCGCGCTCGCCCAGCTTGGGGCTGGTCAGCGCCGAGAAGGCCACCAGGTTGGCCGACGAGCCGGAGTTCACCGTGATCAGGTACTTCACGCCCAGGAAGGCAGCCAGGCGCTGTTCAAACATGGCGTTGAATCGGCCGGTGGTGAGCCAGCCGTCCAGCGAGGCGTCGACCATCATCTTCAGTTCACCGGCGCCGATCACCTTGCCCGAGACCGGCACGGCGCTCTGGCCGGGCACGAAGGGCTTGGGGGCGTAGGCGATGTCGGCGTATTGCTGGACCAGCTCGCTGATCTGGCTGCGCAGCTTGTCGAGCTGCGGCTGGAAGTTGACGGTGGAGGTGGTCATACGTCGGATCGGTATTGAGAGATTTGATTCAGGCAGAGGGCGCGCATGTCCTGGCCAGAAAGCCAGGCCTGATGCCAGTCGGTGATGTGCTTGAGCGCTGTATCGAGCGACCAGCGCGGTGCCCATTGCAGACGCTGACGCGCCTTGGAGATGTCCAGCTTCAGGAAGCTGGCTTCGTGGGGATGGTTGCCTGGCTGCAGCGTCCAGGAAGCGCCATCGCCCCAGGACTCGCATAGGTGCTCGACGATCCATTGCACGGGGCGGGCGTCCTCGTCGCGCGGGCCGAAGTTCCAGCCCTCGGCGTCGGCCTGGCCGTGCGTGTACAGGCGCTCGGCCAGCAACAGATAGCCCGACAGCGGCTCCAGCACGTGCTGCCACGGGCGGATCGCGTGCGGGTTGCGGATCAGCACCGGCTGCTTGTCCTGCAGTGCGCGCAGGATGTCCGGCAGCAGCCGGTCCAGCGCCCAGTCGCCGCCGCCGATGACGTTGCCGGCGCGGGCCGTGGCCATCGCGATGCCGGCATCCTTCAGGAAGGACTTGCGGTAGGCCGAACTGACCAGTTCAGCGCAGCCCTTGCTGTTGGAGTAGGGGTCGTGGCCGCCCATGGGCTCGTCTTCGCGGTAGCCCCAGACCCACTCGCGGTTCTCGTAGCACTTGTCCGTCGTGACGTTGACGATGGCCTTGACCGAGCCGGCGTGGCGTGCCGCCTCGAGCACGTGCACGGTGCCCATCACGTTGGTGGCGTAGGTCTCGATTGGCTGGTGATAGGACAGCCGCACCAGCGGCTGGGCCGCCATGTGGATGACTATCTCCGGTTGAAACTCGTCCATCTGCGCGTTCACCGCAGCGAAGTCGCGGATGTCGGCGATGCGGTGCTCCATGCCGTCGGCCACGCAGGCGACGTCGAACAGTGCCGGCTCGGTGGGCGGGGCCAGGGCCACGCCGCGCAGGTTTGCGCCCATGGACTGCAGCCACAAACTCAGCCAGCTGCCCTTGAAGCCGGTGTGGCCAGTCAGCAGGACGCGCTTGCCGCGCCAGAACTCGGGATTGGTCTGCTGCATGGTCGGGTCAGTCCCACTGCTTCCACGGTGCCTTGCCGGATGCCCACAGCTCTTCCAGCAAGTGCTTGTCGCGCAGCGTGTCCATCGGTTGCCAGAAACCTTGATGCTCGCAGGCCATTAGCTGGCCGTCGGCCGCCAGGCCCTGCAGCGGCTCCTGTTCCCAGATGTCCGCGTCGCTGGAGAGATAGTCCAGCACGCGCGGCGAGAGCACAAAGAAGCCGCCGTTGATCATGGCGCCGTCGCCTTTGGGCTTCTCCTTAAAGCTCTTCACCTGACGGTCGTGGATGTCCAGCGCGCCGAAACGGCCCGGCGGATACGTGGCGGTGAGGGTCGCGGCCTTGCCGTGGCTCTTGTGGAAGTCAATCGTCGCGCCGATGTCGATGTCGCCGACGCCGTCGCCGTACGTGAAGCAGAAGGCCTCCTCGTTGCGCACGTAGTCCGCCACGCGGCGCAGGCGGCCGCCGGTCATGGACTCGTCACCGGTGTCCACCAGCGTGACGCTCCATGGCTCGGCGCGCTTGTGATGGACTTCCATGCGATTGCTGCGCATGTCGAAGGTGACGTCGGACATGTGCAGGAAGTAGTTGGCGAAGTACTCCTTGATGACGTAGCCCTTGTAGCCGCAGCAGATCACGAAGTCGTTCACGCCGTGATGCGAGTACATCTTGAGGATGTGCCACAGGATCGGCTTGCCGCCGATCTCGACCATCGGCTTTGGACGGGTGGCCGTCTCTTCGCTCAGTCGGGTGCCGAGGCCGCCGGCCAGGATCACTGCTTTCATGGGGAAGGTCCTATCGGATCGGGATCGTTGGATCGAGAAGATTGACGGTCAGGTCGCGGCCGAGCACACAAAGGCGTCGGAATGGAATTGGCGCTCGGGCAGCCCGGCTGCATGCAGCTTTGCCTGTGCGCCGTGGATCATGGCGTCGGAGCCGCAGGCGTAGACCAGCGTGTCCGCCAGATCGGGGTGCTGGCGCAGCATCACGTCTTGTACATGGCCGCGCTCGCCCGTCCAACCATCCGTAGCGCGTGAAAGCACCGGGACGAAACGGAAGGCGGTGAGCGAGTCAAAACCGCCTGGCTGCCAGTAGAGATCCTCGCGATGACGGCCGCCCCAGTAGACGGTCACGCTACGCGGCTGGGCCTCCGCCGAATGCGTCGCGAGACCTTCGAGGATGGCCTTCACCGGCGCGATACCCGTGCCCGTTGCCAGTAGCACCAGATCCTTGCCCGTCTGGCCGCGCAGGAAGAAGGTGCCCAACGGTCCGCGCAAGCGTAACAGGTCGTTGGCTTCGGCATGTTGGAACCAGTAGCGGCTCATCGCACCGTCCGGCACCTCGCGGATGTGCAGCTCTATGAGTTTGTCTGCGCGCGGCGCATTGGCTACCGAGTAGCTGCGGCGCAGGCCTTCAGCGCCAATGACGTCGATGTACTGACCGGGTAGGAAGTCCAGCGCCGCGGTCGGCGGTAGGCGCAGCGTCACGCGTGCGACGTCGTGGGACAGTCGTTCGATAGACTGGATGCGGCAAGGCAGGGTCTTGGCCTCGGGCAGCACGACGTCGCCGAGATCGCCGATCTCGAGTTCGACGGGCCCGCAGGCTTCGCGCACGCAGGTGAGGATGAAGCCGTTGGCCTTGTCCTCGGCGCTCAGCCCCAGCTCGTCATGCTTGGCGACGGTCTCGCCGGAGCGCACGCGACCCTTGCACGAGCTGCAGCGGCCGGTGCGGCAGCTGTAATCCAGCACCACACCCTGGCGTAGCGCGGCGTCCAGCAGGGCTTCCCCGGCCTTGGCCTCATACGACTTGCCACTGCTGATGGTGACGATGTGCATCCCGGATTCCTACCTATGATTCTTTTTATGTACTTGTCTCAGGCGGCTTGGCCGCCATCGTCATCCGAAACCTCGTGTCGCAGCGCATCGATTTCCCGTTGGAGCTGCTCGAACTCCTGTTCTTTGATCGCCAAGAACTTACGGGCCATGCGCATTTTCGCGGCTGCGCCGCTCGGAGTCAGCAAGTAGGCATACGCCAGCTTGTTGTCCGCACGGCGGAAGTTGTTGACCTTTACCCAACCCCTGTCGATCACGGCTCGCATGCAGAAGTTGACCTTGCCGACGCTGACGCCCAGCCGCTTGGCGAGATCGCGCTGATTGCTGTCGGTTCTGGTTTCGAGCTGCCGCAACAAGGCGTAGTCAAGCTCGTTCTCAGGCTGGGTTGGATCCGTCAAAGGGCATTTGTTCAGGCGGTGAACAGATGCGACTTTAGCACGTCAAACTCGGTGGGCTATGCTGCGATCCCGTTGGCAGCCGGAACTCGACGCCGGCGCAGATCGCGACAGGCAAAAATGACGACCGACAGCAGCCCCGCCAACAGGGCTGAGCTGGCGGCGATCATGGAGCGTTTCGGTTTGCTTTTTCGTTCTGGTGGCACGGCGGGATCCAGAACCTGAACGAGGGTGCCGTCGCGGGCTTCATCCAGTTTTGCCACTTCAAACTGCTTGGCGAAGATGTCGAACAACGCCTCCTGATATTTGAATTCCCGGAACGCAGACACGTAGTCCTGACTCGTGGGCGAATTTGTCGGCTGCTCCAATTGCGCGAGCTGAGTGCGCAAGCTGCCAAGTACGGATGCCTGCTGTTGTACTTCCGGTGCGTTCTCCGTCAAAGTCTTACGCAGCATGGCCATTCGGATTTCAGCGGCTGAGATTTCTGCTTTTGTGCGGGCGTAAGACTCAGCTGCCGCCCTCGGTTCACTCTTAAGCGCGCCGGATGTGAAGCCAGTCTTTTGTACGCGCAGTTGAGCGTTCAGCAGATCTTGCTTGGTCTGCTTCAACTGCTGTTCAAAGAAGCTGCGTCGCTGCTGCGCCTCAGTCAATGCCATGTTGTTGCTCACCCAGCGCAATTCCTCTGCATAGGCGTTGGCAATCTGCGCGGCGCGCTCAGCAGTTTTGTCGTCAACCTCGACGGTGATGAGGCCGTCCTTTTTTCCGGCGCTGATGCGCACATTGCTGCCGAGTGCTTTCAGCGCGTCAACGCGATACTTTGCCTCGTACACGTCCATCAGCTTGAAGCGGTCGATCAGGCGGTTGCTGACGGTCTCGCTTTGCATGATGGCGACATATTGGTCAGCGGGGCTTTTAACGGCGCCGCCGCCAAATCCAGCGAGCGCGCCGAGCGAGGCTAAGGCTGCCGCTGCGGAATTTTGCTGCTGCTGTGGGCTGATGATGGACGTGCGGGCTGTGAACGTCGGCGGAAGCAATAGCGCAACGCCGTAGGCGAGGACGCCCGCTGAAATGGACAGGATGGCCGCCTTCAGCAAGTGTGGGCGAGTCGCCTCGTAGATTTCGCTTAGGCTGATCCCGTCTTGATCGACTTCTGCATAGGTTTGCATGCCCATCTCGGTCGGCTGGATTTCTGGTTGCATGCTTGTGGCTCAGTTCTTGATGGTCTTCAGTGCGGCAGCACCCAGCCCGAACTGATAGAGGATCTGCGTCCAGTCCTTCGCTTCTTGCATGAATGAGGTCTTGTTCATTTCTTCCGGTACGAAGACGGTGTCTCCGGGCAATGCTTTGGCATTGCGCATGGGTGAGCCGAAGCTGAGCCATCCGCCGCCGGTGCTTCGGGCGCTCAGTACCGAGCCATTGGCATGGATCACGAAGATGCTTTCTGTGTCGGCGCCACGTGTCGGGCCGCCGGCCAGTTGCAGGACGTCGTCAACGGAATCTTCGGATTTCAGCAAATAGCTGCCGCCGTTGAACACGCTGCCGAAGATGCCGACGGTGTTGGGGCGAGGCGGAATGTAGAGGCGATCACCATCTTCGATGGGCAGGCTGGGAAGGCTTGAGGCCGACACGCTCATGTCCAGAACGATCCGGCCCGTGGGGCGAATCGAGCGCAGGCGTTCGATGAGGCGGCTGGTGTTGATCTGACTTTGCGTCAGCGCCTGAGCGTTTTCTGCCGTCGTGACCTTTTGCGACGAGGTGTTGCGGGTGAAGTCGGTTTCCAGATCGCGCAGTGCGCGGTCGTATTGGACTTCCTGCACCTTGCGCACGCTTTCACGAGTGAACTCGGTGCCGAACACGAAAGCTTGGCTCGTAAAACCGCCGGCGGCCTGAACGGCGTCGGCAAGGGTGTTCGTTGGCGGCAGCACGTAGTCGCCAGGTCGGGCCACTTCGCCTTCAACGCGAATGCGTTTGTATTGCTTGGCCTGGGGCAGTGCGGCGGTCACGCCGTTGAAGGCGCGCAGCACGTCGCCATTGCCAACTTTCAGGCTGCCGTCTCGCGGCAGCTCGAGTTCAGCAACGCGACGGTCATTCCTGTCGCTCAGGCGTTCGATGGTGAGGCGCGTGGCGTCGGCAACCGTGGACAGCCCGCCGACGTAGGCGAGGGCGTCGTCGATGGAATCCGATGGCTTCAGTTCGACGATGGCCGGCTTGTTCACGCTGCCGATCACGGCCACCTGCGCGCCGACGGGGCCGATGTGGAGCACGTCGTCGGCCTGCAAGGGCAGGTCGCCGGTCTTGTCTCCATTGATCAACAGGTTGTAGAGGTCGAAGCGTCCGACGACGGCGCCGTTGCGGCGAAGTTCAATGTTGCGAAAACTGCCCGCTGCAGAGGGGCCGCCAGATTGGGCCAGGCCGGTCATCACCGTGGCCAGGCTGCTGACGGTGTAAGCCCCGGGCTTGGCGACAAACCCGGTGACGTAAAAGCGAATGCCCCGCAGGCGGCCGAGACCGGCGCTCAGCTGGAAGTTCTTGAACACCTGCCCGATGCGGCGGGTCAGGAGATCGTTCAACTCGGCTTGGCGGACGCCAGCGACCACGACGGGCCCGACGCGAGGGATGGTGATGCGGCCGGACCGGTCAACCGTCAGTCTCAGGTCTGCGTCGACGGAGCCCCACAGCGTCAACTGAATTTCGTCGCCCAAGCCGACGACGTAGTCAGGTGGCACCTGGCGATTGGCCTCGAGGTTGCCCGCGCTGGACGCAGACAGCATCAGGTCGCTGCCGAGCCGCTCGATGGGGGTGCCCGCCAGTTGGCTGGCGTAGGTTTCAAATTCGCTCGCCGTGGGTTTGGGTGGGAGGCCGGAGCGGGTGCGCCCGCTGCTGCTCACCTCGTCTCTGCCGGAGAGGCGCGTCGCCTCGTCTCTGTTGGATGCCCGCGACGGCTCGTCTGAGTTGGTCGCCGATCGCGTGCCGAGCCGGATGGGGCCAGTGCTTGCGGTGCCGCCGTCGTCGTCGAGCGTGTCTCCGGTGGCGTGGGCTTGGGTGAGGCCGCCCAGCAGGGTCGTGGCAATCAGGCCGGAAATTAGAGTCAGACGCAAATCGATCATTCGTAGGTGGTCCGCGTAAGGCTGGGCGGCAGCGACACTGGGCCCCAGGGAAACGGCGGCGAATTCTAGAGGCCAGCCGGTGGTGGCCGGCCCGGCTGATCATTAAACTTCGCCCAATGCTCTATCTACTCGTGTCGTTCTTCATCGCAGCGGCGGTGACCTTGCTGGTCATCCACTCGTCCCGAAGTCACGCGCATTTGTCTGCCGATGCGGACTTGTCCGGTCCGCAAAAGTTCCATGCCACACCGGTTCCTCGTATCGGCGGAGCGGGGATGTTTTCGGGGCTGTTGTGCTGCATCGGCGTGGCGGCCTTGATGAACAAGGCGGACTGGAAATTTGGGGCGCTGCTGCTCTTGTGCGGTTTGCCGGCTTTTGGTGCCGGGCTGGTGGAGGACTTGACCAAGCGGGTTTCCCCGGCCAAGCGCTTGCTGGCGACGGCGGTGTCTGCCGGCCTGGGCATCTGGCTGCTGGATGCCACGATCACGAAGACCGACGTTCCTGGCCTGGACTGGCTGGTGTCGACGGCGCTTGGCGCGTGGATCGCCACCGTCTTCACCGTCGCCGGGGTCGCCAATTCGGTCAACATCATCGATGGCTTCAACGGGCTGTCGTCCATGTGCGTCAGCCTGATGTTGTTGGTGATGGCCTATGTCGCCTACCAGGTGGGCGACATCCCGCTGGCGCTGTGGGCGCTGGCGGGTGTGGGGGCGGCCCTGGGCTTCTTCGTGTGGAACTTTCCAGCTGGCCTGATCTTCCTGGGAGATGGCGGCGCCTACTTCCTCGGGTTCTATCTCGCCGAGATCGGCATCTTGTTGATTGCGCGCAACCCCGAGGTGTCGCCGCTGTTCCCGCTGATGGTCTGCGTCTACCCGGTGTTCGAGACGCTGTTCTCGATGTACCGCCGCAAGGTGATCCGCGCCGTGCCGACCGGGCTACCGGATGGCATTCACCTGCACTCGCTGATCTACCGCCGCCTCATGCGCTGGGCGATTGGTGCCCGGGATGCGCGCGCCATGACGCGGCGCAATTCGATGACGGCGCCGTATCTGTGGATGCTGTGCGTGACCTCCCTGGTGCCAGCGCTGCTGTTTTGGAATTCGACGCCGCTGATGGCGGCCTGCATGGTGTTGTTTGGCGCGATCTATGTGGCGCTGTACCGCCGCATCGTCCGCTTCAGGACGCCCAAGTGGCTGGTCGTGACGCGCTGAAACCACGGTCGTTGCATGGCCGGCGATAATCACTGGCTATGAGTGAAAACGCGTCCCTCCCCGTCGTGCCTGCCACTGCGGACGCCGAACCCGCGCCGCCGGCCCGGTTCGACACCCTTCCCCTGGATCCCAAGCTCCTGCGTGCGGTGGCCGATTCCGGCTATCTCACGATGACGCCCATCCAGGCCAAGGCCATCCCCATCGTGCTGCAGGGGTGCGACGTCATGGGCGCCGCCCAGACCGGCACCGGCAAGACCGCCGCGTTCTCGATCCCGCTGTTGCAGCGCATGCTCAAGCACGAGAACCCGAGCGTGTCGCCGGCCCGCCACCCGGTGCGCGCGCTCGTGCTGGCGCCGACGCGTGAGCTGGCCGACCAAGTTGCCGACAACGTCAAGAAGTACGCCAAGCACACGCAGTTGCGCTCGGTGGTGGTGTTTGGTGGTGTCGATATGAAGCCGCAAACGGCCGCGCTCAAGGCCGGCGTCGAGGTGTTGATCGCGACGCCCGGTCGCCTGCTGGACCACATCGAGGCCAAGAACTGCGTGCTGAACCAGGTCGAGTACGTCGTGCTCGACGAGGCCGACCGCATGCTGGACATCGGCTTCCTGCCCGACCTGCAGCGCATCCTGAGCTTCCTGCCCAAGGCCCGGCAGACGCTGTTGTTCTCGGCGACCTTCTCGCCCGAGATCAAGCGGCTGGCGCAGAGCTATCTGCAGGACCCCATCCTCGTCGAGACTGCGCGGCCCAACCAGACGGCGTCCACCGTCGAGCAGCGCTTCATCAGTGCCACCGACGACGACAAGCGCGCCATCATCAAGCAGATCCTCAAGGAACGCTCGATCCGCCAGGCCATCGTGTTTGGCAACTCCAAGCTGGGTGTCGCCCGTCTCGCCCGCGCCTTCGAGCGCGACGGCCTGCGCACGGCGGCCTTGCATGGCGACAAGTCGCAGGACGAGCGCCTGAAATCGCTGGATGCGTTCAAGCGCGGCGAGGTGGACTTGCTGGTGGCGACCGACGTGGCCGCGCGCGGGCTGGACATTTCCAACCTGCCGGCGGTCTTCAACTTCGACGTGCCGTTCAACGCCGAGGATTACGTTCACCGCATCGGCCGCACGGGGCGCGCGGGAGCCTCGGGCCTTGCCGTCACGCTGGTGACGAAGTCCGACGCCCGCCTCGTGGCGGACATCGAGAAGCTCATCAAGCGCACCATCGATCTCGACGTCTATGAACTCGAGAGCGAGCGTCCTCGTTTCGAGCGTCGCACGCGAGATGACGCCTCAGAGCGTTCGGAGCGTTATGAACGCGCGGATCGGCCGCCGCGCGCGGCCGGCCCGGTGCAGCGCGCGCCGGCGCCGCCGGCCGATCCGTTCTTCAACAAGCCCTACGAGGCCAGCACGCGCGACGAGCCGCCGGCCTGGGAGAAGGCGAAGGCCGCGTCGCCGGTCAAGGGCTTGTCGAGCTACATCAAGCCCAAGCGCCAGGTGGCGGCGCTGTTCGGCGCCAAGAAGCCCGCGCCGGCCGAGGGTTAGGCCAGCAAGGCGAAGACCGCAGGGATGCGGTCGGGCAGGGCGTCGCCGCTGCGCTTCCAGTCGGCCACGGTCGCGGTGCGCGTCCAGCCGCCGGGTAGCGTCAAGCCGACGCTGATCGACAGCCGCGTCGTCGGCTTCAGCGACGCCACAAGCGCCTGGCGCATCGCCTCGTTGCGGTAGGGCGTCTCGATCAGCAGTTGCGTCTGCTGGGTCTTGGCCGACAGGGCCTCCAGCTCGCGCGCGCGCGCCATGCGGGCGCTCGCGTCCACCGGCAAATAGCCAACAAAAGCAAAGCTCTGCCCGTTCAATCCGCTGGCCGCCAGCGCCAGCAGCAACGAGCTGGGGCCGGACAGCGGCACGACCTCGATGCCGGCCTCATGGGCTAGCGCCACCAAGCGCGCCCCGGGGTCGGCCACGGCCGGCAGCCCGGCCTCCGAGATCAGCCCGACGTCATGCCCTGAGAGCGCGGGGGAGAGCAGGGCGCGCCAGGCGGCGCTGTCGTCACCGGCCGGTTTGCCGCCCTTGGGTGGGCGAGGCAACTCGGCGATCTGCACAGCCTGCAGGGGTTGCGCCAGCGGCGTGATGGCGTCCACCCGCTTGAGCAGGGCGCGCGTCGTCTTCGCGTTTTCTGCGGCCCAATGCGTCAGGCGTGCGGCCGTGTCGATGACCCGCTGCGGCAGCACCTCGCGCAGGTCCAGCGAATCGTCCACGCCGAAATCCAGTGTGTTGGGCATCAGGATCAGGCGGCCCTTGTTGGTCGTGCTCATGCCAGCGGCTCCAGGCCAGCACGGCGCAGCAGCGCGCAGGTGCGAATGAGCGGCAGGCCGATCAGCGCCGTTGGGTCATCGGATTCGACGGCGTCCAGCAGCGCGATGCCCAGGCTTTCTACCTTCGCGCTGCCGGCACAGTCGTAGGGCTGGTCGGCCAGCAGATAGGCTTCGATGGCGGCGTCGTTCAGCACGCGCAGTCGCACGCGCACCTCGGCGCGCTCGATGGCGGCGAGCCCCGGCGCGACGATGGCGACCGCCGTCTGGAACACCGCGGCCCGCCCGCTCATGCGGCGCAGTTGCTGAGCGGCGGCGTCGTGCGTGCCGGGCTTGCCGATGGCTTCGCCGTCGAGGTCGGCCACCTGGTCGGAGCCGATGACGACCGCGCCTGGAAAGCGTGCGGCCACGGCCCGTGCCTTGGCCAGCGCCAGGCGTTCGGCCAGCGCGGCGGGCGCTTCGCCGGGCAGGGCGGTTTCATCGACATCGGGAGCGATGGCCTCGAAGGGCAGGCGCAGGCGGGCCAGCAATTCCTGGCGGTAGCGGGACGTCGAGGCAAGGATCAGCGGAGGCATGCGGTCATTTTCACCCGCCTAAAATTCGGTTCATGAAACCGCGTGCCTTTGTTCCCGAGAAGCTTGACCTTGCTGCCTTCATCCATGACGGCGCCGGCCTGGAGGGCGAATGGCCCGCTGCGTCGCTGGCGCGCCTGGCTGATTCCGCTGCGCCCGAAGCGCCTGCCGACGGCTGGCCTGCGGTGCGCTGGAGCCTTCAGGGCGAGACCCGGCAGCCCAAGGGGGGCAAGGCCCAGGCCTGGTTGCAGGTGGCGGCGCACGCGCAGGTGGCGCTGACCTGCCAGCGCTGCCTCAAGCCCGTGCATGAGGCCGTGGAGGTCGATCGGTGGATTCGCTTTGTCGACACCGAGGCCGAGGCTGCGGCGCTGGACGCGGACAGCGATGACGACGTGCTGGCGATGCCGCGCCACCTCGACGCGCGTGAGCTCGTCGAGGACGAACTGCTGCTGGCCCTGCCGCTGGTGCCTCGGCACGAGGCCTGCCCGGAGCCGCTGGTGCAGTCGGCGGATGAGGCTGTCGTCGAGGACGAAGAGGCGGCGCCGCATCCCTTCGCGGCGCTGGCAGCGCTCAAGCGGGGCGGCGGCGCCTGAGGCGAGTCATGCGCGCGGCGCCTTGGCCCGTCGAGCAAGTTGAACTGGCTTGGCGACAAGGGGATTCGCTGCTATACTCATGGGCTTTTCTGCGGCCTGGAGTTCGAGCGTTGTTCTCACTCCCCGGGGTCGCAACCCCAAACCCCGCAGATTTCGGAGAATTTCATGGCCGTTCAGCAAAACAAGAAGTCGCCTTCCAAGCGCGGCATGCACCGTTCCCACAACGCCCTGGTCACCCCGGGCACGGCCATCGAGCCGACGACGGGCGAAGTGCACCTGCGTCACCACATCAGCCCGACCGGCTTCTATCGTGGCCGCAAGGTCCTGAAGAGCAAGGCCGACGCGGCCTGAGCCAGACTGGGCCTTTCCAAGGCCTGGGGCTACCGCGCCGCTTGATGGCGGTGCGTACCGATGAATCTGCCAACCCGGCCTGTGCTTTGCGCAGTGCCGGGTTTGGTCTTTTCTGAATCGCATTCGTTTCGATGACCACCCACGCGCCTTTGCCCGACCCCGTCCGCCTTGCCGTCGACTGCATGGGCGGCGATCACGGTCCCTCGGTCACCTTGCCGGCCTGCCGGGCTTTTCTCGACAAGCATCCAGCCGCCGAGCTCATCCTCGTCGGCAAACCCGAGGCGCTGAGCGCCGCAGCGGCCTGGCCGCGCTGCCGCATCGTGGCCGCCAGCGAGGTCGTGACGATGGACGACCCGATCGAGGTGGCTCTGCGCCGCAAGCGCGATTCGTCCATGCGTGTCGCGATCCAGCAGCTGAAGGAGGGGTCTGACGGTGCGGCTGCGCAGGCCCATGCCTGCGTGTCGGCCGGCAACACCGGCGCGCTGATGGCCGTGGCCAAAGTGCTGCTGAAGACGGTGGCCGGCATCGACAGGCCTGCCATCGCTGCCGTGCTGCCCAACGCCACGGGCCGCTTCACGACGGTGCTCGACCTGGGCGCCAACGTCGATTCGTCGGCCGAGAACCTGCTGCAGTTCGCCGTGCTGGGCAGCGCGCTGGTGTCTGCCGTGGACGGCATCGAGGAGCCCAGCGTGGGCCTGCTCAACATCGGCGAAGAGGCCATCAAGGGCAGCGAGACCATCAAGCAGGCCGGTGAACTGCTGCGCGCCGCAGGGGCCGCCGGTCAGCTGAACTTCTTCGGCAACGTCGAAGGCAACGACATCTTCAAGGGGACCACCGACATCGTGGTCTGCGACGGCTTTGTCGGCAACGTCATGCTCAAGACGTCCGAAGGGTTGGCCAGCATGATGGGCGGCTTCATCAAGGCCGAGTTCGGGCGCAACTGGCTCAGCCTGCTGGGTGGCTTGCTGGCCAAGCCGGTGTTGAATCGCTTCAAGCATCGCGTCGATCACCGGCGCTTCAACGGCGCCGCGCTGCTGGGGCTGCGCGGCCTGGTGTTCAAGAGCCATGGCTCGGCCGACGCCTTCGCGTTCGAGAATGCGCTGGCCCGCGCTTATGATGCCGCCCGCAACCGGCTGCTGGACCGGGTACACGATCGCATCGTCGCCACGCTGCAAGCGGGCGCTGCCGATGCCGGAGACAAGGCGGCGCCCGCCGCCCAGGCCGCATGAGCCCTTCAGGACACCTTTCCCCCCGTTATTCGCGCATCCTCGGCACCGGCAGTCATCTGCCGGCCGACCGCGTGACCAACCAGGCCCTGGCCGATCGACTCGCGGCCGACGGCATCGAGACGTCCGACGACTGGATCGTCGAGCGCACCGGCATCCGGGCTCGCCACTTCGCCGCGCCGGACGAGACGTCCAGCGACCTCGCGTATCCCGCTGCACAAGCGGCGCTGGCGGCGGCCGGTGTGAAGGCCGAGGAGCTCGATCTCATCATCGTCGCCACGTCCACGCCCGACATGGTTTTCCCGTCCACGGCCTGCCTGCTGCAGAAGAAGCTGGGCGCGTTCGGCTGTGCGGCCTTCGACGTGCAGGCGGTTTGCTCCGGCTTCATCTACGCCTTGAGCGTGGCCGACTCGATGATCAAGAGCGGCGCGGCGCGTAAGGCGCTGGTCGTCGGGGCCGAGGTGTTCTCGCGCATCCTGGACTTCCGCGACCGCACGACCTGCGTGCTGTTCGGTGACGGCGCCGGCGCGGTGGTGCTGGGCGCCAGCGACGAGCCAGGCCTTCTCGCCACCGAGCTGCATGCCGACGCCCGCCATACCGACATCCTGTGCACGCCCGGCACGCTGGCCGGCGGTCAGGTGCTCGGTTCGCCCTTCCTGAAGATGGACGGGCAGGCCGTCTTCAAGCTGGCCGTGGGCCTGCTCGACAAGGTGGCCCGCTCGGTGCTCGACAAGGCCGGCCTGACCGATGCCGACATCGACTGGCTCATCCCGCACCAGGCCAACATCCGCATCATGCAGGGCACGGCCAAGAAGCTGCGCATGCCGCTGGACAAGCTCATCGTCACGGTCGACGAGCACGGCAACACGTCGGCGGCGTCGGTGCCGCTGGCGCTCGACGTGGCGGTGCGCAGCGGCCGCGTGCGCCGTGGCGACACCGTCATGCTCGAAGGCGTGGGCGGTGGCTTCACGTGGGGCGCTGCCCTTCTCAAATACTGATCTGCTGAATTTCATGACTGCACCTTTTGCCGTTGTCTTTCCGGGGCAAGGTTCGCAAGCCGTCGGCATGCTCGACGCTTTTGCCGACCATCCCGAAGTCCGTCGCACGCTGGATGAGGCCTCCGCCGCCCTGGGCGAGGACATCGCCGCGCTGATCCACGCCGGCCCCAAGGACCAGCTGGACCTGACGACCAATACCCAGCCCGTCATGCTGACGGCCGGCATCGCCGCCTGGCGTGCCTTCGTCGCCGAAACGGGCGCGACCCCGGTCGCCGCTGCCGGCCACTCGCTGGGTGAATACACCGCGCTGGTCGCGGCCGGCGCGCTGAGCCTGGCCGACGCGCTGCCGCTGGTGCGTTTCCGTGCGCAGGCGATGCAGGAGGCCGTGCCCGTGGGCGCTGGCGCCATGTACGCCATCCTGGGCCTGGACGGTGACGCCGTGCGCGCCGGCTGTGCGCAGGCAGCGGCCGAAACCGGCGAGGCCATCGAGGCCGTCAACTTCAACGACCCCAAGCAGACGGTCATCGCCGGCAGCAAGGCCGGCGCCGATAAGGCCGCCGAGATCCTGAAGGCCGCCGGTGCCAAGCGCGCGCTGCCGCTGCCGGTGTCCGCACCTTTCCACTCCAGCCTGATGAAGCCGGCCGCCGAGCGGCTGAAGGAAAAGCTGGCGTCCGTGCAATTCCAGGCTGCTGCGTTCCCGGTCATCAACAACATCGACGTGGCCGTGACCGACAGCGCCGACGCGCTGCGCGATGCGCTGTATCGCCAGGCTTTCGGCCCGGTGCGCTGGGTGGAGGTGGTGCAGGCGCTCAAGGCGCGTGGCGTCGCCCACATCATCGAGGCCGGCCCCGGCAAGGTGCTGACCGGCATGGCCAAGCGCATCGACGCCGAGCTGCAGGCCGCCTGCGTGTTCGATCCCGCCTCGCTGGCCGAGGCCCGCGCCCTGCTCGGAGCTTGATCCCATGACCGCCTCTGCATCCCCGACGAATCTGGGCACGGCCCTCGTCACCGGCGCCAGTCGCGGCATCGGCCGCGCCATCGCGCTGCATCTGGCCCAGGTCGGCTGGCGCGTCATCGGCACGGCGACGTCCGAGTCCGGCGCCGCCGCCATCACCGAGGCCTTGGCGCCGCACGGCGGCCGCGGCATCGTGCTGAACGTGACCGACGCTGCGGCCTCGCAAGCGGCCGTCGACGACATCGTCGCCAAGGACGGCGGCTTGCATGTCCTGGTCAACAACGCCGGCATCACGCGCGACACGCTGTCCATGCGCATGAAGGACGAGGACTGGGACGCCGTGCTGGACACCAACCTCAAGGCGGTGTTCCGCCTCGCCCGCGCGGCGACCAAGCCCATGATGAAGCAGCGCAGCGGCCGCATCATCAACATCACGTCCGTCGTCGGCGCTTCCGGCAATGCCGGCCAGGCCAATTACGCCGCCGCCAAGGCCGGCGTGGCCGGCCTGACACGTTCGCTGGCCCGCGAACTGGGCAGCCGTGGCATCACCGTCAACTGCGTCGCGCCGGGCTTCATCGCCACCGACATGACCGAGGTGCTGCCCGAGGCCCAGAAGGCCGCGCTGCTGTCGCAGATCCCGCTGGGCCGCCTGGGCGCGCCCGACGAGATCGCTGCGGCCGTGGCCTTCCTGGCCTCGCCCGGCGCGGCCTACATCACCGGCAGCGAGCTGCACGTCAACGGCGGCATGTACATGGCCTGACGGCCTGAACCAGCGCCATCCCACCCGCTTGCTCCCCTGACTTAGGGGTGCAACTCTAGAGCCCGTAGAATGCTGGGCTGTTTTCTGCAAACCCCTCCTGGAGGAGTGTCATGAGCGATATCGAAGCACGAGTCAAAAAGATCATTGCCGAACAACTGGGCGTGGCGGAAGCCGACGTCACCAACGAGAAGGCTTTCGTCGCCGACCTGGGCGCCGACTCGCTGGACACCGTGGAACTGGTGATGGCCCTCGAAGACGAATTCGGCATCGAGATCCCCGACGAAGAAGCCGAGAAGATCACCACCGTGCAGCTGGCGATCGACTACGCCGTCAAGCACCAGAAGGCCTGAGCGCCTTTTGGCGCCTCAGTCCTTTCTCTCGCAACTCTCTGATCCCTGATCCGCACCGCATGACCCGTCGCCGTGTCGTCGTCACCGGTCTTGGCCTCATCAGTCCCGTCGGCAACACCGTTGCCGAAGGTTGGGCCAATATCCTCGCCGGACGTTCCGGCATCGCCACCGTCACCCGCTTTGACGCCAGCAATCTGGCGTGCCACTTCGCGGGTGAGGTCAAGGGCTTCAACATCGAGGACTACATCCCCGCCAAGGAAGCCCGGCACATGGATACCTTCATCCATTACGGGCTGGCGGCGTCCATTCAGGCGGTGCGTGATTCCGGCATTCCCACCGGCGATCAGCTGACCGAAGAACAGGCCGAGCGCATCGGCGTGCTCGTGGGGTCGGGCATCGGCGGCCTGCCGCTGATCGAAGACACGCACACCGAGGTGATGAACCGCGGCCCCCGCCGCATCTCGCCTTTCTTCATTCCGGCCTCGATCATCAACATGATCTCGGGCCACGTCTCCATCAACTTCGGTTTCCAGGGCCCCAACCTGGCGATCGTGACGGCCTGCACGACGGGCCTGCACGCGATCGGCGAAGCCGGCCGCCTCATCGAGTACGGCGATGCCGACGTGATGATCGCGGGCGGTGCCGAATGCGCGGTGTCGCAGCTGGGCATCGGTGGCTTCGCGGCTGCCCGTGCGCTGTCCACGCGCAACGACGACCCGGCCACGGCCTCGCGCCCGTGGGACAAGGACCGCGACGGTTTTGTCCTCGGCGAGGGGGCCGGTGTGCTGGTGCTCGAAGAGTACGAACACGCCAAGAAGCGCGGCGCCAAGATCTATTGCGAACTGGCCGGCTTCGGCATGGGTGCCGACGCGTATCACATGACCGCGCCCAACGTTGACGGCCCCAAGCGCTCCATGCGCGCGGCGCTGCGCAATGCGGGCATCAACGCCGATCAGGTCCAGTACATGAACGCCCACGGCACGTCCACGCCGCTGGGTGACGTGAACGAGACCAATGCGGTCAAGCTGGCCTTCGGCGATCACGCCAAGCGCATGGTCGTGAGCTCCACCAAGTCCATGACGGGCCACCTGCTCGGCGGCGCGGGGGGCATCGAGTCGGTGTTCACGGCGCTGGCCATTCGCGATCAGGTCGCGCCCCCGACGATCAACATCTTCAACCAGGACCCGGCTTGCGACCTGGACTACTGCGCCAACGAGGCGCGGCCCATGAAGATCGACATCGCCGCAAAGAACAACTTCGGTTTCGGCGGCACCAACGGCACGCTGATCTTCAAGCGGGTCTGAACCCCAGGCCATGCGCCGCACGCCGCCGGTCGTCGTGCAACTGCAGCCGCAGCGCGTGCTGCGGGCCGTCGTGACCGGCATCGCCGGCCTCGCTGCGGCGGGGCTGACTGCATGGCTGCTCAGCCACCACGCACCGGCCTGGCCGCTGCTGTTGGCCATTCCCTTCGTTGTCATCCACGCGTGGCGGTCTGCCGAGGTGCTCCCGCGCCGGCTGCGCTGGGATGGCCAATCCTGGTGGCTGGCGGAGCCGGGGCAGTCGGCAGAAGCCGAGGTGCAACTTGACGTGCTGATCGATCTCGACGCCTGGCTGCTGCTGCGAGCGGCCCCTGGGCCTCGCTGGCTGCCGCTGGCGCGCCGCCAGCAGGTGGCGCACTGGGGCGCCTTGCGGGCGACGCTGTTCTCGGCGCCGGCGGCCACGCTGTCTCGATGAGCATGTCCGAGCGTGATGCCGATGCGCTGCTGGTGCGCGAGGCCCAGGCCGGCCGGCGCGCCGCCTTCGACATGCTGGTGCTGAAGTACCAGCGCCGCGTGGAGCGGCTGTTGTCGCGCAGCGTGAGTGACCCCGACGACGTGGCGGACCTTTGCCAGGAGACGTTCCTGGCGGCTTACCACGCGCTGCCGGGCTTTCGTGGCGACAGCGCCTTCTACACCTGGGTCTACCGGATCGCCATCAACACGGCCCAGCGCCATCGCGCGCGGCAACGTCCGGTCACGTCGCTGGACGATGACGAGGGAACTTTCGACGCCGACGCGCATCCAACCGACGATGCGACCCCCGAGGCCTTGCTCGCCAGCCGCCAGCTGGCGGTGGGGCTGAACGAGGCGGTCGAGGGCCTGGCCGACGATCAACGCCGGGCGCTGCTGCTGCGAGAGGTGGATGGTTTGAGCTACGAAGAGATTGCCGACCTGATGGATTGCCCGCCGGGCACGGTGCGTTCGCGCATCTTCCGTGCGCGCGAGGCCCTGGCCGCCCGTCTGCGGCCGCTGCTCGGCGGAGGCTGGCGATGAACGCCCCCGACGATGCGCTGACCCAGGCGCTCTCCGCCGTCATGGACGGGCGGGCAACGCCCTCGCAGTGGGCGCTCGTGAACGCGGCCTGGGCGCACGACGCCGCGTTGCGCGAGCGCTGGGCCGCGTGGCACGCCGCAGCCGACGGCTTGCGCTCGGCCGAGCTGCTGCCGCATCACCGGCCGGCCCAGGCGCTGCTGGACGCGCTGCACGCGCAGATGCCGGCGCCCGTCGAGGACCATCCGCGCCGCCGCGACTGGTTCGCGCCGCTGGGCGTTGCGGCCAGCTTTGTGGCCTTGGCGATCGGGCTGGTCGCGCTGCGGCCGCCGGCCACAGACGACCCGACGTTGGCTGCCGCCTCGTTCCCGGCACCGCGCGCGCAAGGGCTTGGCGGGCTGAGCTTTGCGCAAACGGCGGCGGGCCGTACGCTGCCGGGCTGGGGCGCGTCCCTGGAGTCAGGATTGCCGGCACAAGCCACGCCGGAGATCATCGACTGGGGGCTCCCGCTGCCCGAGCCCGGGGCTTCCGCCCCGGCACCCTGAAATTCCTTCATCCTTCGCTGCCTGTTGACTCTGGAATCTCCTATGCACGCTGAGAACCGTCTTTCCCCCGCGCGCGGGCGCCTGCTGCTGAGCGGCACTGCCCTGGCTCTGGCGCTCGCGCTGGGTCATGCACCTGCCATCGCGCAACCGCGCGAGCTGCCGGACTTCAGCGAACTGGTCGAGCGCGTCGGCCCCGCCGTGGTCAACATCCGCACCGCCGAGAAGGTCAAGCTGGCCGACACCCAGGGCGGCATGGACGAGCAGATGCAGGAGTTCTTCCGCCGCTTCGGCATCCCCGTGCCCAACCAGCGCCGCGGCACGCCGCGCGGCGGCGCGACGCCGGACGACGACGGCCCGACGCGCCGTGGCGTCGGCTCCGGCTTCATCCTCAGCGCCGACGGCTACGTGCTGACGAACGCGCACGTCGTGCAAGGGGCCGACGAGGTCATCGTCACGCTGACCGACAAGCGCGAGCTGAAGGCCAAGATCATCGGCGCCGACCAGCGCTCGGACGTGGCGGTCGTGAAGGTCGAGGCCACGGGCCTGCCGGTCGTCAAGGTCGGCGACAGCAGCAAGGCCAAGGTGGGCGAGTGGGTCATGGCCATCGGCTCGCCGTTCGGCCTCGAGAACACCGTGACGGCCGGCATCATCAGCGCCAAGCAGCGCGACACGGGCGATCTGCTGCCGCTGATCCAGACCGACGTGGCCATCAACCCCGGCAACTCCGGCGGCCCGCTCGTCAACATGCGTGGCGAGGTCATCGGCATCAACTCGCAGATCTACAGCCAGAGCGGCGGCTACATGGGCATCGCGTTCGCGATCCCCATCGCCGACGCCGTGCGTGTGGCCGACGAGCTGCGTGCGGGTGGTCGCGTCGTGCGCGGCTACCTGGGCGTGCTGCCCGACGACATCACCAAGGAAATCGCCGAGGCCATCGGGCTGGGCAAGGCGCAGGGCGCGGTGATCCGCTCGGTGGTGGCCGGCAGCCCGGCCGAGAAGGCCGGTGTGGAAGGTGGCGACGTCGTCACCAAGGTCGACGGCAAGACGGTGGACAAGGCCGCGGACCTGCGTCGCCTCGTGGCTGCCGTGAAGCCTGGCGCCAAGACCACGCTGACCGTGTTCCGCCGGGGCGTGACGAAGGACATCGTCGTCACCATCGGCGAAGACGAGCGCAGCAAGAAGGTCGGCGCCGCCGCAGAGGAGCCTGAGCAGGCGCCGGCGGCCGCGCCGAGCGCGGCCCTGGGCCTGAAGGTGTCGGACCTGACCGATGCCCAGCGCAAGGAGCTCAAGCTCAAGTCGGGCGTCAAGGTCGACAGCGCCACCGGCGCGGCGGCGCGTGCCGGCCTGCGCGAAGGCGATCTGATCCTGTCGCTGGACAACGCCGAGGTCGCGTCCGTCAAGGCGTTCCAGGCGCTGCTGGCCAAGGCCGACAAGAACAAGACGCTGAACCTCGTTGTCCGCCGCGAGGACGTCACTAGCTTCATCTTGTTGAAGCCGACTGCAAAACCCTGAAGAAAGCAGGGCCGGCCGCTCGGGCTTTCCGCGATGCGGCATGCCCGACGTCGGCGGTGGGCTGGGTTGTCCACCGATTCCGGAAGTTGGTGCATGCCAACTTGTCGATCGCGCCGCTGATTGTTCGCGCAGCCCGCTAAAATCGCGCCCAGACGTCACCCCGCTAGGGGTGTTTGGCGATGCAATCGTGGGTTGCCGGCAACGGCCGGATTTGATCCACAGGCGATCCACAAGAACTTGTGGATAAGCTGTGGTTAAAAATCCTTGTTGGAGGCCTGCAACGGCCGGAAAACCAATGCTGGTGCGGCCTCCCGGCCGACCCTTTTGGCTACAATGAAAGCCCAACAAGCAGTTGCCATACCTTTTGTTGGAAGGCACGTCGCCTCTTCGACGTGCCTTTTTTTTGCCTTCCGCCGCGCGGCTTTGCCGCGCTTAACTTCGCTGCGCGAAGTTAGCGTGCGGCGCAGCGGCCGATGCCGCTGTGTCCTGCTCAAGACCAGATGAACCACATCCGCAACTTCTCCATCATTGCCCACATCGACCACGGCAAGAGCACGCTGGCCGATCGCATCATCCAGCGCTGCGGAGGGCTGTCTGATCGCGAGATGGAAGCCCAGGTGCTGGACTCGATGGACCTCGAGCGTGAGCGCGGCATCACGATCAAGGCGCAGACGGCGGCGCTGCAGTACAAGGCCCAGGACGGCCAGGTCTACAACCTCAACCTGATCGACACGCCGGGGCACGTGGACTTCTCTTATGAAGTGAGCCGCTCGCTGTCGGCCTGCGAAGGCGCGCTGCTGGTGGTGGATGCGTCGCAGGGTGTCGAGGCGCAGACGGTGGCCAACTGCTACACCGCGCTGGACCTCGGCGTCGAGGTCGTGCCGGTGCTCAACAAGATGGACCTGCCGTCCGCCGACCCGGACAACGCCAAGGCCGAGATCGAGGACGTCATCGGCATCGACGCCGAAGACGCCATTCCGTGCTCGGCCAAGACCGGCATGGGCATCGACGAGATCCTGGAAGCCGTCATCGCCAGGATGCCGCCGCCCAAGGGCGTCGCCGACGCGCCGCCGCGCGCGATGATCATCGACGCCTGGTTCGACAACTATGTCGGCGTGGTCATGCTGGTGCGCGTGGTCGACGGCGAGCTGCGCAAGGGCGAGCGCATTCGCATGATGGCGACCAACTCGGTCTACCCCATCGAGCATCTGGGCGTGTTCACGCCCAAGAGCGAGAACCGCGAAGGCCTGAAGGCCGGCGAAGTGGGCTTCATCATCTGCGGGATCAAGGAGCTCGCCGCCGCGAAGGTGGGCGACACCGTCACGCTCGAAAAGAAGCTGCCCAACAACGCTGGCCCGGCGACCGAGGCGCTGCCCGGCTTCAAGGAAATCCAGCCGCAGGTGTTCGCAGGGCTCTACCCGACCGAGGCCAGCGAGTACGACCAGCTGCGCGACGCGCTGGAAAAGCTCTGCCTGAACGACGCGTCCATCCGCTACGAGCCGGAAGTCAGCCAGGCGCTGGGCTTCGGGTTCCGCGTCGGCTTCCTGGGCTTGCTGCACATGGAGATCGTGCAGGAGCGGCTGGAGCGTGAGTTCGACCAGGACCTCGTGACGACGGCGCCCAGCGTCATCTACGAAGTGGAGATGAACGACGGCGAGGTCATCCAGGTCGAGAACCCGTCCAAGATGCCCGACATCGGCCGCATCCGCGAGATCCGCGAGCCCATCGTCACCGTGCATCTCTACATGCCGCAGGACTACGTCGGCGTCGTCATGACGCTGGCCAACCAGAAGCGCGGCGTGCAGCTCAACATGGCCTATCACGGCAAGCAGGTCATGCTGACCTACGAGATCCCGCTGGCCGAGATCGTGCTGGACTTCTTCGACAAGCTGAAGTCGGCCTCGCGCGGCTATGCGTCCATGGACTACGAGTTCAAGGAGTACCGCGCGGCCGACGTGGTGAAGGTCGACATCATGATCAACGGCGATCGCGTCGACCCGCTGGCCATGATCGTGCACCGCAGCCAGAGCCAGTACCGCGGCCGTGCGGTGGCGGCCAAGATGCGCGAGCAAATCCCGCGGCAGATGTACGACGTGGCCATCCAGGCGGCCATCGGGGCCAACATCATCGCGCGCGAGAACATCAAGGCGCTGCGCAAGAACGTGCTGGCAAAATGCTATGGCGGTGACATCACCCGCAAGCGCAAGCTGCTGGAAAAGCAAAAGGCCGGCAAGAAGCGCATGAAGCAGATCGGCTCGGTGGAAGTGCCGCAAGAAGCCTTCCTCGCCATCCTGCAAGTCGACGACTGAACCTCCCCACAGCCGGATTCCCCCGCCTTGAAAAACTCCTCGATGAGCGCACTGACCGGTGTTTTGTACGCGGCCCTGGTGGCCTATCTCGGCGGCTGGTACGTCGGTCGGTGGAGCGGCAACTTCGCGTTGCTGCTCTTCGTGTTGACGACCGTCAGCATGCTGTACTGGCTGGCCGAGCGTTTCCATTTCGCGCCGGCGCGCCGTGCCGCTGCGCAGAACCTGCTCGACAACGACGCCAAGCGCCGCGAGACCCTGGCCGCTCAGGGCATCGCCCGCGTGGACGGCGACATCGAGCCTGCTCGCCAGCAGATCCTGCAGCAGCCCTGGTGGCTGGACTGGACGGCTGGGCTGTTCCCGGTGATCCTGGTCGTCTTCCTGTTTCGCAGCTTCCTGCTGGAGCCGTTCAAGATCCCGTCCGGCTCCATGGTGCCGACGCTGCTCGTGGGCGACCTCATCCTGGTCAACAAGTTCCACTACGGCATCCGGCTGCCGGTGCTGAACAAGAAGATCATTCCCATCAACGACGTGAAGCGTGGCGACGTGATGGTGTTCCGTTACCCCGAAGACCCGTCGACCGACTTCATCAAGCGCGTCGTGGGCATCCCGGGCGACGAGATCAGCTATGTGAACCAGAAGCTCTACGTCAACGGTCAGCTGCAGCCGACGCAGTTCGTGGACAACTTCTACGACGACAGCGGTTCGCCGCGCGTGTATCGGCCCCGTTTCACCGAGAAGCTCGGTGACAAGCCGCACCAGATCCTCGTGCAGCCGGACGCGGTGCGCAGTTTCCACCCCGACCGCGCCGACGGCCCGTTCCCGTTCCAGGAAAACTGTCGTTACACAGTCGAGGCCGTGACCTGCAAGGTGCCGGCGGGACATTACTTCATGATGGGCGACAACCGCGACAACTCGCGGGATTCGCGCTACTGGGGTTTCGTGCCGGACGAGAACATCGTCGGCAAGGCCTTCTTGGTCTGGATGAATTTCGGTAACCTCAAGCGCATCGGTACCTTCTTCGACTGACACCCAGAATGAATCGTTGCAGCCGTTTGCCGTTGTCTTCCTCGCGCCGCCAGCGCGGCCTGTCGCTGATCGGCCTCCTGTTTTGGGGCGCCGTCGTTGCCTGCGTGGCCGTGGTGGGCATGAAGGTCTTCCCGACCGTGCTGGAGTTCTACACGGTGCAGCGCGTGGTGGACCGCATCGCGTCCAGCAACCCCGCGACCGTTCCGCAGGTGCGCGAGCAGTTCGATCACGCCACGATTACCGAATACTCCATCGCGAGCATCAAGAGCTCCGACCTGATCGTTACCAAAGACAGCAACGACAAGGTCGTCATCGAGTTCTCGTGGGACAAGGAAATCGACCTTTTCGGCCCGGTCTACCTGCTGATCAAGTACCGGGGCAAGTCACGTTGATTGCGCTGCCCATGGCGCCCGGACGATGAATGCCGCTGCTCTTGATGCCCTGCAACATCGTCTCGGCCATCGCTTCCAACGCCCCGAGCTGCTGGCCCGGGCGCTGACCCACCGCAGCTACGGATCGGAC
The DNA here is from genome assembly GCF_043555975.1 of Pelomonas nitida. Lineage (NCBI taxonomy): Bacteria > Pseudomonadati > Pseudomonadota > Betaproteobacteria > Burkholderiales > Sphaerotilaceae > Roseateles > Pelomonas nitida. Next base: position 263,015 of record NZ_JBIGIA010000005.1, on the reverse strand, counting down.
CACAACGAGCGCCTGGAGTTCCTGGGCGACGCCGTGCTGAGCCTGGCGGTCTCCAGCCTGCTGTACGAGCGCTATGCCGGCTCCGACGAGGGCGACCTGACGCGCGTGCGCGCCCACCTGGTGCGTGAAGACAGCCTGCACCGCCTCGGGCTCACGCTGGGCCTGCCGGCGGTGCTGAAGATGTCCGACGGCGAGGCCCGTGGCGGTGGCGCGCATCGCCCCTCCATCCTGGCCGATGCGGTCGAGGCCTTGCTGGGCGCGGCCTACATCGACGCCGGCTACGACGCGGCCTTGGCCATCGTGCGCCGCCTGCTCGCCGAGACCATCGCCACGGCCGCCAGCAGCGGCGACTTCGGCAAGGATGCCAAGACGGCGCTGCAGGAATGGCTGCAGGCCCGGCGCATCGCCGTGCCCAGCTACCGCATCGTCGCCACACGCGGCCAGGCGCATGCGCAGACCTTCGAGGTCGAATGTGCGGTGCCCGCCCTGGAGGCGGCCGAACTCGGCGAAGGCCGTTCGCGCCGCGCCGCCGAGCAGGAGGCCGCACGCCGCCTGCTCGACCGTCTTCAGCACCGACTCACCGCCGAACGAGGCAAGCCATGACCACCGACGCCGTTTCCTCCGCCGCCTCTCCCGCCGATGGCCCCGCCCAGCGCTGCGGCCTCATTGCCATCGTCGGCCGGCCCAATGTCGGCAAGTCCACGCTGCTGAACGCGCTTGTGGGCCAGAAGGTCAGCATCACGTCCGACAAGGCCCAGACGACGCGCCACCGCATCACCGGCGTGCGCACCGTGGATGAGGCGCAGTTCGTGTTCGTCGACACGCCTGGCTTCCAGACCAAGCACAACGCGGCGTTGAACCGCACGCTGAACCGCACCGTGCACGGCGTGCTGGCCGACGTGGACCTGGTGCTGTTCGTCGTCGAGGCCGGCCGTTTCGGCCTGGACGACGCCAAGGTGCTGGGCCTGCTGCCCGAGGACAAGCCCGTCGTGCTGATCGCCAACAAGCTCGACGCCGTGCACCGCCGCGCCGAGCTGGCGCCGTGGCTGAAGGGCATGCAGGAGCGCCGCAACTTCGCCGAGTTCGTGCCGCTGTCGGCCAAGAAAGAGGCGGACGTCACGCGGCTGTTCAAGATCCTCAAGCCCTACCTGCCCGAGCAGGGCTGGTTCTACGACGAGGATGCGCTGACCGACCGCAGCGAGAAGTTCCTCGCCAGCGAGATCATCCGCGAGAAGCTGTTCCGGCTGACGGGCGATGAGCTTCCCTACACGTCCACCGTCATCATCGACAAGTGGGAGGACGAGGGCGAGCTGCGCCGCATCAGCGCCAGCATCGTCGTCGAGCGCGACGCGCACAAGGGCATGATCATCGGCCATGGTGGCGAGCGGCTGAAGCGCATCGGTTCGGAGTCGCGCCAGGAGCTGGAGCACCTCATGGATGGCCGCGTGTTCCTGGAGCTGTGGGTCAAGGTGCGTTCGGGCTGGGCCGACAGCGAAGAGCATCTGCGCAGCTACGGCTATGAATAAGGCCCCCAGTTCGGCGGGTAGGCCTGCGCGCCCCCGAGGGGGCCCACCCGGCTCGGGGCTGCCCGGCGCCGGGTGGTGATCCGATGCGGCTGACGCGCCCGCCGGCTGTCCAGCCTGCCTACGTGCTGCACCAGCATGACTGGAGCGAGACCAGCCTCATCCTCGACCTGTTCACGCGCGAGGCCGGCCGGGTGGCCGTGGCCGCCAAGGGCGCCAAGCGACCCTATTCGCAGCTGCGCGCCGTGCTGCTGCCGCTGCAGCGCATCTCCGTGTCGCTGAGCAAGCCGGGGAAATCGGCATCCGCCGAGGGCGGCGAGGTGCAGACGCTGCGCACGGCCGAGTGGGGCGGTGGCGCCACGCTGCCGGCCGGTGCCGCCCTGTTCTCGGGTTATTACCTCAACGAGCTGCTGCTGAAGCTGCTGGCCCGGCACGACCCGCACCCGGCGCTGTTCGACGCCTATGCCGACACGCTGGCACACCTGAGCGAGGGCGACGAGGTGTTGCGTGCCTTCGAGCTGAAGCTGCTCGCCGAGCTGGGTCTGCTGCCCGACCTCAGCGTCGTCACGCCCACGCAGGCCCATGTCGACCCCGAACGCCGCTACCAGCTGTCGCCCGAGTCCGGTGTCATTCCGCCCACCACCGATGCCAGTCTGCCCGGTGCGCTGCTGGTCCAGCTGCAGGCCGCGCTGCTGCATGGGAGCATGGGTGCGTTGCGCCAGGCCTGTGCCACCGCGTCGCCGGCGCTGAAAACCACGCTGCGCGGCCTGCTTCATTACCATCTCGGGCACCAGCCGCTGCGCACACGCGCACTGATGGTCGACGTGCAACAACTGCTCGACTCCTGACCCATGAACCCCTTCGCCCATGCCGGCGCCCGCTGCGCGCTGTCGGTCAACGTCAACAAGGTCGCGCTGCTGCGCAACACCCGTCACCTCGGCATCCCGAGCGTGCTGCGCGCCGCCGAGCATTGCCTGCTGGCCGGTGCCCAGGGCATCACGGTGCACCCGCGGCCCGATGCCCGCCACATCCGGCCAGGCGATGTCGACGACCTGGCTGCCTTTTTGAAAGGCTGGCCGCAGGCCGAGTTCAACATCGAGGGCAACCCGACGCAGAACCTGATGGACTTCGTGCGCCGGTATCGCCCGCACCAGGTCACCTTCGTGCCCGACGCCGAGGACCAGTTCACCTCCGACCACGGCTGGACGCTGCCGCAGGATGCCGCTCGCCTGAAGCCGCTGATCCAGGAAGCGCAGGACCTGGGCGTGCGCGTCAGCCTGTTCATGGACCCCAACCCCGCCGCGATGGCTGCTGTCGCCGAGCTGGGCGCGGACCGCATTGAGCTCTACACCGAAACGTTCGCCAGCGCCTGCGGTACGGACCGCGAGGCTGGTGTGCTGGCCGCCTTCACGGCCACAGCCGAAGCGGCGCTGCAGGTGGGGCTGGGCATCAACGCCGGGCACGACCTGAACCGCGACAACCTGACGGCTTTCCTGCGCGCCGTGCCGGGCGTGCTGGAGGTGTCCATCGGCCACGCGCTGATCGCCGACGCGCTGGAGCTGGGCTACGCCGAGACGGTGAAGGCCTACCAACGTGCCATCGCCACTGCTTACGCATGACGTTGCGGCGCGCCCGGGCGGCCGATGCGGACCTGCTCGCGTCGCTGGCGCAGTGGGTGTGGCTGGACAGTTATGCGCCCGAGGGCGTCGACCGCAGGGCGTTGCCGTATTTGGCGGCCTCGTTCACGCCAGCCGTCTTCGAGCAACGGGTGACCGATCCGGCGTGTGCGCTGTGGGTGCTGGAGAACGGCGCCGGCGTGTTGTCGGGGTTCGCGCAATTGCGCTGCGGCGTGCTCGCGCCGGTGCCGGGCGCGCAGCCCGACATCGAACTTGAGCGCCTGTACGTCGCGCCGCCCTGCACGGGCCGGGGCCTGGGGCGGGAACTGCTGGCGGCGGCGCGCAACACGTGGGCGGGCCGGCCGATCTGGCTGTCGGTCTGGGTGGGCAATGCTGGCGCCCAGCGCTTTTATCAACGCGAAGGAGCGACGGTCATCGGCCGCACGCAATTCATCCTGGATGGCGAAGCCATCGACAACCTGGTCTTTGCCTTTCCATGATCTACGGCATCGGTACCGACATCTGTGACATCCGCCGGATCGAGGCCACGCTGGCGCGTCGCGGTGAGCGCTTCGCCGAGAAGGTGTTGGGGCCCGACGAACTGCGCGTCTTCCGCGCCCGTCGGGCGCGCTCCGAGACCCGTGGCGTGCGCTACCTCGCGACGCGCTTTTCGGCCAAAGAGGCGTTCAGCAAGGCCGTCGGGCTGGGCCTGCACCTGCCGATGCGGCTGCCGGATTGCCAGATCCTCAACGAGGCCAGTGGCAAGCCGGTGCTGCAGCTCTCCGGCCCGCTGGCGGACTGGTTCGCCGAGCGGGCCCTGAGCGGGCTGGTGACGCTCAGCGATGAGAGCGACTACGCGGTCAGCTTCGTGGTCGTCGAGCGCGGCGCCTAAGCTTTCGGTGCCCGACCGTCAACGGGTGGCGAACATCAGTTTCTCGACGAGCTCACGGCGGGCCGGGGCTTGGCTGGGCAGACGGTCCAGCATGGCGATGACGGGCTCGCAGGGGGCGCCCACGGCGGACGTCTCTGCCGTCTCGGCGGTAGCGCTCCACAGCTGCGCGAGCATGCCTTGGGCGCTCGTGCCCACGGTGCGTTCCAGCACTTCCATTTCCAGCGCCGAGGGCGGTTTGCCCGCCACGCCGCGCGCCGGTGCGCTGCCTGCAGCCTCCAGCAGCCACTGCGTTTCGCGGGCCAGCAAGTCCTCCGGGAGCTGCTGGCGCGCGGCCAGGCGGCCATCGAGCAGGTCCCGGCAGGCCGGGCGCGTGCCGGGTGCGGGGGGCGTTCGCAGCGACTTCAGCTGGTCGCCGACCAATTGAACATAGCGTCGCCGCAGCGCGGGCTCGGCGGCGTTGATGATCGTCGGCATCTGGGCGGCCAGCGGCAGCAGCGCCGTGGCCTGCACGTCGTCGTCGCTGGCGCCGGCCTGGCGCGCGGTGAGCATGCCCTGGGCCACGGTGGCGATGGTGCCGCTCTGTCGCTGCTCTAGCGCCTCCCACACGGGATGCATGCGCAGCGCGTCGTCGAAGTCCGCCAGCGGCGCGTCGGCGGCGGGCAGGTTGATCGCCATCGTGCGCGGGGCGGCGGCGATGAGCGCATACGACTGCAGCTCTTCACGCGGGGCAAACCAGATGCTGCTCGACGCCGTGCGCAAGGTCTTGTCGATCATGGGTTGGGGCAGGCCCAGCTCGCGGTAGATGCTGGCCAGATGCTGATTGGCCAGCTCCTCGAAGACGGGGTTGTAGGTGCCGGTGGACGCGCGGTGAAAGCCCAGCTGGGCTTGTGGCGCGAGCTGGCGCGGGCTGCCGGCCAGGAAGACCAGCGTGCAGGCGCTGGCACAGGTGCCCACGGCGCGCGCCTCGTGCCGGTGCTCCTTCATGGCGGCGGCCATGCGCTCGGCTTCGCGCACCCGGCCACCCGGCGAGGCCAGGTCCACGCGCTTGAGGCCCCGTGCCGCCTCGCTGGCCAGCAAGGTCTTCAGGCGCTGACCATCGCCCATGCCGATGACGCCGTCCAGCCGCAGGCTGCGGCCGTCAGCGGAGAAGGTGAAGGTCGCCTGGCCGATCGGGTCGATGCCCCGGGCCATCTTCCAGTACCCGCCCACCTGGGGCAGCAAGCCGAACAGCACCGACACCGCGAGCTGCAGCGTGCTGAGCGCCAACGTGACGCGCGCGAGCCAGCCCCACAGGGCGGAGCCGCCTTCGCGCAGGTAGTGGGCGGCGGAGCGCCACGCGCCGACGATGCACCAGACATCCAGCATCAGCAGCAAGGGGCAGCCGATCAGGATGACGATGGAGAGCACCTGCAGCGAGTCTCCCTTGGCGCTGATCCAGCCCATCAGCCCGGTCAGTGCGAAGGCCAGCGGCGCCGCGACGACAAAGCTGTTGACCCAGTAGCTGCGCACCAGGCTGTGCTCGCCGCGCCAGTGCGCCTTGAAATAGCCCGTCTTTCTGACCCTCGCCGGCTGCCTTGGCCGCTGCGGCGTGCGACGCGGCTGGTGTGAGGCCTGCTCCCAGCGCGCAGGCTCGGCGGGCGCGGACGGGGGCGCGGGTGCGTGGTGGTCGACCTGCGTGGGGTCGAGGTAGGGGCGGGGCGGTCGGGCGTCGTTCATCGTGGGGCCGGAAAGAACAGCCGCTGGGTCGGCCTGAGCCGGCGGCATATCGGGGCACAGTCGTGGCGTCGAGTGGAAGACCGCGCGGGCAGTTTCCACTGCGCGGCGATGTGGGCAGCGGGCGGTGCGCTCGCCGGTGCCCTGACGGCGCCGCCATCGCGGTGCTCCGTCGAGAAGATCATGCCCTGGCGACCTGCGAGATCAGAGGCCGGCGATCCACCAGCGGCCACGCGACCTCTCGAGCCTCACGTAGTGAAGAGAGTCCTTGCCATTGCGGGCCAACACGGTGGCCAGTTGCGCGCGCGTTGCATCGACTTCGAGCACATCGAAGTCCTTCTGCATGGACTTCACTTTTGACAATGCAGCGAACGCAGAAGGCGCGCCGTATTCCGATCGGAGCTGAGGCGCCAGGTAGTTGAGGGCAGCACGGTCGTTGTTCGCCGCCTTGTCGAGGAAGCCCTGCCAGGTCGACTCCACCTCCGCCAGCAGCGCATCTTCGGAGCGTGTGATGGCCTTCTGCGGACTGCCGTGTGCAGCGGCGGGCGTTGCGATGCCCGAGGCCGCCAGGAGGTAGGCGGCCAGTGCAGCGATCTTCTTGACGGTGGCGAGCATGATTCCCTGGCGTCGCTGCGCTAGCTCTTCAGTTGCGCAGACAGTTGTTGTCTCCGCAGCATCATCGGCGTTTCTGCCGGGAGGAGCCGAGCGACGCGGTGTAACTATTTCCGCATCGCTCGCAGTCGATAAGTTAGGGAATTTGTGGTCGGTGTCGTGCTGCGGCGCTGGCGCCGAGCTGGGCGATGGGTGCCCGGCGCGCGTGAGCCGGCGCCGCTGAGGTCACTGCTGCGGGCCGGGCGGGGCGGTCAGGCGCGGTAGTTGTCCTGCATCGGGTAGCGCCTGGCGACCAGCGCGAACAGCAGCGCCGCCACCAGCGCGAAGCCGGCGAAGAAAAACATCAGGCACGCCGTCTCGCTGTAGCCGGTGCTGTGGATGACCGCCATCGCGCCCGGGCTCTTGACGCTGACGTTGGACAGCAGCACCCACAGGTTGCCCACGGTCACCGACAAGTGCCACAGGCTCATGATGGTGCCCTTCATCGACTGCGGCGCCTGGCTGTACGCGAACTCCAGGCCCGTGGCGGACACCAGCACCTCGCCCAGCGTCAACAGCGCGTAGGGCAGCATCTGCCAGACGATGCTGACCGTCTCGCCACCGTCCAGCCACAGCTGCAGCGTACCGGCGACGATCCAGGCGAGGCCCGACATGGCAATGCCGGCGCCCATGCGACGCAGCGCGGTGACGCGCACACCGGCCTTCGTGATCAGCGGGTAGAGCACCAGGTTGTTGAACGGGATGAGGATGAGCACCAGCGCCGGGTTCAGCGCCTGCATCATGGACGACTGGAACCAGTCGGGCTTGGCCATCTGGTCGGCCTGCAGCACCCAGGTCGAGGCCTTTTGATCGAACAGCGACCAGAACGGCGTGACGAGTGCGAACAGCACCAGCACGCGCAGCACGGCGCGGGCGCCATCGACGGCATCGTCGGGGTGGGCGCCCCGCGCACGCTCCAGTTGCAGCCACGCGCCGACGCCGCCGAACCCCATGACCAGCACCATCGCCAGGCAGACGGCGGCAACGAAGCCCAGGTCGCCCATGCGGCTCAGGCTGTAGGCCGCGGCCAGCATGCCCACGGCTGCGACACCCAGGCCCAGGTTGCCGGCCTTCAGTGCCGTCCACACCACCTTCAGGAAGTTGTGCGGGTTGGCGCCCCGCGCCGGCTGGTGAACGTACTTCTTGCGGCCGCTCCAGAAGATCAGCGTGGCCAGCGCCATCAGCACGCCCGGCAGGCCGAAGGCGACGCTGGCGCCCCAGTGCTTGAGCACGACCGGCATCAGCAGCGAAGCGAAGAAGGAGCCGAAGTTGATGATCCAGTAGAAGGCGTCATAGACCTTCTGCGCCATCGACCTGTTGCTCTTGTCGAACTGGTCGCCCACGAACGCGCTGACCAGCGGCTTGATGCCACCCGAGCCCAGCGAGATCAGGAACAGGCCGACATAGAAGCCGCGGATGCTGTGCTCGAAGATGGCCAGGCAGGCATGGCCCACGCAGTAGACGAGGCTCAGCCAGAAGATGGTGTTGTACTTGCCGAAGAAGCGATCGGACAGCCAGCCACCCAGCAGCGGGAAGAAGTACACGCCGATGACGAAGGTGTGGAACACCTCCTTGGCCTCGGCCTTGCGCAGCGGCTCCGGAATGGCCAGCAGCAGGCTGGTCATCAGGAACACCGTCAGGATGTTGCGCATGCCGTAGAAGCTGAAGCGCTCGCATCCTTCGTTGCCGATGATGTAGGGAATCTGCGGCGGCATCTTGGCCGCGGCTGCAGCGGTGGCGGGGGGCGTCGTCATGAGGGCCTCGGGGTTGGGCTCGGGATGTGAGAACGCCGCCCGGCTTGTGGCCGAGCGGCGTTGCTTGGGGTGGGATCAGGCCGGGAAGATCAGGCTTCGAACGGCAGCTTGACCTGGCTCAGGTCCTTGCGCGTTTCGACGAGCACCAGCGGGCCTTCGTCGACGACAACGACCGGTGCCGGCTCGCGCCCCAGCGGCGCGGGGGCAGGCTCGGCGGCGATGGCGGCCTGTGCGGCGGCGATCTTGTCGGCGTCGGAGTTGACCCACTGCAGGCCCGCGCCTTCGGCGATGGCGTGCAGTTCACCCAGCGGCAGCTCGAAAGCCTGGGCGACCGGCGCAGGTGCCGGCGCCTGTGCAGGCGCTGGCGGCGGCGGGGCCACCACGTCCACGACAGGGGCTGGCGCCGGCGCCGCGCTGCTCATCGCGTCCTCGATCAGCGAGCCTTGCTGAGGCGCGGTGACCGCGGCCTCGTCGGCTGCGGTGGCCTCCTGGCCCTCGACGGCGCCTTCCTCGCGGCGGTTGCGGTTGCGGTTGCGGCCACCGCGGCGGCGGCTCTCGCGAGCCTGGCCTTCGCCGGCGTCGTCACCCTCGGCAACCGGGGCGGCTTCGGCAGGCGCGGCGTCGGGGGCGTCTGCCGTGAGGGCAGGCGCTTCGGCGCTGTCTTCCGTCGCGGTCGACTCGCCCGTCGTCACGCCGTCTTCGGCGCGGTCGCGGCCACCACGGCGGCGGCGGCGGCCACGGCCTTGGCGCTCCTCGCCGGCCGGTGTGTCACCGGTCGGGGGCAGGCCGGCCTCGGCCTGGCTGTCGACGAAAGCGGGCGGTGCGTCATGAACCGCAGCCTGTTCGGCCGTCAGCGGCAGGGCGGTCTCGACGGGCGCCTTGTCCTGGCGCTCGCCACGTGGGCGGCGCTCACCACGGTCGCCGCCGCGCTCACCACGTTCCGGACGCTCGCCGCGCTCGGCGCGTTCGGCCCGCTCGGGGCGTTGCTGCTGTTCGGGTTTGTCGCCGGTCTCGTTGCGGGGCTTGCGGTCACCGCGTTCCGGGCGTTCGCTGCGTTCGGCACGCTCGCCGCGGGCTTCCTGCGGCTTGCCGTCGCGGCGGCCGCCTTGCGAGTTGCGTTGTTCGCCGCGCTCACCGCGTTCGTTGCGCTCACCACGGCGGCCATCGCGGCCGCGGCCGTCACGGCCGCCTTCGCGCTTGGGCTTGTCGGTCGCCGCAGCGGCCGGGGCGGGGGCCTCGACGGCCGCCACCGGGGCCGGCGCGGGGGCGCCACCGCTCAGGAAGCTGAACAGGCGGCTGAAGAAGCCCTTGGGCGCGGGCGCGGCCACTTCAGGGGCCGGTGCCGGTGCAGGCGGCGGCGGGGCGACGACCGGCGCGGGCGCTGCCTTGATGGGGGCCGGCTGCTCGGGCAGGATGCCCTTGATGACCGGCTCCTGCTTGTTCTTCTTTTCGATGTCGCCGCGGCGCGTGATGCCCACCTCGTCGGTCGGCTCGTCGATCATCGTGTAGCTGGCCTGCAGGTTCTCCAGGCGCGGGTCGTCGTGGCGCAGGCGCTCCAGCTTGTAGTTGGGCGTCTCGAGGTGCTTGTTGGGCACCAGCAGCACGGTCACGCGCTGCTTGAGTTCGATCTTGGTGATCTCGGTGCGCTTCTCGTTGAGCAGGAAGGAGGTCACTTCCACCGGCACCTGCACGTGCACGGCGGCGGTGTTGTCCTTCATGGCCTCTTCCTGGACCATGCGCAGGATCTGCAGCGCCGAGCTCTCGGTGTCGCGGATGTGGCCGGTGCCGTTGCAGCGCGGGCAGGTGATGTGATTGCCTTCGCTGAGCGCCGGGCGCAGGCGCTGGCGGCTCATTTCCAGCAGGCCGAACTTGCTGATGGAGGCGAACTGCACGCGGGCGCGGTCGCTGCGCAGTGCATCGCGCAGGCGCTGTTCCACGTCGCGGCGGTTCTTGGACTCCTCCATGTCGATGAAGTCCACGACGATCAGGCCGCCGAGGTCGCGCAGGCGCATCTGGCGGGCGATCTCGTCGGCCGCTTCGAGGTTGGTGCGGGTGGCCGTTTCCTCGATGTCGCCGCCACGGGTGGCGCGCGCCGAGTTGACGTCCACCGACACCAGCGCTTCGGTGTGGTCGATGACGATGGCGCCGCCGGACGGCAGGTTCACCGTGCGGCTGTGGGCCGTCTCGATCTGGTGCTCGATCTGGAAGCGGCTGAACAGCGGCGCGTCGTCACGGTAGCGCTTCACGCGATGGCCCTGGTCGGGCATCACGTGGTTCATGAACTGGTGGGCCTGCTCGAACAGGTCGTCCGTGTCGATCAGGATCTCGCCGATGTCGGCGGTGAAGTAGTCGCGGATCGCGCGGATCACCAGGCTGGATTCCTGATAGATCAGGTAGGCGCCCTTGCCGCCCTTGGCCGCCTCATCGATGGCGGTCCACAGCTTGAGCATGTAGTTCAGGTCCCACTGCAGTTCTGCAGCAGAACGGCCGATGCCGGCGGTGCGGGCGATCAGGCTCATGCCCTTGGGGTACTCGAGCTGGTCGAGGTTTTCCTTCAGCTCTTCGCGGTCCTCGCCCTCGATGCGGCGGCTCACGCCACCGCCGCGCGGGTTGTTGGGCATCAGCACGAGGTAGCGGCCGGCGAGGCTCACGAACGTCGTCAGCGCCGCGCCCTTGTTGCCGCGCTCTTCCTTCTCGACCTGGACCAGCAGTTCCTGGCCTTCCTTGATCGCGTCCTTGATGGTCGCGTTCTTGACGTCGCAGCCTTCGCGGAAGAACTGGCGCGAGATTTCCTTGAACGGCAGGAAGCCGTGGCGGTCCTCGCCGTAGTCGACGAAGCAGGCTTCGAGCGAGGGCTCGACCCGTGTCACGACGGCCTTGTAGATGTTGCCCTTGCGCTGCTCGCGGCCTTCGATTTCGGTTTCGAAGTCCAGCAGCTTCTGGCCATCAACGATGGCGAGGCGCCGCTCTTCCGGCTGCGTCGCGTTGATCAGCATGCGTTTCATGTCATCTCCTCACGCGCCGGGCGACCCGAAGTCGCCGCGGACGCGCACGTCCATCACGCCACCAAGCTCAACACTTGGCGGCTTCCAGATGCACGGGCGATGACGGAGAACCGAGGAAGGAATCGCCCTGGACCGATGGCGTGGCCGACCGGGTAGGTCAGCGTGCCGCCGGCGTTGGCGCGTGCGCCGCCGCAGTGGCGGTGCGAGCCGAGCTGCCGGCTCCCGCGCGCACCCGCCCGGCCGAGGGCCGGGGCAGGGCGGCCACTCCGGCATCGAGCCGGGGCCGCAGGGGTGCGTTGGGGGGGAGGGGCATGCTCATCGCACGTGAACTGCTGGACGCTGGTGACAGCTTGCTCGACCTGGGCCGAAGCGCGCTATCGCCATGGAAACCTTGTTTGTCTGCGGGGGCCTGGTGCCTTGACACGATCAAAGGCAGCGGGTCTCGCGGGTTCTTGTCATCGCTCTGCCGCGTCGGGCGGCGGGCCGTTCTCTCACTCGGGGAGGGAACCTGCCGGCCATCTTTCGCGTTGCATCGCCTGTCGGCCGCCGGGCATTTGCGCCGTCGGCCCCACATCGCCGCCGCTAAAATCAAAAAAATCAAACACTTACGACAGCAACGTGGTGAAAAGGATTATAGGGGCAGGCCCTGAGGCCCCCGCCACGGGCGTGACTGCGGTCATGGGTCCGGACAAACCCGCAGTCCGGCGCGTCGTCGTGGACGAGGGATCGGCCGGCCAGCGGCTGGACAACTTCCTGCTTCGCGAGCTCAAAGGCGTGCCCAAGACCCATGTCTACCGGGTCATCCGCGCCGGCGAAGTGCGGGTCAACAAGGGCCGGGCGCAGGCCGACACGCGCCTGGAGCTCGGCGACGAGGTGCGCATCCCGCCGGTGCGGGTGCCGGAGAAGGCCGCCGCGCCGGCCGCGCCGGCCCGTGAATTTCCCGTCGTGTTCGAGGACGACCACCTGCTCGTTATCGACAAGCCCGCTGGCGTCGCGGTGCATGGCGGCTCGGGCGTCAGCTATGGCGTCATCGAGGCGCTGCGCCGCGCGCGGCCGACGGCCAAGTTCCTGGAGCTCGTCCACCGGCTCGACAAGGAGACATCGGGCCTCCTGATGATCGCCAAGAAGCGCAGCGCGCTCGTCAACCTGCAGGACCAGCTGCGCGACCGCGAGACGGGCAAGACCTACGCAGCCCTGGTCTGGGGCGACTGGCCGGCCAAGCTCAAGGTCATCGACGTGCCGCTGGTGAAGTTCGTCGGCAGCGACGGCGAGCGCTGGGTGCGGCCGGGCAAGGAGGGCGAGGAGGACGCCAAGCGGTCGATCAGCCTGGTGAAGGTGGTTCAACGGGCGAGGGACTTCAGCCTGCTGGACGTGACCATCAAGACGGGCCGCACGCACCAGATTCGCGTGCACCTGCAGCAGGCCGGGCACCCCATCGTCGGCGACCCGAAGTACGGCGACTTCGAGAAAAACCGCGAACTGGCGCGCGGCGCGGCGAAGTTCGACCGCATGTTCCTGCATGCGCGGCGGCTGTCGTTCCAGCATCCGGCGACGGGGGAGACGGTGACGTGCGAGGCGCCGTTGCCGGCAGAGTGCGCCCTGGTGTTGGACCGTCAGGCCTGAGTGCGTCGCGCTATGCTGAGGGCCATGTCTTGCCGGGTTCCTGCATTGATGCTGAGCCTGCTGGTCTGCGCGTCGGTGGCGCATGCGGCCGAGGCCGGCCTGGCGGCGTTGCGCGGCATGCGGGTCTATGTGTCGCCCGATGCGGCGCCGGTCGACGATGGTGTGGTGTTGATCGGGGGCGGCCGCATCGTGGCTGTCGGCACGAGTGCTGCGTATCCGGCAGGCGTGCCGTCGCTGAATCCGGCCTGCGATGGCGGCGTTGTGGTGGCTGGTTTCCAGAACAGCCACGTCCACCTCAATGGCGGCGCGTTCGCGGGTGCCAGGGAGGCGCCGGCCGGCCGGCTGGAGGCCGGGCTGACCTCGCTGTTGACGCGTTACGGATTCACGACGGCCTTCGACATCGCCTCCGACCGCGACAACACGCTGGCCCTGCGTGCGCGGGTCGAACGTGGCGACCTGCAAGGGCCGCGCCTGCTCACGGCGGGCATGCCGCTGTTTCCGCCGCAGGGGCTGCCCTTCTATCTGGAGCACTTCACGCCTGACTTGCTCGCCAGGCTGCCTCAGCCGGCCTCGGTGCCGGCTGCGCTCGAGACGGTGCGGTCGAACCTCGACGCGGGTGCCGAAGCGACCAAGCTGTTTCTTGTCACGCCGCAGCGCAATCAGCCGCCCAAACGCATGCCGGCAGACATCGCCAGGGCGGCGGCAGATGAGACCCATCGCCGTGGGCGGCTGGTCTTTGCGCATCCGACCGACCTGGATGGGCTGCGTGCCGCTTTGGCGGCCGGCGTGGACATCCTGGCCCATCCTCCGTTGGGCGTGCCCGGCCCCTGGCCTGACGGGCTGATGGAGTCACTGCGCGCCGCCGGCGTCTGGATGGTGCCGACGCTCAAGCTGCTCGACTACGAGCTCGCGAAGGACAAGGTGCCGCCCGAACAGGCCGATCGCATCCTGCGAGACAGCGTGCGCGAGTTCGGCCGCTTCGTCGCGGCCGGCGGCAAGGTCTTGTTCGGCACCGACGTCGACTATGTGGAAGACAGCGATCCCACCGATGAATATCGATTGCTGGCCCAGGCGGGCATGCAGCCGATGCAGATCCTCGCCGCGCTGACGACCGCGCCCGCCGAGCGCTGGCAGGAATCGCGCCGGCGCGGCCGGGTGCTCCCCGGGATGGATGCGGACCTGGTGGTCCTGCAAGACGATCCCGCACGCGCGGCGACGAACTTCGCACGGGTGAAGTGCACGGTTCGCGGCGGGCGGGTTCTCTACAGCCGTTGACCGGCGTCGCGGCTGCGGCTGCCGCGCAACGACAATCCCCCCCATGACCACCCGCCCCCAACGCTTCGACCTCATCGCCTTCGACTGGGACGGCACGCTGTTCGACTCCACCGCGCTGATCGCCCGCTGCATCCAGCGCGCCGCTGTGGACATCGGCCTGCCGGAGCCCGAGTTCTCGAAAGCCAAATTCGTCATCGGCCTCGGGCTGCGTGACGCGCTGGAGCATGTAGTGCCGGGCCTGGCGCCCGAGCGCTACAGCGAGCTGGGCCTGCGCTACCGCCATCACTACCTGGCCGCCGAGCACGAGGTGTCGCTGTTCGATGGCAGCCTGGCCATGCTGCAGGCGTTGAAGGCACGGCACCACTGGCTGGCCGTGGCCACCGGCAAGAACCGCGTGGGCCTGGACCGTGTGCTGGCGCATGCCGAGCTGACGAAGATGTTCGACGGCACCCGCACGGCCGACGAGACCCGCTCCAAGCCGCACCCGCAGATGCTGCTGGAGTTGATGCGCGAGTTCGGCGTGGAGCCCGAGCGCACGCTGATGATCGGCGACACGACGCACGACCTGCAGCTCGCTGCCAATGCGGGTACGCCTTGTGTGGCGGTCAGCTTCGGCGCGCACGACCACGAGACCTTTGCCGAGTTCGAGCCGTTGTTCGTGGCGCATTCCACGCGCGAATTGCACGACTGGCTGATCGAGCATGCCTGAGCAGGACATCGCGCCGCCGCAGCCCCTGTGCGGGTCGGCGGACCTCGCCGAGCGTGGCCAGGCGGTCAGCTTCGACGTCCTGCAATGGCGCCAGCCGGCCCGCGCGTTCGCGCTGCGCTTCGACGGGCAGCCCGTGGCCTACCTCAACCGCTGCGCGCATGTGCCCGTGGAGATGGACTGGCAGGAAGGCGAGTTCCTCGACGACGGCAAGCGCTTCATCATCTGCAGCATCCACGGCGCCGTCTATCACCCGCTGACCGGCCACTGCGTCATGGGCCCCTGCCCGCGGGGGCGGCTGACCAAGATCGAACTCACTGAACGCGACGGGCAGGTGTACTGGCACCCGACCCGCGACACCCAGCCTGCTTTCCAGGATTGATATGAACAGCGCCCCCGACGAATCCCTGCCTCCTCCCATGCCTGACCCGGTGGACGCGCCGCAGCCGCAGCAACCCGCCGCGTCGCTGTCTCATCAGCACGAGACGCTGCTGGCCCAGCTCGCGCGAGACTTCCTGCGTGAGCGGCGGCTGGAGCGGCGTTGGCGCACGGTGTTTCGGCTCTTCTGGCTGCTGCTGGCAGCGCTGCTGCTGTACGCGATGTGGCAGCAAGGCCGGCATGTGACGCAGACGTCGACGCCGCACACAGCGCTGGTCGAGGTGCGCGGCGAGATCGCGGCGGACACCGAGGCGAGCGCGGAGCTGCTGCTGGCGGCGTTGAAGGATGCGTTCAAGGACGACGGTGCCCAGGCCGTCGTGCTGCGCATCAACTCGCCCGGCGGCAGCCCGGTACAGGCCGGCATCGTCTATGACGAGATCAAGCGGCTGAAGAAGCTCTACGACAAGCCCGTCTATGCCGTCGTCGAGGAGATGTGTGCGTCCGGGGCCTACTACATCGCCGCTGCGGCGGACGAGATCTACGTCGACAAGGCTTCCATCGTCGGCTCCATCGGCGTGCTGATGGACGGCTTCGGCTTCACCGGGCTGATGGACAAGGTCGGCATCGAGCGGCGGCTGCTGACGGCCGGCGAGAACAAGGGCATGCTGGACCCGTTCAGCCCGCTGCATCCCAAGCAGCGCGCCTATGCGCAGGCCATGCTCGACCAGATCCACGAGCAATTCATCGCCGTCGTGCGCGAGGGCCGCGGCAAGCGCCTGCAGGAGACGCCGGAGACGTTCTCCGGGCTGTTCTGGAATGGCGAGCAGGCCGTGCACATGGGCCTGGCGGACCACTACGGCAACCTCGACTACGTGGCGCGTGAGGTCGTGAAGGCCGAGGACGTCATCGACTACACGCCGCGTGACAACGTCGCCGAGCGGCTGGCCAAGCGCTTTGGCGCGGCCGTCGGGGCCGGCGCCGTCAAGGCGATGAAGGAAATGGCGCCGATCCGCTGACGGCTCAGCGGCGCGCCCGGCGGCGGCACGCCAGCCCGGCCGCAGCGAGCGCCAGGCCCGTCAGCGCCAGCGGTGCAGGTTCGGGCAGCGCGCGCTTGTCGGCGCCGGTCGGCACGGGCATGGGCGCGTCGTTGACCTGCACGCTGCTGTTCCAGTCCTTCACGACGACTTGGCCGTTGATCTGGCCCCAGCCGGCGCCGACGCTGGCGTTGGTCGCCAGCAGCGAGGCGTTGATGCCGCCATTCAACGTCACGCGGGTCGCGTCCGGCAGGTTGAACAACACCTGGCCCTTGTTGAAGCCGGTGTAGCCGTGGTTGCCGAAGTCCACCGTCGAACCGTGGATGTTGATGACGATCTGCGCGCCTTCGGCGAGGCCGTCGATCTGCAGGTTTCTCATCGCGTCGGCCGCCAGGATGTCGAACACGGCCAGCGTCTGGCCGCTGGCGTTGAAATGCAGCGTGCCCCATTGGTCGATGGCTCGGCCGGTGTTGAGCAGCGCATCCAGATCGGAGGAGAGCGACGCCAGGCGGCGCTGCTCGCTGGCGAAGGAGAACGCCTGGCCGCCGACGCTGCCGCCGATCACGTTGCCGCTGCTGTTCGCTGCGTACTGGCCGCCGACGACGGCGCCGCCCCAGATCGTGCCGTTCGTGAAGACGAGGTTGCCGGCCACCGTCAGGCCGGTGCCATCGTGCAGTGCCGCGGCACCGGTCTTGGTGTTGATGGAGTAGCCGTTGATCGTTGCGTTGCCACCCACGGCGACGCGGCCTTCCACGTCGCTGCTGGCGACGTTCATGTTGCCGAAGGCGAGCAGGTTGAGGCTGGGGTCCAGGCCGAGGCTGACAGGGGCTGCGTGAGCGGTGGCGGCGGCGGAGAGGAGCGTGGCGGCGAGAGGCGCGAGTCGGCGGGCAAAAAGCATGGCCGGCAGTCTAGGAAAACGGCCGATTTGGCATCACGCCCTGTCGCGGGGGTTGGGAGCCACGTTCGCGAACCATTTCACGCGCCGCATCGACGCCCGATGAAAAAAGGCCGCAGCCGGTGAGGGCTGCGGCCTTGCGCGGAGCGCTGTCGCGCTTACTGCGTCTTGGTTTCGGTCTTGGCTTCGGCGGCCTTGTGCTTGGCGGCTTTGTGCTCGGCCTTGTGCCCTGCCTTGTGGGCCGGCTTGGCGGCGCTGGCGGCTTCGGCAGGAGCGGCGGCGGCGGGCTTCACGGCCGGTGTGGCGGGGGCCGCAGCAGGGGCCGGTGTCGTCGTCGCGGCGGGGGTGGCCGGCTGGGCCATCGCGATGCCCGAGGCAAGCGTGATGAGGGCGGTGGCGATGGTGGTCTTCAGCGTGTTCATCTTGAGTGCTCCAGGGGTTGGTTTCGGTTGTCTTGGGCTTCGCGAAAGCTTGTGTCCTCAACGACATGACTCGCACTTCGGTTGACCTTTCGCACTGGCGTTGCAAAGCCTTACACGCGCAGAATCGCGCGCCATGAACAACGCCTCCCGCTTCGACTGGACCGCTGGCTACCCGAGCCGGCGCAGCCCTTTGTTTGCTCGCAACATCGTCTCCACCTCACATCCGCTGGCGGCCCAGGCCGGCCTGCGTGTGATGCAGGCCGGTGGCAATGCGGTGGACGCCGCCATCGCCACGGCCGCCTGCATGACGCTGGTGGAACCCTGCAGCAATGGCCTCGGGTCCGACGCCTTCTGCATCCTGTGGGACGGCCAGCGCCTGCACGGCCTGAATGCGTCGGGGCCTGCACCGGCCGCTTGGACGCCCGGCTTCTTCGACGGCCCGACGATGCCGCGGCGCGGCTGGGGCTCCGTGACGGTGCCAGGTGCGGTGGGCGGCTGGGTGGCGCTGAGCGAGCGCTTCGGCCGGCTGCCGTTCGCCGACCTGATGCAGCCTGCCATCGAGATTGCCGAGCGGGGCTTTGCGGTGCCGCCCATCGTGCAGGGCAAATGGGCCATGGCGGCGGCGCTGGGCGAGATCACGTCGCAGCCGGGCTTTGCGCGCGCCTTCCTGCCGCATGGCCGTGCGCCGGCGGTGGGCGAACTGTTCCGCTTCGAGGAGGCGGCGCGCAGCCTGCGGCTGATCGCGCAGACGCGCGGCGAAGCCTTCTATCGCGGCGAGATCGCCGCGGCGCTGGCGCGTTTCGCGCGCGAGACCGGCGGCGCGTTGACGGAGGCCGACCTGGCCGCCTATCGCCCCGAGTGGGTCGCGCCGCTGGCCAAGGATTACGCGGGCCACACGCTGCATGAGATCCCGCCCAACGGTCAGGGCATCGCCGCGCAGATGGCGCTGGGCCTGCTCGAGAACTGGGACCTCACCGCGCATGCCATCGACAGCCCCGAGGCGCAGCACCTGATGATCGAGGCGATGAAGCTCGCGTTCGCCGACGTGTACCGACATGTCGCCGAGCCGGCGGCCATGCAGGTCAGCCCGGCGCAACTGCTGGACCCGGCCTACCTGGCCGAGCGAGCGAAGCTCATCGATCCGCGGCGCGCCCAGGTCTTCGGCGCGGGCAACCCGGTCAAGGGCGGCACCATCTATCTCACGGCGGCCGACGAGTCGGGCCTCATGGTCAGCTTCATCCAGAGCAACTACATGGGCTTCGGCTCGGGCCTGGTGCTGCCGGGCTACGGCATCAGCCTGCAAAACCGCGGCCACTGCTTCACGCTGGAGCCCGGGCACCCCAACCAGGTGGCGCCGGGCAAGCGGCCTTTCCACACCATCATCCCGGCGTTCCTGACCAAGGATGGCGCGCCGGTGATGAGCTTTGGCGTGATGGGCGGCAATATGCAGCCGCAAGGCCATATGCAGACGTTGGTGCGCATGCTGGCCTACGGGCAGAACCCGCAGGCCGCCTGCGACGGGCCGCGCTGGCGCTTCAACGAGGGCTTGTCGGTGAACATCGAGCCGCACATGCCGGCGGCCACGATCGAGGCGTTGCGGGCGCGCGGCCACCAGGTGGGCGACATCCACGACAGCTACCAGGACTTCGGTGCCGGCCAGTTCATCTGGCGGCTGGGTGACCCGGCGGTGCAGGGCTATGTGGCGGCCAGCGACCCGCGCCGTGACGGCGCCGCCGTCGGCTGGTGAGTCACGCCTGGATACGTGAGGCGCGGCGGCGCTGCTAGCATGCAGCGATGACCAAGCTGCTCGACCTCGACTGACGGCGCTCGCGGTTCGTCCTGCGCCGTTTTGCGCCGCCTTGGCGCGCCCTTCCGTCGAGTTCGCCAGCCGTTGTCGTCATGCTCTCCCGTCTGATTTCCTATTTCGCCCTCGCGCCGCAAGACCTGCTGCGCGACGCCGTCTACCGGCGCCTGTGGACCTCCATCCTGTGCTCCTCGCTGGGCGGCCAGATCACGCTGCTGGCGCTGCCGCTGACGGCGGCCGTCATGCTGCACGCCACCCCCACGCAGATGGGGCTGCTGCAGGCGCTGGAGGTGCTGCCGTTCGCGCTGTTCTCGCTGCCGGCCGGCGTGCTGCTGGACCGCGTGCGCAAGCTGCCGGTCTACATCGGCGGCGAGGTGACGCTGGCGGTGGCCGTGGCGTCGGTGCCCGTGGCGGCCTGGCTGGACATGCTGGGCATGGGCTGGCTCTACGTCATCGGTTTCATCATCGGCAGCGTCAACACGACGGCGGGCAGTGCCGCGCAGATCGTGCTGACGCAGGTGGTGCCGCGCGAGCGGCTGGTGGAGGCGCACGCGAAGAACGCGCTGGCGTCGTCGGGCGCCGACGTGGCGGGGCCCGGGCTCGCGGGCCTGCTCATCAAGCTGCTGGGCGCGCCGGTGGCGCTGGCCGTCAACGCGGTGATGCTGGCGCTGTCGACGGTGATCCTGCGCGGCGTGCGCGTCGACGAGCAGCTGCCGCCGCGCAAGAGCAGCGACTTCTGGGCCGAGCTGAAGGTCGGGCTGCGTTTCGTGCGCGACCGGCCGCTGCTGGTCAGCATGGCCATCACCGTCGCGGCCTGGCATCTCTTTCATAACGCGGCGCTGGTGGTGCAGATCCTGCTGGCCACGCGCGAGTTGCAACTGGCGCCGCAGACGGTGGGCTGGTCTTACGTCGCCATCGGCGTGGGCACCGTGCTGGCCAGCGTCTTCGGCCACCGCATCAGCCGGCGCCTGGGGCCCGGGCCTTGCCTGGTGCTGGGCTTTTCACTGTGCGGCGTGGCCTGGCTGCAGCTGGCGTTTGCGCCGGCGGGGGCCTGGGGTGTAGCGAGTTTTGCGCTGATGCTGTTCACCTGGGGCGTCGGCGCGGTGCTGATGTTCATCAACTTCCTGTCGCTGCGCCAGGCCGTCACGCCGGCCCCGCTGCTGGGCCGCATGACGAGCACCGTGCGCTGGCTGATCCTGTTGCCCGCGGCGCCCGGCGCGCTGCTGGGCGGCTGGCTGGGCGAGCACCTGGGCCTGCGGGCGGCGCTGGCCTTCGCGGGCATCGGCTGCGTGCTGACCGCCGCCTGGGCCTGGCGCCACCCGGTCATCCGTGGTGTGCGCGAGCTGCCCAAGCCCGTGGAGGTGGTGCCGGCGTGAGCGACCCCATCCTGCTCGATGTGCCCGAGCGGCTGGACGCGGCACGCACGCTGATGCTGGCGGCGCGCGTGGGCATGGGGGTGGAGCTGGCGGTCGTCATTGCGCAGTCGCGCGCGACACGGCGGTGTACGCGCGGCTGGCCTGAGCGCCGTCAGAACAGCGCGATCTTCAGGCCCAGCTTGTAGGTACGGCCGTACTGCTCGTACTGGTAGTTCAGCTGCGGCACACCGACATAGGTGTAGTAATGCTCGTTGTTGAGGTTCACGCCCTCGAACGTGAGCTGCACGGCCGGCGTCACCTTGTAGCTGACCGACAGATCCAGCTGACGCTGGCCGGCGACGACCTGGTCCTGTGCGGGGCTGGTCACGTCGCTGCCGAACTGCAGCAGGTATTTGGACTTGTGGTTGACGGCCAGGCGCGTGCTCAGCGGGCCGGCCTCGTAGCCCAGCATCAGGTTGACGGTCGTGTCCGACTGGCCCGGCATGCGCGAGCTGCGCACGCGCTGCGTCTGGCTGGCGGTGTCGTAGCGGGCGACGTCGGCGCGTGAGTGCGTGAAGGCCGCATTGGTGCCGACGATGAAGCCGCTCATCCAGCCGGGCAGCATGCGCAGCGGCTGCTGCCAGGACAGCTCCACACCTTGCACGCTGGCCTTGGCGCCGTTGGCGTAGCCGGTCACGCTGGTGTAGCCCGCCCAGTCGCCGGTGCCGGCGAGGTTGGTTGCGTAGGTGAAGTCCTTGATGTCCTTGTGGAACAGGTAGGCCGACACGGCGCCGTCCTCGCCGAGCAGGCGTTCGACGCCGACGTCCAGGTTGTGGGCGCGCATGGGGTTCAGCAGCGGGTTGCCGACGCTGGCTTCCGTCGTGCTGCTCAGCGTCACGGCGGGGGACAGCTGGTCGAAGTTGGGGCGCACGACGCTGTTCGTCCAGGCGGCCCGCAGGCTCGTGGCGCGGTCCAGCTTGTAGCGCGTGTGCAGGCCCGGCAGCCAGTTGGCGTAGCCCTTGTCGGACTGCGTGGCCGACAGCGCGCCGGCCACCGAACTGGCGAAGCCGGCGGCGTCAAAGCGCGTGCGCTCGTGGCGCAGGCCGGCCAGCACGTTCCACGCGGGGCTCAGGTCCAGCGAGGCCTGCACGTAGGCGGCGTCGATGTCCTCGTGCATCTCGTAGTCGGCCAGCGCCGAGGCGCCGGCCACCTTGGCGGCGTCGCGCGGCAGGGCGGCCAAGCGCGTGCGGATGGCGGCGGTGTCCATCGCGGGGCCGATGGCGCCCATCGAGAAGTCCAGCGTCTGGCCTGTGACGAAGGCGGACAGTGTCGTCGGGCCGGCGCCCCAGTAGTTGGGGCTGGTTGCGGTGCCGCTGCTGTAGGACCACTGGTCCGTGTCGTTCTTCTTCTCGCGGCGGCTGAGCTTGGCGCCGAACTTCAGGTCCAGCTTGGTGCCGCCGGCCAGGCTGATGGCGCGGCTCAGGTCCACGCGGGCGTTGTGCTCGTTGTCGTCGCTGGCACGCTTTTGCAGCGTGAAGGCGTTCAGCGTGAACTTGCTCGCGTCGTACAGCGTGCTCGGGCCGGTCACGATCGGCTTCACCGTGTCGGTGAACGACACGCCGGCGACGTTGTTCTGGCGGAAGCGGGCATCGTTGAGCTGCTCGGGCGTGCGCTCGGTGCCATTGCCCAGGCCCACGTTGGCCTGCACCGTCCAGTCGCCCCAGTCCTGCTCGGTGCCCAGCACCAGCGACGTGAGCGTGCGCGTGTACTTGCGTGCGCGCAGCCGGCGCTCGGCGCGCACGGTGGCGGTGGCACCCTCGGCAACGGAGCCGCCGGTGATGTTGCTGATCGTCAGCCGGTCGCGCTCTTCGTCGTCGCTGAAGCGGGCCAGCATGCCGCGGGCGTAGTAGCTTCGGCCCTCGCTGGGCTTGTAGTCGATGTTGGTGGCGAACGCCGCGCGGTCGCGGTTGGGGCGGTAGTGGCGCAGCTCCACGCCGGCCAGCTTGCCGGCGTTCCAGGCGCCGTCGGTCTCCACGTCCTCGGACCCGAACTTGCGCTGGTCCACGTTCAGCGCCGCGGCCACGCCCAGCGTGCCGCCCATGAGCCGCGTCGCGCCCAGCAGGCTGCCGGCGGGGCTGGTCTGGTGCGACAGCGAATCGCGGCTGGCCGACAGGCCCGCGCTCAGCAGGCTCTTGGGCAGGTCGAAGGCCGACAGCGTCTTCACGTCCACCGTGCCGCCCAGTGAGTTGGCGTCCATGTCGGGTGTGAGGGACTTGATGACCTCCAGCGAGCGGATCAGCCCCGAGGGCAGCACGTCCATGCTGACGCCGCGGCGGCTGGCCTCGGGCGAGGGCATCAGCGAGCCGTTGATGGTGATGGTGTTCATGTCGGGGCCGAGGCCACGCACGACGACGTAGCGGCCTTCGCCCTGGTCGCGCTGCACCGACACGCCCGGCAGGCGGGCGAGCGATTCGGCGGCGTTCACGTCCGGCAGCGCGCCGATGTCGTCTGCCACGACGGCGCTGACGATGTTGTCCGCGTTCTCCTGCATCTTCAGCGCCTTGCGCAGGCTGGAGGCCTGGCCGGTGACGACGACGGTCTCGACCTTCTCGGGCGGCGTCTGTGCCTGGGCCGAGGCGCTCAGCAGCAGGGCGGCCGTGGCAAGGGCGGTCAGCGGGATCGACGGGTTGTCACGGAACATGGCTAGGCTCTCGGCTTCCAAAAAACCTCGAAGCCTAGGAAGCCGATGCGAAATCCTGATGACATGAGACGCGTGTGTGTGGCGCTTGCCCTCAGCGGACTGGCGATGAGCGCCGCTGCCGGTCAGGCGCTCGGCTCCAAGACACCGTATGCACCGCGACAGGAGGCCGCCCGCTACGAGGCGCCGCCGGCGGGCTTCGCGCCGGTGGCGGTGCAGTTGGTTGCGCGCCACGGCAGCCGGGGCCTGACCAAGCCCGGCAGCGATGAAGCCGCCTTGAAGCTCTGGCGCGAGGCTGAAGCCGCCGAGGCGCTGACGCCGCTGGGGCGCCGCTTCGGGGCAGACCTGCAGCGCTTCATCGACGCCCAGCGGCGGCTGGGTTATGGCAATCTGAGCCAACTGGGCGTCGAAGAGCAGGAGCAGCTCGCGCGCCGCCTGGTGGCCCGCCTGCCGTCGCTGTTCGCGGCGGGGCCGGCCGTGGAGGTGCTCAGCTCCGGCGTGGACCGCGCCGTGGACAGCTCGCGCAGCTTCGTGGCCGAGTTGCAGCGCGCGGCGCCACGGGCGCGCGTGCCGGCGAACTGGGGCAGCGACCGCTTCCTGCTGTACTTCCACCGCCTCGACCCCTCTCGCGACCGGGCCGACACGCCGGCACGGCGCGCCACGCTACAGCGCAGCGCCGACTACCAGGCCTGGCTGCGCAGTGCCGAGCTGGCCGCGCAGCAGCGCCGCATCGAGGCCGACCCGCGCCTGCCGGCCGCCGCGCGTGAGCTGCTGGCCGGGCTGTACAGCGCGGATTTCGTGGACCGCCTGGCCGACCCGCTGCGGGCGGCCGGCCATGTGATGGATGTGCGCGGCGCGGCGGCCGGTTTGCGGCGCGAGCTGGGCGAGCCATTCCCGGCCTATGTGCCGGAGGCCGCTGCGGCGGTTTTCATGGCGGCCGATGACGCCGACGACTTCTATCGCAAGGGGCCGGGCCTCGTGGAAGCCGGGCCGGTGACGTACGCGATGGCCACGCAGCTGGTCGACGACATGCTGGGGCGGCTCGCGCAAGGTGAGGGGGCCGTGCTGCGCTTCGCGCACGCCGAGATCATTGCGCCCCTGGTGTCGGCACTGGGCATTGCCGGGGTGCACCAGCCGCAGCCGCTGGCGCAGCCCTACAGCCATGCCAACAACCCCTGGCGGGCCGAGACGGTCATCCCGATGGCGGCCAACGTGCAGTGGGAGGTGTGGCAGGCCAAGGATGGCGAGCGCGTGGTGCGCATGCTGTTCAACGAGGCCGAGGCCGACTTCAAGCCCGACTGCGACGCCGCCCGGCTGAAGGCGGGCAGCCATTTCTACCGCGTGACGGCGCTGCTGGCGTGCTACCGGCCGGCGGCAGGGGGTGGCAAGGTCGTTGAGGGGCGCTGACGGTCACTGAAGGCCGGCGCGGCCTCAGCCGCCGACGCTGCCCGTGTCCTGCCCGAGCGTGCCGTCGGCGCGCAGCCGGCCCAGCTCGAAGTCGATCCGTTTGATCGTCGAGGCAGGATCGGCCACACCCATCGTCAGGCACTGGACGAGTTCACCGTCGATCTGCAGCTGCGCCGCTGCGCGATGCCAGCTGACATTGCCGGCCGCAGCAAGGCCGCGATCAACCTGCAGCAGCCGTGCGCTCGGCTTGAGCAGCCGCAGCGACAGCCCGCCGTCGGGCGGCGCTTCCTGCAGGTCCACCAGGTCCAGCTCGAACAGCTGGCCGAGCACGACCGCCAGCGCCTGGCCGAGCAGGTCGGATGCCGTGTCGGGCTGCTGAGCCCAGGCCACGAGGCCCAGGTCGATGCGGGCGGCCCAGCGCTCCTGGTAGCCCTTCACCGCGGTCCCTCGCAGCAACGCCCGCACCGGGGCGGTCGGCGCCTGCAGCAGGTGCAGGCCCGCTGCATCGGCGACCCAGGCATCGGCCTGCGGCAACAGCCGCCCCGGGGGTGACTGCACCTCGGCAACCCGGCTGGCGGCGCCGGGCGGCAACGCGAACAGGCGGGGATCGGCAGCACTGGCGGTGAGGGTCAGCATCGTCGAGGCGTAAGCCGGCTCGCGGCCGGCAGCGTCGCTGTCGGGGGCGGCGGGGGCGCGCGTCAGCCGCGTGGCCAGCAGGGCGAGCTGGGGCTTCTGGGTGTCGGGCGGCTTGTCGCCCGCCGCGAGGACGAGCGTGGCAGCGGAGCCCAGCGCCGTCGCCAACGGCGTTTCGAGCAGCGTTTCCAGGCGGTGCAGCATGGCTCAGTGGCGCGGCGGCGTGGCGGGAGAAACCGGCGCCTGGCTCATACGACACCTGCCGTGTCGATGAACTGCAGGCGCGCTTGCAGCCATGCCGGCGCCCCCGGCTGCACCGGCATCCACGGGCCGCCCAGGGCCTGGAACAGGCCGGCGGCCGCCCCCGGCGGCGGTGTGGCGGCCTGGTACCAGAGCAGCTCGCCGGCCTCCACCTGCAGCATGGCCCACCAGGGGCTGGCCGGCGCGACCGCGGGCAGCGGCAGTTCGCAGCGCAGCCATTGCGCGGCCGCGGTGGCGTCGCCCGCGTAGTGCCACGGCTGCGGCGCCATCAGCGGCTCGGCGGCGGGACGGCCGGCATCGTCGGCGTGAAGGCTCAGGCTGCCGCGCAGCGCGGCTGGGTCGCCCAGTGGGCGCACCCACAACTCCACGGCAGACAGGCCCAGCCCTGTCGGCACGGCGGCGAAGGCCTGCGCCGCGAGGTGCTGCGGCCGGCACCAGCGGCCCTTCTGCGCCGCCGGGTCGCCGGGCGGCTGCGTGCCGGGCTGCTCCGGGCGCGGCGGCGGCGGGGGCGGTTGCGACGCGGGTGGCTGGCTGCCCGGCAGGGGGTCGAGGACGGCGTCGAAGGCGACAACCTTCAGCCGCGACGCTGCGGCCGCGCGCAGCGTCAGCGGAATCGCGGTGGCGCCGGCGTTGTCGCCGAGATAGCGGTTCAGCGCCCGGGCCAGCCCCTCCATCGCCACGGCCTGCGTGGGCAGCGGGCCGGCCACGCGGAAGAACGGCGCGTCGTCGGCCACGGCGGCGCTGACGTGGCAGGGCTGCGGCGTGGCCTGCACGCTCACCGTCACGTTGGAGATGTCGACGGCGCCTGGCACCAGCACGCCGGACCATTTGTCGTTGACCTTGTTCTCGGTCTGCAATTCCAGCATCAGGCGACTGACCGCGCAGGCCGGGAAGCGCACGCTGGCCTGGCCGTTGGCAAAGGTGAGCACGTCGCGCGGCGGCAGCGGCAGCCAGTTGCCGGCGCTGAACATGCGCACACGGGCCGCCGTGGCGGGCGCGGCAGTGCTGGCCGATGCGGCCTTCACCGTGAGGGCGACGATGGCGCGCTCGACGTCCCAGCTGACGCTCAGCCAATGGGCATTCGCGGCGTTGGCCGTGTTGACGGTTCCATTCGCGCCGACGGTGAACCCGTCGGAATCGAGCTGCGGCGCCGGTGACAGCTCGGCGCCCACAGCGCCGCTGGCCGCGATGCTGAACGCGGCTCGCTGCAGGCGCCGGCCGGCCGGCAGCTGCACCAGCAGCGACAGCCCGTTCGGCCCCACGTCCACCTCCTGTGACGGCAGCACGGCCGCGCCGGCCGCGGTCGTCAGGCGCACGGTGTCGGTCATGCGGGCCTCGCCCTCGGGCTCATGGCTGGTCCTGGGGTTGTGTGTGGGCAGCAGTCTGGCCAAGCAGTTCCTCAAGCACCTGGATGGCGCCGCCGATGCGCAGCAGCATGGCGCGCAGTTCCTCCTGCTTGCGGCCGATTTCGGCCATGGCTGCCTGGCCCGTGGCGAACTCGCCGCGCAGGTCGAGCAAGCGGGCTTCGAGCTGCTCCCTCATGGTGCGGAGCCCGGTGCGACGGCACGCTTCAATTGATCGATCATCGTTTGCTGCTCCCGAATGGCCTCGATGAGCACGCCGATGAGCCCGTTGTAGTTGACGCCCTTGAACCCGTCGGGACCGGTGTGAACCAACTGCGGCATCACGGACTCGACTTCTTGTGCGATGACGCCGGCATCTCCGCGTTCGTCGGGGGCCGCGTTCCAGTGGAACGTCACACCGCGCAAGGACAGCGCCTTTGTGAGTGCGCCGCTGATGGGGGCGACAGCGTGTTTGAGGCGCGCATCCGAGCCGGCCAGCGTCCCCTTTGACGTCCACATCTTGTCAGCCGCGAAGCCACCGTAGTAGCCATTGCCGCTGATGTTGAACAGGCGCAGCCACTCGTCGTTGGCCGAGCTGTCGCCGACGCCGGACAGTCGCCACTTGTCGCCCAGGCGCAGCATGTCGGTCTTGAAAATGCCGCTGATAGTGTCGAAATGCATCCGGATGCCGCGCGAGCTGTCACGGATGTACAGGTTGTCGTCGACATTGATGTAGACCTGTCCGTCCCAGCGGTAGAACGCACCATCGTTTGTCACGTGGGAAGACACCTGATCCTCGACGATAAGAGCGTGTGTTCGCAGGTTGCCGGAGGTGACGGTCTGATTGGCGATCAATGAGATTTGTGGCACCGGCGTGGCGTTGACCCCGGTCAGCAGCAGTTCGGCCGCACTGCCGTTGCCGGCGGTGTTGAAGGCCTCGAGATAGAGGCGGTTGTCATTGGTGTTATTGGCGAGGACCAGTTGGCCGCCGCCATTGCCAGCCAGGCTGAAGCGCATCTGGGTTCCGCGCGCCATCAGGTTGCCATTGATCGTGGTGACTCCGTTGACGGTCAGTGGTCCATTGATGTCGACTTGTGTATTCAGGCGCGATGCGCCGTTGACCTGCAGCGTGTTGGCCAACACAAGAGGGTTGTTGGTCAAGTCTTTCACCGACGCCACGATGGCATCGATCTCTTTCAGCAGCACCCGTCCGTTGACCTTCAGTGCCTTCAGAGCCACGTCGGCTTGCGGGTCGATGAGGGTGCCGTCGACGGCATTGGGCGCGATGCGGCTGCGGTCCACCGCACCGGGCGCTATACCCTCGCGCGTGATCGGTTCTGCGTCAGCCCCGCCGGTGTGGCGGTGGCCGGCAAGCGCTTCGCGGGCCTGCACCTGCATCTCGTTCCAGTCCGCGGCGAGCATGATGTCGCCGGGGTCCTTCTTCACGTAGGGGTTTGGTCGAGTTGCCATCAGAAGCTCACTTCCCAGCTGAAGGTCATTTCAAGATTGCCGGCGCGGTGGATCACCGGGAAGGTGACCCGGTTGTAGACCACCACGCTGTCGGGCAGCACGATCAGGATGCCCGCCTCCTGGATGGGTTGCGGCGTGGTGTCGCCGCTGGCCGGCAGCGTGGCGACCACGCGGGCCAGCGCGCGCTGGTCGCTGCTCGAGTCCACGATCACGCTGGCCTTGGCGTCGGCCACCTTGGTGATGGTGGCCTGCGACGCATCCAGCGCCGTGGCGTTGGTGCCCACCGCGATGCGCAGTTCGTTGGCCTGGGCTTGGCCCGCGAACAGCCGCGCCACCAGTTGGCGCCCGGCATCGGTGATCAGGTTCTTGACGTGCCGCTCGCCCACCACCCGGCCGTGTTCGGTGAGGGTGATGTGCAGGCGCCCGGACAGGCCGTGCTGTTCCTTGAGGCTCATGGCGGGTTCGCTCCAGGCAACGGGTGGGACGTGGATCCGGTGGTCATTGCAGCGTGCTCCAGTCGAAGCGCGTGGTGTCGATGATGGCGCCCAGGGTCAGCCGGCCCTCGGCGAGCGGATGGGCCTCCGTCAGCGCCTGGCGCAGCGCGAGTTGCGGGGCGTGGGCGTCGTCGGGGGCCGCGTCCTCGCGCCAGACCAGGCGGGCGTCGAAGCCGGTGAAGGCTTGCTGCTGGGGCTGCTGTTCGCGGTAGATCGGCTCGGGGAAGTCGACCCGGGCGCTGACGCCGGCCGGGCGTGCGCGCTCGATGTCGGCGCGCAGCAGGTCCACCGCGCCGCGCAGTTCGGCGGCCTGCACCCAGCCGTTCTTCGGGATGCGCAGGTTGAACAGGAAGGCGGGCCGTGCCACCCAGTGCGCGGCGAGCTTGAAGTGGGGCAGCGTGGCGGGGTCGGCCACCTGGTCGTCCGTGCGCTTGAGCCACTGGAACAGCTGGGTCGCGAAGTCGGCGCCGCCGTCGCCGATGCCGGCGTCCAGCAACGCGAAATGCGCGCCCGGGTCGTTCGGGCCTTGGGCGAAGGTCGTGGTGGGCGCATCGAAACGGTAGGCCGGCGCCGTGAAGGTCAGCAGCACCCAGTCGTTGTCGCCGGGCTCCAGCCGGGGCGTGCGCACGGCCTGCTCCAGCACGCCGCAGCGCAAGCCCTCGACGTTGACGCCGCCGAGCCGCGAGGCCGCGTCGTCGAACTGGCTGCCACGCAGGTAGAAGACCGACGCGCTCACGTCGCGGACGCGGCCGCTGGCCTTGTCCACCAGCTCCGCGCGGCCGTGCGGGCTGCGCAGCAGCCACTGGTGGCTGACCGGCCGGTCGTAGGACTGCGTGGCGGCAACCTCCTGCGGGTCGAGTTGCGGCAGCAGCCGCAGCGTGTGGCCGGGCAGCAGGTCGTCGGCGTACAGCACGATCTCGCCGGACGCCCGGCTTTGCAGCGCCGGGAACGACACCGGGCGGTCGACCTCCATCGTCAGCTCCGGCCGGTCGCCGACCAGGCTGTCATTGCGCAGCGTCAGCACGCGTTGCAGCTGTGCGTCGTTGTCCTGCCAGTCCACCGGGTGGGCGGGCTGCTCCGAGATCCAGGCGTCGAACAAGGTGGCCTGGGGGCAGGGCAGCGCCGGGTTGCCGCAGGCCTGGCAGCGGCGCTGCGCCCGCTGGGCCACGCCGCGTGCGAGCGTGGCGTCGGCGCGGCGCTGGAACTTGGGGCAGGGTGCCGCCCCCAGGTCGGCGATGGCCAGCGACAGCACGGCGCGCGGCGTGGCCAGCCCGGCCGACGTGACGGCCATCGTGATCTGCAGCCGCTGCCGGTAGGCGTCGGTCGGTTCGGGCGAGAGCAGTTCCTGCAGGCGGGCCAGCGGGCCTTGCTGCGGGTCGCCCGCGTCGTCCGGGTCGGCCGTGTCGCCCGTCTCGCTGCGGAAGACCAGCTGCGTCGGCCCCTCGATGTCCACCGCCAGGCCGGCGATGCGGGGCAGCGCGGGGCCGTCGCCGTCGGCCCGCAGCTCCAGCAGCAGCAAGGCCTCGTCGCGTTGGGCCTGCGAGACGAAAGTCACCGCCACACGGCCGTCGGCCAGCGTCTGGGCGCCGGCGTGGCGCACGGCCGCTGGCAGCCGCGCGATCTGCAGCAGCGCGCCGAGCCGGTCGAGCGCGGCGGCGGCGTCGCCGTCCCGCGCGTCGGGCACGCCGCAAGCCAGCGCCACCCAGCGGTCGTGCAGCACGCGCTGCAGGTCTTGATCGAACACCGCCAGCCGCTGGGCCATCGCTTCCACCAGCGTGCCGATGGCGCTGTCGGGCGACTGCGCCGCGTAGATGCGCGGCAGCAGGTCGAGCATGCGCGCACGGCGTTGGCTGGCGTCGGGGCTGGCGCTCATGGCTTCACCGTCACGGGGGTGTTGCGCAAGCGGGGCAGCTCGCGGTCGCCGAGCGCGTCCTCGGGCAGGTCGTCGGACAGCTCCACCACGCGGCCATCCGCCTCGTGCACGACGGTCACCCGCAAGGACACGCGCTGGTCGGCCGGGACGATGAGGTTGATCGCGTCGCGCAGCGGCTGGAACTCGATCTTGTGCGCCCTGGCCGCGTCGGCGATCAAGCGCCCCGGCCCGGCGACCAGCCGCTCGGCAATGCCGGCAGGGTTGGCGCCAGCAGGCAATTCGAGCGCGATGTCGACCAGCACGGCCGGCGCCGGCCCCAGCAGCGTCAACCGGATCGGCAACTGCGCGGGCAGCAGGCCGATGCGTGCGCGCTGGCCGACCAGGATGTCGCCGTTGCTCAGCAGGTAGCGGCTGGCTTGCGAGTGCGGCATGCCGTCGATCAGCTCGAAGGGCTCCAGCAGGCCGTCGAAGCCCGGGCTCGCGTCGCAGCCGATGACGCTGTCCTGGCCCAGCAGGATGGAGCGGATCTTGGCCTGGTGCACCGTCTCCCCGACACCGAGCTGGCCGAAGTAGGCGATCAGGTCGGACTGCAGCCGCGACTCGATGGCCTTCTTCTCCGGCTCCGTGCGTTCAACGTCCAGCGTCAGCGTGGCCGTGATCTGCACCCACACCCGCGTGGCCGCGCCGCTGCCGACCTGGATGCCGACCGGGCGGACCTGCTCGATGCGATCGGCCACCTGCTCCAGCAGTTGCGCCGACAAGTCCGGGTCGCCGACGACGACATGGATCTGGCCGGGCAGCAGCGCCGGGTCCAGCGGGTACTCGAGCACCCGCACCTCCTCGATGCCCAGCAGGCGCACGGCCTGCTCGATGGCAGCCACCGTGCCGGTGTTGGTGGAGCGGGCCTGGGCGCGGGCGCGCTGGCGCAGTTCGTCGTCGGTCTCGGCCCGCTGGCGCGGGATCAGGTCGGCGGCGTTGGCGACCTGCTCGATGCCGGCGATGGGCCGGGGCATGGTCGTCAGCAAGCCGGCCTTGACCTCCTGCACGTCACCCTCGACGACGGCTTCGAGGCTGAGCACGCCGACGCTGACCAGCCGCTCCCCCTGGGCCAGCACGGCGCTGTCGACGGTGGCGAAGGCCGGCTGCCCCCGGCCCGCCACCAGCGTGCCGGCGGGGATGTGGATGTCTTGCGGCGCCGGCTGGCCGCGCGAGAACGTGACCTGGCCCTCCAGGTGCCCCGGCGGCCGGCGCTGCAGCCCGGTCAGCGCGACGACGTAGTTCAGCGCCGCGCCGCTGGCGGTGTCGAGATAGGCGCTGCGGTAGACCAGCTCCAGCTGCTCGTAGCAGACGGCCATCTCGCGCGCGTACACCTCCATCAGCGTGCGCACGACGCTGCCGCCCGCGGCATCGGTCAGCACGGTGCGGCCGCCGCGGCCGGACGCGGCGTCCTCCAGCAGGCCGTCGACGATCTCGGCGAAGCCGCGTTTGCGGAAGGGCTGGTCAGAGGGCATCGAGCGTCACCTGCAGTTGCGCCTCGCGCTCGTCGACGGCCTTGACGACGGCGCGCACGTCCACGCTGTCGGGGGCGCGCACCGTCACCGCCACCTCCACCACCTCCAGCACGCGTTCGTCCTCCAGCAGCGCGCGGCGCACGTAGCGCCGGATGAGTTCGAGGTTGGGGCGGTCCATGCGCTCGCCGATCAGGTCTCGGATCTTGCTGCCGTAGCGCGGGTGGCCGAGGCCGGACACATCGCCGCGGTCGACCAGCAGCCGCATCGACAAGGCCTGTACGAGGTTGTCCAGGCCGCTGACGGGGCGCAGGCCGCCGGCGTCGCAGGCGAGATCGACCCGGCCGTCCTCGAACCGCAGGCACAGGTCGGCGCCCAGCAGTGCGTCCTGGGCCGGGCGGGTGGCGGCGGTGGTGGTGGTGGCCATGTCGTCTCTCCTACATGAGGCGCCCGGGCGCGGCAGAGGCGCCGGGCGGGCAGGCGATGCCGGGGCTGACCATGGCTTGCGCGGCGAACTGCATGAAGGCCAGGTCGATGGCCTGGGCCACGGCCTGGGCCAGGTGCGGCTCGTCCTCGCCGCGCAGGCCGTTCTGCTGCAGCAGGCCCGACACGATGGGCTGCAGCGTTGCCTGCAGCGGCACCGGCATCAGCAGGCCCGGCGCCACGGTGACGAAGCCGGCGATCGCCATGCCGGGCAGCACCTGGCTCTGCGCGGTGAACAGCTGCACGGCCTGGGCCAGCGCGCCGGCCAGCGCCTTGGCCAGGCCGTCGGCGTCCTCGCCGCGGATGCCCTGGCCCGCCAGAAAGCCGCTCAGCAGGCCTTCCAGCGCCGAGGCGCCCGGGCCGCCGGCGGGTGGCGGCATCAGCAGGCCGGGGCCGGCGGTGGCGCCGCTGCCGCTGATCGGGTCCACCGGCGACGGGATGCCCGGCAGCACCTGGGCTTGCGACAGCAGCAGCGTCAGCGCCTGGCCGGCACCGTCTGCGAGCGCCTTGGCCAGGCCGGGCGCGTCTTCGCCGCGCAGGCCGGCGCTGGCGACGAAACCCTTGAAGGGCGATTCGAACTGGGCGGCGGGCGGTGCGGGCATCGGGCTCACCCCTTGGCTTTGACCGTCTTGGACGGCACCAGCGCCTTGCCGGTGAAGTAGCACTTGTGGCTGGCCTCGGTGATGACGCCGGCACCGCCGTCACCGAGGTCGATGTTGCCGGACGCGTCGATCTTGCAGTCAGTGCACTTGAGCTGCACGGCCCCCTTCACCTCGATCTTCAGCTCGGCCTCGCCGGCCACCTCGATGGCGCCGTCCTTCTTGACGGTGACGATGGTCTTGCCAGCGGTCACGACGACGGATTCGTCCTTGTCGATGGCAATCGAGCTGGCGCCGGCCAGCGGCGACTCGACCCGCCATTCGTTCTCCGCGTGCTTGGGCGGGTTGGCCTTCTCGGAATAGAGCCGCCCCACCACCACGGCGCGGTTCGGGTCGCCACCGACATAGGCCAGCAGCACCAGGTCGCCGACCTGTGGCGCGCTGACCATGCCGACATGCGGTGTCGCGATCGGCACCTTGCGCAGCTCCAGGCTGCCCTCGCGCAGCTGCACATTGCACTCGTGGTTGTGGCCGTCGTCGTCACCGCTGTGCGCGAAGACGCTGGTCACCACGGCCAGGTCGGGCAGGCGCAGCGCCGCGAGCTCGTCGCGGACGATGGCGCGGATGGCGGCAGCGGCGTCGGTCATGGCGGCGTGGTGCGGCGCATGGGCGCGTCAGGCTCAGGACGCCTTGGTCGGGTCGAAGCCCGGCGGCAGCAGGTCTTCGCGGAAGGGCTTGGCGCGCTTGAGGTTCTTGGCGTCGTAGTCCAGGTGCAGCAGCCGGTTCAGCGTGGGGTTGTCCAGCTTGCCGGTGACCGGGATGTCGTTGATCTTCTGGAACGCCCGCAGCCGGGTGGCGAAGTCGGCGGCCAGCGCCTTGGGGTCGGCCACCGGGTATTTGTCGTAGCCCAGCGCGGTGAGGATGGCGTTGGCCTCGGCGATGTCCTTGCCGGCGTTGGCGCCGGAGAAGTCGAGGTCGTACACCGTCTCGATGCCGCTGCCTTCGCCGAAGGTGCCGCGGGCGCGCAGTGGCGACTTCGGCGCGCCGACATCGGGCAGCCGCCTAGAGCCCAGCGTGAACACCTCCACCGGGCCCTTGCCCTTGCCGAGGTTCTGCACGCGGAACGACTGCCAGAAGCCCCAGTGCAGCAGGCGCAGCTTGCCGGTCTTGGACACGTCGACGTGGGCGATGGTGGTGTCGTCCACGGTGCCGGTGGTCAGTTGCTCGACGGCCAGCAGCCCGTAGAGCTGGGCGCCGATCACCTTCAGGTCGTCGGGCTCGGGCACCTTGTCGGCGATGTCGACGATCTTGTCGATGATGTCGGCCACGCCGGAGATCGGCGAGCCCGAGCTGGGCTCCTGGCCGACGGCGACTTCGAGGGCGTTGATGAACTCCTTGCTGGCCACCTGCTTGACGAGGTCGGCCGAGACCTCGACCAGCGCCTTGGCCGCGTCGCCCTGCACCAGCAGGTCGGTGGCGTCCAGCGTGAAGCGCTGCATGTAGGCGATGCCGAGGGTGACGACGCCCATGGCCTTCATGACGCCGCTGGCGATGGCGTCGGCGTCGCCGGTCGTCGGGTCGACGAACTGGCGCACGCGGTCGATGCGCACCCAGCGTGGCGCCTGGTCGGGCCGCTTGCTGCCCTCCATCGAGCTGCGCACGGCGCTCAGCAGCAGGCCGACGGCGGCGAAGGGGTTGGCGTGCGTGGCGGCGGGAGCCGGGGCCGGCGCGGGCGTGGTGACAACGTCAGTCATGGCAGGGTCCTTTCAAAGTGCGCATCGCGACTTCAGTGCGCGGTCAGGCCGGCGCTGCCGGCGGTTCCTTGAGAGCCGCGAGTGCGGCCTTCAGGTGTTCGAGGCCGGCGAGCACGCCGGTCCATTGGTCGGGCGCCACCAGCGCCAGCGCGCCTTCGGCGGCGTCGACGCCCATGTCGAGCACGCCGGAGACTTCGTTCAGCGGGCCGCTGACCTGCCGGGCCGCGCCCGCGACGTCATCCAGCCCCAGGCCCAGCGTGGCCAGCCAGCTCGCCGAGCTGTCGACGGCGTCGCCGACCGACGCCACCATGCCCGGCACGAAGCCCAGCAGCGCGACCAGCGCGTCGGCGTCGAGCAGCGTGCGCCGCAACGGCACGACGACGCCCTGGATCTGGTCGAGCGCGCCGCCGATGGCGTTCAAGCCCTGCACCAGCTGGGGCCGCACGCCCAGCTCGCGTGCGATGGCGGGCGCCTCCTTGGCGGTCTTGGTTTCCAGCAGCTTGGCCAGGCTGTCGAGCAGCGCGGCCAGGTCGCGGACGAGGTCGGCCGGCGTGCTCATCGCTTGCCTCCGCGCTTGACGATGGCGTCGATCTCAGGCGGCAGCTGCAGCGACCCGATGTCGCGCACCAGCTTGGCGGCCTTGTCGGCCACGTCCTTGAGCGCCTTCAGGAACTCCAGCCCGCCGGAGAAGGCCTTCATCAGCGAGCTGAGCGGGATCTTGCGCAGCTGGTCGATGAAGCTGCTGCCCTCGGCGATGTACTTCTGCAGCATCTGGCCCATGCCGCCGGCCTTCTGGATGCCGTCGAACAGCGCCGAGGCCTTGGCCGGGTCGACCTCGCCGACCGAGGCCAGCATGCCGCCCAGCTGGCCGGTGTCCATGGCGTCCAGGTTCTGCGTCACGGCGCCGCCCAGGTCGTCCATGTCCAGCTGCTGCAGCACCTCCGGGCGCTCGGCCAGCGTGCCCGCCAGCGAGGCCGGGTCTTGCAGCGCGCCGGCCGCCGCGAGGTTGTCGTCGGCCCAGGAGGCGGCGTCCGCCTGCACGCCGCTGTCCACGGCGGCCGTTGCGGCGCCGGCGGGCTGCGGCGGCTCCACGTGCTCGCGCAGCCGCAGGCTGAACCGGAAGCGCGCGGCATAACCCGCCATCTGGCGGGCGCGGAAATCCTCGATGACGACTTCGGTCAGCTCGCTGCCTTCGGCGATGTCGGCGGCGAAGGACAGCGGCTCGGCCTTGGCCTGGGCCTGGCGCAGCTTCTCCAGCGTCTGCAGTGCCTGCTCGCCCAGCAGCAGGCCTTCCAGCATCAGCGTCACCGGGTCGCGCCCGAGGTCCTGGAACACGCTGCCCTGCTGCTCGGGCACGCGCTGCTCCACCAGCGTGCGCGACTCCTCGGTGTGCAGGCTCTGCACCGCCGTCAGCTCGATCTTGCCCAGGCGTACCGTCATGTGGCGCGCCTAGAAATGGAGCCGGGTCACCAGACCCAGTTCGCGGTCGAGCCAGTGCCGCACGCCGCGCACGCGCAGCGGCGTGCCGTCGGCCAGCAGCCGGGCCATGCCGTGGCTGGCCGGCAGCCTGTCGATGCGCACGCTGTCGCCCGGCATGACGGCCGGCGCGCCGTTCACGTCCATATGACCCGCGAGGCGCCGTGCTGCCAGCCAGGTCATGCGGGCCTTGGCCGAGTCCTGTGCCGCGCCGCCCGAGCGCAAGGCACCGTCACGCACGCGCAGCGGCCGCTTGCCGAGCTTGCCCACCGTCACCACGCCGGTGTCGTCGACGGCGGCCTTGCCGCTCACGCCCGACAGGTCGGTGCACAGCCAGTGCGATTTCTCGCTGCCCTTGGCGCTGCCCGCCCCCTCGCCCCAGACCTCCACGCTGTCCCAGGGCAACACGGCCGCGCCGATGGCCAGGCCGCGCACGTCCTCGCCGAAGCGCAGCGTGTGCCGGGCGCCGGGCTGGTCGGGCGTGGTGACCTGCACCTTGCCGTCGCCGCTCGAATAGACGTCGGCGCCGCAGGCCTGCGCCAGCCGCCAGACCTGGCCCAGCAGGCGCGGCTGCCGGTGCACGGCGTAGGCGGGCACGTCGGGGCCCTTGCAGACGCTGCCGACCTGCGCACCGCCTTGCTGCAGCAGGTCCTTGATGATGAAGTCCAGCGAGACGTTATCGTACGCGGCTTCAAGTTCCTGCAAGGCCAGGGCCGCCAGGCCGTCTTGCGCCTCGATGCACTGCGTGGTTGCCGTTTGCGCACCGCCGGTCACGGTGCCGGTGAACACGGTCACCGCGCCGGCGCCGGCGTCAAGCTCGATCTGCACCGACTCGCCCAGTGCCACGGGCGCGAACTCGGCCCCGGCCAGTTCAGCGCTGCAGCGCCCACCCACGCCGTCCATGCTCTGTTCCACGGTCAGGTTCAGCAGCAGCCGGTCGCCGTCGCGCGCCTTGTCGCGGGCTGAATAGCTGCCGAAGCGCAGCGTGTAGTGCGTGCTCATGGCAACAACCCCTGCCGGCGTACGCAAGCTCGCAGCCACTCCCCCAGGGCTTCTTCGATCTTTCGCGGCTCCAGCGCGCCCGCCGCGCCGCCCAGCGCGACGTTGACGTTGAAGGTGTTGCTGATGCGAGGCGCGGCCTGTTCCGGCATGTCGTCGTCGCCGGGTTGGAGCGCGCCGGTATCCAGGGCGCGGCTGAAGACGGGCGCCATCGCACGGTCCAGCCGGTTGGCCACCAGGCGTAGCGGGCGCGACGTGGCCATGACGGGTTCGGTCGGCTCCGGCACTTCGGGCGTGGCCGCCGCCGGCGGTGGCAGGGCCGTGGCCGCAGCCGCGGCGTGTGACCCGCCGGTGGCCATCTGGTCTGGCACCGAGCCCCATTCCGGCGAGGCGCGCGGCGCGACACGCAGCACCGGGCGGGGCGCCCGGGTCGGTGCGGCGTCCGTCGTCGCGAGCGTGGCGAGGCCGAGCCGTGTTGCGGTGCTGAGCCGTGCCGGGGCCTGACGACGGGCGGGCGTGACCGGCGCGGCCGGGCGATCGCCGGATGCCGGCTGCGGTGCGGTGCCGACATCCGGCGGCGCGACGGCGCTGTCGGCCCTGTCGGCGCCCGTTGCGGCCGCGACTGCCGCCGCAGGCATGGCGACCGCCGGCGCGTGAGGTAGCACCGCCACGCGGCGAGGCAAGGTTCGCTCGTTGGCCACGGTGTCGCGCCGCGGCGAACGCTCGGGAACGGCGCCTGAGGTGTGTGCCGTGGTGGACGGCCGCGCGACGGACGCCGGCCTGGCGTCGGCTCGCCACGCCTGTCGCGGCTCAGCGAGTTCAGCGGCGGCGCTGGGCGGCGACGGCGCCGCATCGCCCGTCGTTGCAGCGGGCGCGCTTCGCGGGGGAGCGCCGGCGGGCGAAGTGCTGACCGGCGGTACGGTCACGGCCGTTGGCGGCGCCAACGGTGGCGCGACGGCCGCCAGCGAGCCACCCACGCTCGCGGTCGGCACCGCCGGGCGCGCCAGGTCGGGGCGTGCCGCCGTCGGCGGCAGCGCACGCGCCGGCGCGATGGCCGTCAGCGGCTCGCCGGCTGCCTTCGGTGTGTCTGCCACGTGCCGTGGCGACGCGGCGATGCCGCGCGCGGCATCGTCGGCAGCTTCAAGCGCAGCGTCCGGCACGGCGGGCGGAGCGCTGACGTCGTCGTCCGGCGCAATGGCCAGGTCCAGCCGGCGCAGCGCATCGTCCGTCGCGCGGGCGAGCGGGCGCCACAGGCGCTCGACCAGCGCGTCCAGCATGGGCGATGTGGCGGTGGCGGCCATGGGCGGTCAGTGGCTGGGCGCCGGGTTCTCGGCTCAGTCCTCGATGCGGATCACGACCGCATCGGGGTGGCTGGCCAGGCCCGGCCTCTTCGTCTCATGCCGTGGCGCGGGCCGGGGTTCGGCCAGCGCGATCAGTGCCAGCAGCCGGTCCACCTCCGCCGCCGGTGCGGCCCACACTTGCGACGGCGTCCAGCCCAGCGCGCGGCACAGGCTGAGCGTCTGCGCGGCAGCCGCCTGCGCTCGTGGCCCGGTGCCCGGCAGCGGCTCTTGCTGCGGCTGCGTGACGTTCAACGCCACGACGGCATCGATCAGTGGCAAGGCCCAGCGCGCCGGCAACTCGTCGAGGGCCGGGCCCGACAGGCCCGGTGCCACGGCACACCGGACCATGGCGTCCAGGTAGGCCACGGCGTCGAAGTGGCGGGCATCCTCGGTCGCGCTGTCGTCGTCGTCAGCGTCCAGGCAGGACAGCAGGCTGGCCAGTCGCTCGCGATGGCTCCAGCGGCGCAAGGTGAATGGGCGCCCGTCGATCGTGAGCTGGCCTTGCGCGTCTGGCAAAACGGTGGGCGCGTCGTCACCGCCACCCGCCCACCACAGGGCGACCGGCAACAACTCGCGGCGGCTGGGCTCTTCCAGGTCGGCGAAGGCGGGCGAGCTTGCCAGGTAGCGGCGTGGATCGAGGTGCACGCGCGCGCTGGCGGCGTCATTGCCTGCGCGGTGCCCGGTCGTCGAGAGCCCGGCGCGCAAGGCCGTGAGATGGTCGCCATAGCGCCAGCGCGGCCAGTGCACGGTGCCGGCGTCGGCCTGGCCCACGGGCCACGACACCTCCAGCACCTGGCCCTGTTCAAGTTCTCGCACGGCCCAGCGGGTGTCGCCCAACGCCAGCCAGCGCCAGTCGCCGGATTGCAGATCGGCGGCGGTGTTCACTCTTCGCGCACACGAGTCGCCGAGAACGCGTAGGTGGTGATCACCGTGCCGCCGGCGCCGATGTTGAAGTCCTTGTTCTCGACAAAACAGTCGTCGAAGGACACGGTGCGCTTCGGGCCGTCGGCGGCCTCGTCCTTCTTGAGGTTGGCCACGATCTGGAAGGCCGACTGCGCCGTCAGGTGATCGTCGAGCTTGTAATTCGCCGAGCGGACCGCGATTTCCCCCTGCACGGTGCGCAGGCCGAAGCTGATGCCGACGCGCTCGGCGCTGCCGATGGCGCGGATGTCCTCGCGCTCCGTGACGACGCGAAAGGCCAGTGACTGCAGCCCTTCGATGGCTTCGCCGTCGACCAGGACGTTGCTGCGGTTGGCGGAAAAGATGGTTGCCATCGTCGGCCTCTCAGACTTGGACCAGGACGGTCGCGTAGATGTAGTCGATCGCGCGCACCGGCCGCACGGCCATGTCCACGCGCACGATGCCCTGGGCGAAGTCCGCCTGGCTGGAATAGACGTTGACCTTGAAGGCCGGGTCCTTGCCATCGGTGGACGGCACGATGGCGCCGTCCTTCTCCATCTGCACGAGGAAGCCGATCAGGTTCTGCTTGAGGGCGCCGCGCCCCAACTCGTTGTTCAGGCGGCCGATGAACTGCTCGCCGATGGTCTTGACGCCGCGCACCGCACGGTCGGCCACACGGCGCACGCTGACCTGATCGCCGTCGGTCGTGAGGCCGCGCACGACGATCACGCCGCGCCCGCGCTGGGCCACGATGGGCACGACGTTCTCCTTCAGCAGCTCCTGCTGCGCCTCCACACCGATGGCGGGGTTCACGCCGCCGAGCGCCAGGCGCTTGAAGGTCGGTGACTGGAAGAAGTCGAGGCTGCCGACCATGCCGGCCACCGCGCCCACGGTGTTGAAGGGGGCCACCAGCATGAGGCGGTCCGACACCAGGCTGTTGACGAGCGTGGCGCTGTTGGTGCGGATCAGCGCCTCCGTGTTGCCGGGCACGCCCGCGAAGGCCACGCGCCCCTGGCTGCGCGTGCTCATGCGATCGCAGTGGGCGATCAGGTCGGCGTAGATCTGCGCCAGCCGGGGCAGGTTGCTCAGGTCCTGCACGCTGACGAGCACCATGTCGACATCGGGCTCGTTGACGAGCTTGTCCAGCGCGGCCTGGTAGTCGGCCCGGCCGGCATCCTTGCCGCCGGCCAGCTGGTACGGCGCCTTGCTGTCGCTGGCCTTGGGGCCCTTCTTCTTGTCGATGTCGGTGACCGTGACGATCTGCGACTGCAGGCTCACCACCGTCACCACGTAACGGGGCGAGGTGGGGTCCATCGAGAGGTTGCGGAAGGTCTCGGCATCGCCGGTGCTGCCGGGGCGCTGCACCGCCAGGTCGAACACCTTGATGGGCGTGTCAGGCGTGCCGTCGTCCTTGCTGGTCGCGATTGATCGAAGCTCGATGGTCACGGTCAGGCCGTTCGCCCAGACGCCGCCGGCCCTGGCGGTCAGCGTGAAGGCCTTGCCGCTGCCGCTGTCAGAGGGAATGTCGAGGCTGGCGGCGGTGGTGGTCGAGGCGTCGACGGCACTCACCACCAGCTCGAACACGCCGTTGGCCAGCGCTTGCGTGGCCTCCGGTGCGCTGAATGCGCTGGCGGCGCCAAATGACTCGGCAAAGCTGTTCCAGCTGGCGGCGCGGCCCACGCCGCCGGGCGGCTGGACTTCGGTCACGGCGATGAGGCCGAGCACGCCGGACGGCGCCAGCTGCGGCGTCAGGACGTCTTTGACGACTTTGACTTCGACTCCGGGAACGATGAGCGTCATGGGGACTCCCGCGCTTGGCACAAGACCATGGAGGCACAGGACCCGACGGCTCGTCCCGCACTGTTTTGGCGTTACGGTAAGTCAAGACGAACGCCAGCGCGCAGGGCTGCGTCAGCAAGTTTGAGGAGGTTCGTGCCGCGTGGGGCGCACGGGCCGAAGCTCGGCCGTAACGAGGTTGTCACGCGGACGGTGCGCCAGCCTGGCGGGTCGCGCGCGGCGCCGGGCGTGCCGGGTCAGCGCGGGCCGAGCAGGTCCACTCGGTCCGTGATGATCCCGTCGATGCCGTCGGCGATGAGCCGCTCGGCGATCGGCGCGTCATTGACGGTGTAGACCAGCGCGCGCCAGCCCTTGGCGTGCAACTGCTGCACGAGCGCGCGGTCCATGAGCCGCCAGTTCGTGATGACGGCGGCGACACCCAGCGCGTCTGCCGCCTCGGGCCAGCCGGCCCACAGCTCGTCGAGCAGCAACGCGCGGGGCAGGGCGGGGGCGGCGTCACGGGCGCCTTCCAGCGCGTCGGGCTTGAAGGAGCTGAGCAGCGGTGCCACGGCGGCGCCGGCCCACAGCCGCTCGGCCTCCCGCGCGACGACTTCGCCGGTGACGCGCTCGACGCCCGGGCAGGGCTTGATCTCGATGTTCAGCACGCAGCCGTTGGCCTGGCAGAAGCCGGCGATCTGCGCCAGGCGGGGCAGTGGTTCGGCGGCGAACGGCGGGCTGTGCCAGCCACCGGCGTCCAGCCGCGCCAGGTCGGCCCAATCCACCTCGGCGGGCGAGCCCCGGCCGTCGGTCGTGCGGTCCAGCGTGTCGTCATGCAACAAAAAGGCTTCGCCGTCCCGGCTGAGCTTCACATCGCATTCGAAGGCTCGAAAGCCGAAACCCGCGCCGACGCGGAACGCCGCCAGCGTGTTCTCCGGGGCCAGCTTGCCGGCGCCGCGGTGCGCGAGCCAAAGAGGGTAGGGCCAGGGCTTCATCCCGCTGATTCTGGGGGAAACAGCGCTGCGCTACGATCCTTTCCCTCTATGAACGCCCCCCATCCCCTGATGCCGGTTGCCGCTGCTGCAGCCGACACTGACGCGCCTCGCCTGCGCGAGATTCCCTACAACTACACGTCGTTCTCGGACCGCGAGATCGTCAT
This sequence comes from Pelomonas nitida, assembly GCF_043555975.1. Lineage (NCBI taxonomy): Bacteria > Pseudomonadati > Pseudomonadota > Betaproteobacteria > Burkholderiales > Sphaerotilaceae > Roseateles > Pelomonas nitida. The sequence continues at coordinate 220,199 of NZ_JBIGIA010000005.1, read as the reverse complement.
CCGGCTGCTGGGCTCCCGGGCCTGGTCGCTGCTGGATCAGTTGCGGCTGGAGCGGCGCACGGGCCGATCCGCGCGCATGTTGTACGAGGTGCTGGGCGACATCTGGGTGGTGCAGCGCAACCCGTATCTGCAGGACGACCTGCTGGACAACCCGGGCCGGCGGTCACTGCTGATCGAGGCCCTGCATCACCGGCTGGCCGAGGTGCAAAAGCGCCGTGACCCGGCCGCCGATGCGCAGCGCGACGCCGCCGTGGGCGAGCTGCTGACGGCCGCCCAGGCCGCCGTGGCCGAGTTCGCGGCGATGTTCGAGCGCGTGGCGGGCCTGCGCAAGCGCGCGTCCAAGACGCTGGCCCGGCACACGGCCAAGGACAACATCAAGTTCGACGGGCTGTCGCGCGTGGCCCATGTGACCGACGCGACCGACTGGCGCGTCGAGTACCCCTTCGTCGTGCTGACGCCGGACACCGAGGCCGAGATGGCCGGCCTCGTGGGCGCCTGCTTCGAGCTGGGCCTGACCGTCATCCCGCGTGGCGGCGGCACGGGCTACACGGGCGGCGCGGTGCCGTTGGTGTGGAACAGCGCCGTCATCAACACCGAGAAGCTGGAAGCGCTGCGCGGCGTCGAGATGCTGAAGCTGCCGGGCCTGGACCGCGACGTGCCGACCATCTTCAGCGAGGCCGGTGTCGTCACGCAGCGCGTGGCGGACCTGGCCGAGCAGCATGGCTTCGTCTTCGCGGTGGACCCGACCTCGGCCGAGGCCAGCTGCATCGGCGGCAACGTGGCCATGAACGCGGGCGGCAAGAAGGCGGTGCTGTGGGGCACGGCGCTGGACAACCTGGCGAGCTGGCGCATGGTCACGCCCGAGGCCAAGTGGCTGGAGGTCGTGCGCCTGAACCACAACCTCGGCAAGATCCACGACGTGGAGGTGGCGAGCTTCGAGCTGCGCTACTTCGACGCCTCGGGCAAGACGCTGGAGAAGACCGAGGTTCTCAACATCCCTGGCCGCGTGTTCCGCAAGGAAGGCCTGGGCAAGGACGTGACGGACAAGTTCCTCGCCGGCCTGCCGGGCATCCAGAAGGAAGGCTGCGACGGGCTCATCACCAGCGCGCGCTGGATCGTGCACCGCATGCCGGCGCACACGCGCACGGTCTGCCTGGAGTTCTTTGGCAACCCGAAGGACTGCGTGCCCAGCATCGTCGACATCAAGGACTACATGTTCTCGGTGGCGTCCACCGGCGTGCTGCTGGCGGGCCTGGAGCATCTGGACGACCGCTATCTGAAGGCGGTGGGCTACGCGACCAAGAGCAAGCGCGGTGGCTTCCCGAAGATGGTGCTGATCGGCGACATCGTCGGCGACGACGCTGATGCCGTGGCACGCGCCACGTCGGAAGTTGTGCGCCTGGCCAACGGCCGCTCGGGCGAGGGCTTCATCGCCGTCAGCGCCGATGCGCGCAAGAAGTTCTGGCTGGACCGCAAGCGCACCGCAGCGATCAGCAAGCACACGAACGCGTTCAAGGTGAACGAGGACGTCGTCATCCCGCTGCACCGCATGGGCGAGTACACGCTGGGCATCGAGCGCATCAACATCGAGCTCAGCTTGCGCAACAAGCTGGCGCTGGTGGCGGCGCTGCAGGCGCTGTTCACGACGGGCAAGTTGCCGCTGGGCAAGAGCGATGACGCGGGCGAGATTCCCAGCGCCGAGCTGCTGGAAGACCGCGTTCAGCAGGCCCTGGCGCTGCTGCGCGAGGTCGGCGCGCTGTGGCAGCAGTGGCTGGATGGGCTGGACAACGGCTTCTTCGAGCAGTTGCAGACCCATGATCTGCGCGCCTCGTGGAAGGCGCAGATCCTCAAGCCGCTGCAGAACCTGTTCGCCGGCGCCGCCTTCGAGCCGCTGATCGCCGAGCTCAAGCGCATCCACAAGGACGTGCTGCGCGGCCGCGTGTGGGTGGCGCTGCACATGCATGCCGGCGACGGCAATGTGCACACCAACATCCCCGTCAACAGCGACAACTACCAGATGCTGCAGACGGCCCACGAGGCCGTGGCCCGCATCATGGTGCTGGCGCGCAGCCTGGACGGTGTCATCTCCGGCGAGCACGGCATCGGCATCACAAAGATCGAGTTCCTCAGCGATGACGAACTGGCCAACTTCACGGCCTACAAGCAGCGCGTGGACCCCGAGGGCCGCTTCAACAAGGGCAAGCTGCTGAAGGACGAGTCGCTGCCGGCGGATTTGCGCAATGCCTACACGCCGTCGTTCGGCCTGATGGGGCATGAGTCGCTCATCATGCAGCAGAGCGACATCGGCGCCATCGCCAACTCGGTGAAGGACTGCCTGCGCTGCGGCAAGTGCAAGCCGGTCTGCGCCACGCATGTGCCGCGCGCCAACCTGCTCTACAGCCCGCGCAACAAGATCCTGGCCACGTCGCTGCTTGTCGAGGCCTTCCTGTACGAGGAGCAGACGCGCCGCGGCGTGTCCATCAAGCACTGGCAGGAGTTCGAGGACGTGGCCGACCACTGCACGGTCTGCCACAAGTGCCTCACGCCGTGCCCGGTCAAGATCGACTTCGGCGACGTGACGATGAACATGCGCAACCTGTTGCGCAAGATGGGCCAGAAGACCTGGCGCCCCGGCAACGCGGCGGCCATGTTCATGCTGAACGCCACCAACCCCGAGACCATCAAGCTGGCCCGCACGGCCATGGTGGGCATCGGCTTCAAGGCGCAGCGCCTGGCGGTGGACCTGTTCAAGCCCGCGGGCCGCAAGCAGACGAGTGCGCCGCCGGCCACGGTCGGCAGCGCGCCGGTCAAGGAACAGGTCATCCACTTCATCAACAAGAAGCTGCCCGGCGGCCTGCCCAAGAAGACGGCGCGCGCACTGCTGGACATCGAGGACAAGAACTACGTGCCCATCATCCGCCCGCCGGCCACGCCCAGCGAGACGGAAGCCGTGTTCTATTTCCCCGGCTGCGGCTCCGAGCGGTTGTTCAGCCAGGTGGGGCTGGCCACGCAGGCCATGCTGTGGCATGCCGGCGTGCAGACGGTGCTGCCGCCCGGCTATCTGTGCTGCGGCTACCCGCAGCGCGGCTCGGGCCAGTTCGACAAGGCCGAGAAGATGATCACCGACAACCGGGTGCTCTTCCACCGCGTCGCCAACACGCTGAACTACCTCGACATCAAGACCGTGGTGGTGAGCTGCGGCACCTGCTTCGACCAGCTGCAGGGCTACAAGTTCGAGGACATCTTCCCCGGCTGCCGCATCATCGATATCCACGAGTACCTGCTGGAGAAAGGCATCACGCTGGGCTCCAAGAGCAGCTACCTTTATCACGACCCCTGCCATTCGCCGATGAAGCAGCAGGAGCCGATGAAGACGGTGAAGGCGCTCGTGGGCGATGGCGTCGTGAAGAGCGAGCGCTGCTGCGGCGAGAGCGGCACGCTGGGCGTCACGCGGCCCGATATCTCCACGCAGGTGCGCTTCCGCAAGGAAGAGGAGCTGCGCAAGGCCGAGGCGCAACTGCGCGAGTCGGGCAAGGTCGCGGCGGACGACAACCTCAAGATCCTCACGTCCTGCCCCAGCTGCCTGCAGGGCCTGTCGCGCTACCAGGGTGACCTGCAGAACGGCCTGCTGGAGGCCGACTACATCGTCGTCGAGATGGCGCGCCAGATGCTCGGCGAGAACTGGATGCCGGACTACGTGGCCAAGGCCAACGCCGGCGGCATCGAGCGGGTGCTGGTGTGAGTTGCCCGCTGTGTACCGGTGACGGCGGCCTCGTGGTCGCCCGCACGCCGCAGTACCGCGTCGTGCGCGTCGTCGAGGGCGACGAGGCGCGGCGGTTTCCGGCGTTCTACCGCCTGATCTGGGCGGCTCACGTGGCCGAGTTCAGCGACCTGTCGGCGCCCGAACGCCACGCCTGCATGGACGCCGTCACGGCGATCGAGCAGGTGCTGCGCGCACGGCTGGCGCCCACCAAGGTCAACCTGGCGACGCTGGGCAATGTCGTGCCGCACCTGCATTGGCACGTCATCGCGCGGTTCGACTGGGACAGCCATTTCCCGGCCCCCGTGTGGGCCGCGCCGCAGCGCGACGAGGTGGCCGGCGGCGCGGCGGCGCGCCTGGCGCAGCCGCTGGCGGCGGTGGACGCCGCCATCGCCCAGGCCCTCAGCCGCTGATGCGCAGGCTGTCGTCGGCGGCGGTGCGGGTTGCGCTGTCGCTGGCCGGCCGGTCGGGGTCGACGAACTCGACGCTGAAGCGGTAGAGCTGCGCGCTGCTGTCGCCCGGCGCGCAGTCGAGCCGGCGCACGGCCTTGCGCACGTTGCGCGCGGTTTCGTAAGACAGGCCGCGGGCCTCGACGGTGGCGATGTCGCCGTTCAGGATCACCATCTTCACCTTCACTTCGCCGAAGAGGTGTTCGTCAGCCCAGGTGCGGGCCAGCGTGCGCTGCAGCTGGCGGTCGATGTTCTGGCAGGCCGCTCGCACGTTGTGGCGCGGCGTGGCCTCGACGACGCGGCCGCGGATCTCGACGCGTTCCAGGGCATCGGCCTGCGCCAGCAGCGGAGCGGCAGTGGCAGCCAGGGCCACGAGGCCGGGGATCAGATGGCGGGCGAGGGGGGATGTGGGCATGGTGGTCTCCTGTGGGGGGCGGCCGCTGACGCGAATTGCCGCGACCTGTGTTCAGGCTAGTGGCCCGGTCAGAGGACCCCAAGCCACAGGCGACGAGTTGCTGCCCGCGTGCGATGGCCCGCGGGAAAGCGCCGACGAGCTGCAACCGCCGCAGGCCTGATCACTCGCGGCGCCCCATGCCATTCGTCACCACCAGGCCATCGGGACATGCCCGCTTCGGGCCACCCCGTCCCTGCGTGGGGTGACAGCTCTGCGGCGCCGAACTGACAGACTCGAACCCGCTTCGGATGGCGCCACGCCGGCGTTGGACAACAGGGCCTACGGGAGGTCCGCCGGCAAGCCGCGAACAGGCGGCGCCCCATGGGGAGATCCCCTGTGGCCGGGCCGGCGCGCCGTCCGACACGGCGACCTTTGCGGAAACACCAAGATGAGTTTTGTCTTTGCAAACCGGAGATCCCTGATCGCGTTGGCCTGCGGGCTGCTGGCAGCCGGTGCTGGCCAGGCGGGCGTGTCGACGGCGCAGTCCGATCTCGGTATCGCGAGCCTCGTGCAGCGCGCCACGCCCCACACCGACCGCCTGATCATTGCCTACCGCGACGCGGCGGAAACCGACACGGCGGATGCTCGCGTGCTGCGTGCGCGCAGCGTCGAAACCGATGCGATGACGCAGCGCGTGGGCCGGCTCAACACGGCGCTGGGCGTGCGTGGTGCGCAGGCCCGGGTGCTGCGCCAGACCGGCACCGGCGCCCATGTCTTCAAGCTCGATCGCGCACTGCCGCACGCCGACCTGGAGCGCCTGGCGGCCGAACTCAAGGCCAGCGATGCCAACATCGCCTACGCCGAGCCGGACCGCAAGATGTACCCGATGCTCACGCCCAACGACACGAGCTACACGTCGCAATGGGACCTGTACGAGACCACCGGCGGCATCCGCGCCCCGGCGGCCTGGGACGTGGCCACCGGCACGGGCGTTGTCGTCGCCGTGCTGGACACCGGCATCCGCCCCCATGCCGACCTGTCGGGCCAGACGGTCGCCGGCTACGACATGATCATCGACACCACGGTGTCCAACGACGGCAACGGCCGTGACAGCGACCCCAGCGACCCGGGCGACTACACCGCAGCCAACGAGTGCGCGAGCGGCGAGCCGGCCTACAACTCCAGCTGGCACGGCACGCACGTGGCCGGCACCATCGCCGCCAAGACCAACAACTCGCTGGGCGTGGCGGGCATCGCCTACAACGCCAAGATCCAGCCGGTGCGCGTGCTGGGCCAGTGCGGCGGCTACACCTCCGACATCGCCGACGGCATGATCTGGGCCTCGGGCGGCACGGTGTCGGGCCTGCCGACGAACGCCACGCCGTCGCGTGTCATCAACATGTCGCTGGGCGGCAGCGGCGCCTGCGACACCACGTCGCAGAACGCCATCAACAGCGCCCGCTCGCGGGGCACGGTCGTCGTCGTCGCGGCCGGCAATGAGAGCACCAACGCCAGCAGCTCCAGCCCGGCCAACTGCTCGGGCGTCATCGCCGTCGCGGCCACCAACCGCAACGGCGGGCGCGCCTACTACTCCAACTACGGCTCTATCGTGGCGCTGGCAGCACCGGGCGGCGACACGAGCTCGTCGAGCAGCAACGGCATCCTCAGCACGCTGAACGCGGGCACCACCACGCCGGGCGCCGACAGCTACGCCTACTACCAGGGCACCTCCATGGCCACGCCGCACGTGGCTGGCGTGGCGGCGCTGATGCTCAGTGCCAAGCCCACCGCGACGCCCGACGAGATCAAGGCTGCTCTGCAGAGCAGCGCGCGCGCCTTCCCGGCGACGTGCTCGCAATGCGGCTCAGGCATCCTCGATGCGGCGGCAGCCGTGGCGGCCATCAGCGGCACGACGACACCGCCGACGACGGTCAATGAAACGGAGTCCAACAACACCATCGCCACGGCCAACACGGTGGCGTCGGCGGCGACGGTCAACGGCTCCATCAGCTCGACCAGCGACACCGACTACTTCAAGGTGGTGCTGCCAGCCGGCAAGACGCTGGCCGCGACCCTGACCATCGCCAGCAGCAGCAACGACTTCGACCTCTACGTGAAGAACGCCTCGGGCACGACGCTGGCGAAGAGCGAGAAGGCGGCAGGGCAGGTCGACAGCACGAGCTACGCCAATGGCGGGTCGGCTTCGGTGACGCTGTATGTGCAGGTGCTGCGTTACAGCGGCACGGGGGCGTATACGCTGAAGCTGCAGTGGTGAGCGGCTTGGGCTGCTGAATGGGAACGGGGCTGCGGCCCCGTTTTTTGTGGGTTGCTCTTGCGGAGGGGGCGCGTGCTCGGTGCATTGCCGGGAGTCCCGCCCGGCGGCGGGGTAACTTTCTTCTGCGGGGGGCCAGAAGAAAGTCACCAAAGAAGAGGCCCTGAACCGCACACGACCGCGGCGCCGCGATGAGCGGCGCGCGAAAACCTTCGGTCGCAAGGCGCCCCTATGCGAACCGCTGCGCTCTCGCGTCTGACTTGTGACGAGCGCGCTTGATCGCCCCGCCTGTCCGTCCGACGCGCGGCTGCACGCCGTGCTCACCAAAACAGCCCAATGCAGCGCCGCCGGCGGCGCGGCTGTTGGTATTTCGACTGCCTAGCGCCGGCGTGCAGCCGCGCGTTAAGCGGGGTGCTGGTCCGAGCTGTGTTGCTCGGCACAAGTGGTGGGCGAGAGCGCAGCGGTTCGCGTCGGGGCGCGTTCTGGTTCAAGCACTGCGAGCGCGGAGCCCCGCTCGAGTGCGGATTGCGTTCAGCGCTTCTCTTTTGGTGACTTTTCTCTGGCGCGACAGGGAAAAGTTATCCGCCCGCCGGGGCGGACTCCCGGCAACTCGGCAACGAGTCAATAAGGCTCGTCGCCAAAGCAACCAACGAACAAGCCCATCAACAACACTTCACCAGACCGTCAACGGATCCGCTGCCACCATCGCGCTCCCCGCCTTGCAGGCGAAGGCCTGGGCGAAGTAGGGCGAGTTGCTCATCGGCGTCAGCACGCGGTATTTGGCCGGCGAGTGCGGGTCGGTACGCAGCTGGTTGATGAGGTATTCCATGCGCACCTTGGAGCGCCACACCAGGGCGTTGCTGAGGAAGAAGCGCTGCGCGGGGGTGTAGCCGTCGATCTTGCGGTCGGCGCCGCCGGTGCGCTTGAGCGCGCGCTGCAGGCCCTCGTAGGCGATGGGTAGGCCCGACATGTCGGAGATGTTCTCGCCGAGCGTCAGCTGGCCGTTGATGTTGTAGCCCGGCAGCGGCGAGATCGCGCCGTAGCGCTGCGCCACCTTGTCGGCGCGGGCCTTGTAGCCGGCCGCGTCGGCCGGCGTCCACCAGTCGGCGAGCGAGCCGCCGGCGTCGAAATTGCGGCCGCTGTCGTCGAAGTGGTGCGTGATCTCGTGGCCGATGACCATGCCGATGCCGCCGTAGTTGCTGGCGTCGTCGGCCTTGGCGTCAAAGAACGGCGGCTGCAGGATGCCGGCCGGGAAGATGATCTGGTTGAGACCGCCCGCGAACGCGTTGACGATGTGCGGGCTGGTGCGCCAGCGGCCACGCTCGACCGGCGCGTCGAGGTCCTTGACCTGCTGGCCGCTGTGCCACAGCGCGGTGCGCAGCCAGTTGCCGGCATAGTCGTTGGCGGCCAGCTGCAGGCCTTCGAACTGCGGCCACTTGTCGGGGGCACCGATCATGGGCTGCATCGCCGCGAGCTTCTCGAGCGCCTTGGCCTTGGTGCCGGGCGTCATCCACTCGAGCTTCTCGATGCGCTCCTTCATGCTGGCGCGCACATCGTCCAGCAGCTGCAGCGAGCGTTTCTGCGCTTCGGGCGAGAACGCGCGGGCCACGAACAGCTCGCCCAGCGCCAGGCCCACGGGCTCGCCGCCGGTGCGCCCGCCGATCTGCAGGATGACGTCCTCGCTGCGCGGCGGCGGGGCCTGCAGGCCGGTGATGGTCTTGCCCCGATAGTCGAAGGCGGCGCTCGCGAAGGCCTTGGGCAGCCGTGGCGCTGCGGCGTCCAGCGTGCGCAGGGTCAGGTAGCGGCGCCACACGTCCAGCGGCGTCTCGGCGGCGAGCTGGGCCACGCGCGTGGCGAACTCCGGCTGGCCGACGATGAGGCGCTGCGGCGTCTTGGCGCCCGCCGTCAGCACGGCCAGGTAGCCCGCCCAGTCCAGGCCCGGCGCGGCCGCTGCCAGCTCGGTGGGGCTCATCGGGTTGTAGCTGGCGTTGGGGTCGCGCAGCTTGGCGCGCTCGCGCGTCGCGTCGGCCAGGCGGCTCTCGAAGGCCAGCAGCGCGTCGAGCTCAGCGTCGCCGGCCGGGCGCCCGGCGGCGGACAGCACCGCGGCGGCAAAGCTGCGGTAGGCGGCGGTGACGGTGCGCGTGCGCTCGTCGGTGCGGAAGTAGTCGTCACGGTCCGGCAGGCCCAGGCCCGACTGACCCAGCATCAGCACGTTGCGGCGCGTGTCCTTGCGGTCGGGCGCCACGCCCCAGCCCAGCGGCGCGGCCACGCCGCTGCGGGCCAGCAGCGCCAGCAGTGCGGGCAGGTCTTCGCGGCGCTGCAGGCCGTCGATGCGGTTGAGCAGTGGCGACACGGCGCTGAGGCCGCGCGCCTCGATGGCGGCCTCGTCCATGCCGCTGGCGTAGTAGGCGGCAATCAGCTTGAGCCCGGGCGTCGTCTGCAGGGCGGGCTTGTCGGCCAGGTCCTTCAGCGCCTTGGCCAGCAGTGCGTCGTTGTTCTGGCGCAGTTGGTCGAAGCTGCCGATGCGGGCGCGGCTGGCCGGCAGTTCGGTGGCGGCCTCCCAGCCGCCGTTGACGAAGGCGTAGAAGTCGTCGCAGGGCTGGACGTCCTTGGACAGGCCGCTCAGGTCGAGGGCCGAGGCGTGGGCGGCAAGGCCCAGCAGGGCAGCGGCGAGGGCCAGGCGATGGCGGGTCGGGCGAAGCATGGTGCAGTAGGTTCCAGGCCAATCAAAAGCGCGATTAGAGCGCTCGCCTTCGGCGGGTCCCGGAAGGCACAGGGCATGATCGTGGGTTTCCACCAAGATTTTTTCGAGCGCTGTCATGTCTGTCCTCAAACGCTTGGCCCTGGTCGTTCCGGCCTCCCTGCTGTTGGCCTTTGCCGCTGCTGCGCAGCCCGTGCAAGGGCAGGGCGCCACCTTTCCGTCCAAGGTCTACAACACCTGGGCCAAGGCCTTCGAGAAGGCCGGTGGTGGGACGGTGGCCTACAAGGGCACGGGTTCGGGCGATGGCGTCAAGCAGATCGGCGCTCGCGCCGTGGACTTTGCCGGGACCGACACGCCGCTGCCGCCGACCGGGCTGACGGGCCAGCGCCTGGTGCAGATCCCGATGCTGGTGGGTGGCGTGGTGCCGGTGGTCAACCTGCCGACGCTGGCCGTGCCGTTGCAGCTCGACGGCGAGCTGCTGGCCGACATCTTCCAGGGCCGCGTGAAGGCCTGGAACGATGCGCGCATCGTGGCGCTGAACCGGGGCGTCACGCTGCCGGCGCTGCCCATCACCCGCGTGGTGCGCGCCGAGAAGTCGGGCACGACAGACGGCTTCACCCGCTACCTCGCCGCCGTGTCGCCCACCTTCAAGACCGAGGTGGGCGCCGGCCAGGCGCCGGCCTGGCCGGGCGAGCTGGTGAAGGCCGAGGGCAACGACGGCATGGTGCAGTCGCTGCGCGCCACGCCCGGTGCCATCGCCTATGTGTCGTTCGACCGCGTGCTGCACGACAAGCTCGCCGCCGTGAAGCTGCGCAACGCCGATGGGCGCTTCGTGCTGCCGACCGAGGCGGGGTTCCGCGCGGCCATCCTGGAGAGCGACATGTACCGCCAGGGTGACGACCTCGCCACGCTGCTGAACCGCCCGGGCAGCGACGCCTGGCCGATCACGCTGACCAGCTTCGTCCTCGTCGACGCCGAGCCCGCCACGGGCGCCAAGGCTCTGGGGGCGCTCAAGTTCCTGTACTGGTGCTTCATGCACGGTGACGACCTGACCCGTGGCACCGGCTTCGCGCCGCTGCCGGTCAGCGTGCAGTCCCGGCTGGCCGCGCGCTTCACGCAGGTCCGACCCAAGGACGGGCAGTTGCCGACCTATCAGGGCTTCTGACGGCGCGCGCCGCGATAACTGAGGGAAACTCCCGGTATGCCCGCGCCCATCGACATCACTGTCCACCAGCAGTCCCGCGTACTGGAAATCGCCTTCGACGATGGCGCCCGTTTCCGCATCCCGTTCGAGCTGATGCGCGTCTACAGCCCGTCCGCCGAGGTGATGGGCCACGGCCCTGGCCAGGAAGTGCTGCAGACCGGCAAGCGCGATGTCGTCGTGACGGGGCTGGACCAGGTCGGCCATTACGCGGTGCGGCCCGAGTTCAGCGACGGCCACGCCAGCGGGCTGTTCACCTGGGACTACCTCTACAAGCTCGGCAGCGAGCAGGACGCGCTGTGGCGCGACTACGAGGCCCGCCTGGTGGCGGCCGGCAAGGGCCGCGACGACCCCATGCCCGTCAAGGCCGGCGGCTCCTGCCACTGATATGGCGCCCCTCGCCCGGTCTAGCCGGCTTGGGAGCGGCCCGGCGCGCGGCCCGCATACGAAAGAACTACTGACATGAGCCAAACCCACTTCGGTTTCAGCACCGTCGATGAGAGCGAGAAGGCCGGCAAGGTCCGCAGCGTCTTCGACTCGGTCGCCTCCAAGTACGACTTGATGAACGACCTGATGTCGGCCGGCCTGCATCGGGCCTGGAAGGCCTACACGCTGCAGGTCGCGAACCTGAAGCCCGGCGAGCGGGCGCTCGACATCGCGGGCGGCACGGGCGACCTGTCGCGTGCGTTCGCGCGCAAGGTCGGCGAGACCGGCGTGGTCGTGCACACCGACATCAACGAGGCCATGCTGCGCCAGGGCCGGGACCGGCTGCTCAATGAAGGGCTCATCCTGCCGACCAGCCTGGCCGATGCGGAGAAGCTGCCGTTCAAGAGCGAGAGCTTCGACCTCGTCAGCGTCGCGTTCGGCCTGCGCAACATGACGCACAAGGACCGCGCGCTGGCCGAGATGTGCCGGGTGCTCAAGCCCGGCGGCCGGCTGCTGGTGCTGGAGTTCTCGAAGATTGCCGAGCCGTTGCGCAAGCCCTACGACTGGTACTCCTTCAACATCCTGCCCAAGCTGGGCTCGCTGTTCGCGGGCGATGCCGAGAGCTACCGCTACCTGGCCGAGTCCATTCGCATGCACCCGGATCAGGCCACGCTCAAGGCAATGATGAAGACGGCCGGCTTCGGCCATGTGGATGTGCACAACCTCAGCGCCGGCATCGTCGCGCTGCACGCCGGCATCAAGTGCTGAGCACACCCGCCGCCGGGATGGCGGCGGTTTGAAGATCGTCTGAATTCGCAGGACTGCCCCGCAGCCGGCGCCGGTGGCGTCGCGCGGAGGGCGCTGCGTGAACGCGCGGCCCCGCAGCAGAGACAGGGCTTCTTGGGGCGACGCCCTTTGCTCCGCCCCCCCCTGCGCCGCGCAAAGCCCGTGTCATTGCGTGTCTCGCCGTCCGTCTCGTCGCCCGTCTCGCCGCACTCGCCGGGCCTGGCTGAAGCACTTCTGCCCCGCGTGCCTGGCGCATCGCCCAGCGTGGCCGGGGCCCATATCACGACCTGATCCTGTCAGCCAGCTTTTTGTGCAGAAAGCCCGTGAGACACGTCTTCGCCGCCTGCAGGCACTGTTCAGGGGGGCGCTGATTCGACAAGATTGATATTAACGATGCTCAGTGAGCGCGGTGGCCCGGGCTGCCAGCTCGGCGCGTCGCAGCCCTGATGGGAGACGGTCGAAGATGAGCTATCCATCATTTGCGCCTCGAGCAACGGGTGCCGCGCCCGCAGCGGCGGCCGCCTTCCCGCCGCGCCGCTTGCGTGTGGCGGCGGCGTCGGGATTGTGGTTGCTGGCTGGCGTGGCACTGGCGGTTGGCGGCATGGCGGCGGCCTGGGGCCTGTGGGCGCTGGCCGTGGTGGGTGTGCTGGCCATCGGCTGGCGCTGGCAGTCGCGCCGCAGCGGCGCTGCCCAGGGGGCCGGCGTGGCAGCGGCGGTGAGCGACATGCCGTCAGGCGAGTTGGCGAACCGCCTGGACGAGGCTTCGCGCACCTGGGCCACTCACATTGCCACGGCACAAGCGCAGTTGCGCGACGCAGTCGAGCAGATGCTGGGCTCGTTCGGCGACATCCTTCAGCAACTGGACGGCCTCGTGGGTTCGGCCGGCGGTGCCCAGGGCGATACGGCCGGGCTGGCCGTCCTGGCCGATTGCGACGAGCAATTGCGCGGCCTGCTGGCCAACTTCAACCGCTTCGTCCAGTCGCGCAACGAGATGCTGGGCACGGTGCGCACGCTGGGCGAGTCCTCCGGGCGCCTGCACAGCATGGCCGAGGACGTCTCCCACATCGCCCGCCACACCAACCTGCTGTCCATCAACGCAGCCATCGAGGCCGCGCGCGCGGGCGCCGCAGGGCGGGGCTTTGCGGTGGTCGCCAGCGAGGTGCGCCGGCTGTCCGCCGAATCGGGCGAAACCGGCCGACGCATCGGCGAGCAGGTGCGCGAGTTCGATCAGCACATGCAGCAGGCGCTGGCGATGGCGACAGAGTCTGCCTCGCGCGACACCGAAGCCATCCAGGCCTCCGAGCAAACCGTGGGTCAGGTCGTCTCGCAGGTCAACGCGACGGTGGCGGATCTGCAGCAGCGCAACGCCGAGCAGAGCGCTCAGGGCGAGCAGGTGAAGGCGCAGGTGGAGCAACTGCTGATGGCCTTCCAGTTCCAGGACCGCGTGCACCAGATCCTGGATCAGCTGCGCGACTCCATGACGCAGGCGAGCGCTGCCGTGCAGCAGGCGGCAGCCCGCGGCCAGGCGCCAGACGAAAGCGCCTGGCAGCAACTGCTTGCCGCCGGCTACACGACTGCGGAGCAACGCGCAGTCAGCCGCGGCGACGTCGTGCAGGCCACGCCGGCCCAGCTCACTGAGACCACCTTTTTCTGAGGACGCCAATGGCCAAGACCATTCTCATCGTCGACGACTCGACCTCGTTGCGCACCGTGGTGCGGTTGGCCCTGACCCGTGCCGGCTACGACGTCCTGGAAGCCGGTGACGGCGTGGCCGCGCTGGAAGCGCTGGCCCAGGCTCCGAAAGTCCACCTCATCGTGTGCGACGTGAACATGCCCAACATGGACGGCATCACCTTCGTGACGCAGGTCAAGCAGCACCCGCGTCACCGCTTCATCCCCGTCGTCATGCTGACGACCGAGGGCGAGGAAGACGCCAAGAACCGCGGCCGTCAGGCGGGCGCCAAGGCCTGGATCGTCAAGCCCTTCAACCCACCGCAGCTGCTGGACGCCGTGTCCAAGCTGGTGCTGCCCTGAGCGCGGAGGCTCCCATGGATGCGCTGGCCCTTCCTTCCGAACTGAGCATTTACACGGCGGCGGAGCTGCATCCGCAGTGGCTGGCGTGGGCGGGCGAGGCGGCCGCAGCCGGTGGCGAAGCACTGGTGGACGGCCAGGCCGTCGACCAGGTCGACGGCGCCGGCGTGCAGCTGCTCGTGGCCTTGCAGCGCGGCCTGGCCGCGCGCGACTGCGTGCTGCGGCTGCAGGCTCCCAGCCGGCCGCTGAGCGAGGCCTGCGCGGCCCTGGGCCTGGCCGACTGGCTGAGGGATCTCCAGCCCGCAACGACTCCGGAGGCCGCATGAGCACCGATGCCGATTTCATCGCCGAGGCGCTGCCAGCCTTCCTGAGCGAAGCGCAGGAGCAGATCGAGGGCCTGGAAGCCTTGCTGCTGCAACTGGAAGACCGCCCCGACGACACCGAGCTGCTGAACGCGCTGTTCCGCTGCGCGCACACCGTCAAGGGCTCGGCCGGGCTGTTCGGGCTGGACGACATCGTCGGTTTCACCCACCACGTGGAGACACTGCTGCAGCGGCTGCGCGAGGGGCGGGTGGTGCTGACACCGGCCTTGAGCACCTTGCTGCTGCGCTGCAACGACCAGATCCGCGCGCTCGTCGCCGAGGCGGGCGGCGAACCGGCCGATGAGGCGGCTGCCGAGCAGCGCGGCGCGCTGGTCGCCGAGCTGCAGGCCGCAGCGGGCGTGACGGCCGCGCCGAGCGCCGACGAACTGCCCGCCGAGCCACGCGGCGAGGCGCCCCTGCAGCGGCCGTGGCACGTGTCGGTGGCCTTCGGCCGCGACGTCTTTCGCAACGGCATGGACCCGCTGGCGGTGCTGAACTACGTGCGCGGCCTGGGCGACGTGACGCACATGGTGTGCGACGTCGGCGGCGTGCCCGCTCTGGACGAACTCGACCCCGAGAGTTGCCACCTGGAGTTCATCTTCAGCCTGGTGTCGGAGGCCAGCCGTGAGCAGATCGAGGATGCCTTCAGCTTCGTGCGCGAGGACTGCCAGCTCCATGTGATGAACCCGGGCGCGACGGCCGCGCAGTTCGCGGACCTGATCGACGCCATGCCGGACAACCCGCGGCTGGGCGACATCCTGGTGGCGGCCGGTGCCATCAGCCCGATGCAGCTGCAGCAGGGCTTGCGCAGCCAGCAGGCCGCGGCCGCGCTGGGCGAGCCGGCCCTGCTGGGGCAACTGCTCACCGAACAGACGGGCCTGGCGCCGCAGGTGGTGGACGCCGCGTTGCGCAAGCAGCAGGAGCGCCGCCGCGAGGCGACCGGCACGGCGGGTGCTTCGGGCAACGGCGAAGACCAGCGCTTCATCCGCGTGCAGGCGAACCGGCTGGACGCCGTCATCAACCTGCTGGGCGAACTGGTCATCGCGGGTGCCGGCGCCGAGCTGCTGGCCCGGCAGACGCAGCAGCGCCAGCTGATGGAGGCCAACGGCCAGATCAGCCGGCTCATCGAGGAAATCCGCAACGGCACGCTGCAGCTGCGCATGGTGCCCATCGGCGAAACCTTTGCGCGCTTCCGCCGTGTCGTGCGCGACACGGCCGCCGAGCTGGGCAAGTCCGTGCAGCTGGAAATCATTGGCGGCGACACCGAGCTCGACAAGAGCGTCGTCGAGCGCATCGCCGACCCGCTGATGCACCTGGTGCGCAACGGGCTCGACCATGGCCTGGAGACACCGGACCAGCGCGAGGCGGCGGGCAAGCCGGCGCAGGGGCGGCTCACGCTGTCGGCCCACCACGAGGCCGGCAGCATCGTCATCCGCATCGTCGACGACGGCCGCGGCATCCAGCGCCGCAAGGTGCTGGAGCGCGCCTGGGAGCGCGGCCTGCTGGAGCACGGCACGGTGCCGGACGACAACGCCATCCTGCGCCTCATCTTCGAGCCGGGCTTCTCCACCGCGGAGACGGTCACCAACCTCAGCGGCCGCGGCGTGGGCATGGATGTCGTGCGCAGCAACATCGAGGCGCTGCGCGGCAGCGTGCTGCTCGAGAGCGTGGAGGGGCAGGGCTCGACCATCGAGATCCGCCTGCCGTTGACGCTGGCCATCATCGACGGCTTCCTCATCGGCGTCGGTGCCTCGCGCTTCATCTTCCCGCTTGACGCGGTGGTCGAGGTCATCGAGGGCCGGGCGGGCAACGCCGTGCTCGATGCGCGCGGGCGCGGCGTCGTCGAGCTGCGCGGGCAGCTGCTGCCGGTCGTGTCGCTGCGCACGCTCTACGCGATCGACGGGCCGCAGGCCGTGCGCAGCAGCATCGTCGTGCTCAAGGCCGGCCACACCCGCTTCGGCGTGCTGGTCGATGCCTTGCTCGGCCAGCACCAGACCGTCATCAAGCCGCTGGGCTGCCTGTTCCGCCGGCTGCGCGGCATGGCGGGCTCTTCCATCCTCGGCAATGGCGAGGTGGCCCTGATCTTCGACGTACCCGCCCTCGGCCAGCTGGCGGCCGAATCCACGAGCCGGCGACACGCCAACGAGCCCGCTGCGGAACACCTCTCCGCCTGACTGACCGCACCAACGCACATCGCTGCAACGAAGGACAACTGCCATGAACAAGGCCTCCTGGATCATCCGCCTGATCGCCGGCAAGGCACTGGACGCCGCCGAGGCAGCTCGCCAGTCCGCCGAGACCGCCCGCGCCGACGCCGAGGCGCGCCTGCGCGACGCGCAGGCCGAACTGAAGGTTCGCACGGACATCATGAACGTCACGAGCATCGTCTCGGAGGCGGACAAGAAGGGCGACATCCTGTCCATCAACGAGAAGTTCCTGGAGGTGTCCAAGTACAGCCGCAGCGAACTGATCGGCCACGGGCACAACACCACGCGCCACCCCGACATGCCCAAGGAGGTGTTCAAGCAGATGTGGTCCACCATCGGGCGGGGCGAGATCTTCCGTGGCATGGTGAAGAACCGCGCGAAGGACGGCACGCCTTACTACGTGGACGCGGTCATCGCGCCCATCCTGGGCGAGAACGGCAAGCCGTTGAAGTACCTCGGCGTGCGCTACGACATCACCGAGCAGGAGATCGAGCGGCAGAACGCCCGCGGCATCCTGGCGGCGGTCGACGCGAGCTATGCGTACATCGAGTTCGACCTGACCGGTCATGTGCTGCACGCGAACGACAACTTCCTGCGCACGTTGGGCTACAGCCTGGACGATGTGAAGGGCCGGCATCACCGCATGTTCTGCGACCCCAAGCTCGCCGCCAGCCCGGAGTACGCCCAGTTCTGGCGCGACCTGAACGACGGCCGGCCGCAGAACGATTTGTTCCGGCGCATCGCCAAGTCGGGCCAGGAGGTCTGGATCCAGGCCGTCTACGCACCGGTGAAGGACGAGATGGGACGCGTGATCAAGATCGTCAAGATCGCCACCGACGTGAGTGCCCAGGTGGCGTCCGCCCGTGCGTTGGAGCAGGCAGTCGGCGAAGCGGAGCAGGTGGCCGCCGCCGCGCGCAACGGCGACCTGACGCAGCGCATCCCGATGGCGGGCAAGTCCGGGCTCGTGTCGCGCTTGTGTGAGGGCGTCAACACGCTGCTCGAGACAACGACGGTCATCTTCGGCGACGTCAGCCGCGTGCTGTCGGCGTTGTCCGAGGGCGATCTGTCGCAGCGCATCACGAGCGACTACTCGGGCGTGTTCGGGCAGCTGCGCGACGACGCCAATCGCACGAGCGAGAAGCTGTCCGCCATCATCGAGGAAGTGCGCGGCGCGGCCGATGCGCTCTCCGGTGCCGCCAACCAGGTCAGCGCGACGGCGCAGAGCCTGTCGCAGGCCGCCAGCGAGCAGGCCTCGTCGGTCGAGGAGACGACGTCGTCCATCGAGCTCATCTCCGCCAGCATCAGCCAGAACAGCGACAGTGCCCGCGTCACCGATGGCATGGCGACGAAGGCCAGCAAGGAGGCGGCCGACGGCGGCGTGGCGGTCACGCAGACGGTGGTGGCGATGAAGCAGATCGCGCAGAAGATCAGCATCGTCGACGACATCGCCTACCAGACCAACCTGCTGGCGCTGAACGCGGCCATCGAGGCCGCGCGTGCGGGTGAGCATGGCAAGGGCTTCGCGGTGGTGGCGGCCGAGGTGCGCAAGCTCGCCGAGCGCAGCCAGGAGGCGGCCAAGGAGATCGGCGATCTGGCGGGCAACAGCGTGAGCACCGCGGAGCGCGCGGGCAAGCTGCTCGACGAGATCGTGCCGAGCATCCAGAAGACCAGCGAGCTGGTGCAGGAGATCGCGGCGGCGTCGCAGGAGCAGAGCCAGTCGGTCACGCAGATCGGCGGGGCCATGGGCCAGCTCAGCAAGGCCACGCAGCAGAACGCGAGCGCCTCCGAGGAACTGGCCGCCACGTCCGAGGAACTCTCCAGCCAGGCTGCGCAGTTGCAGCAGTCGGTGGCCTTCTTCAACGCGGAACGCGAAGCCAGCCGCCGCCCAGCGCAAGGCCGGCAGGACGCGGCGGGCTTCGTCGAGCGGCGTGCGCCGAACTCGCCGATGCGAAGCATGTCCCAGGGCAGCCCGTTGCGGCCGCTCGCCACCGGCACCCACGGCAACTTCCGTCCCTTCTGACCCACCCCTCGCGAGGCCCACGCCATGAGTTCAACCGCTACTCCCTGGATCGCCCGCCTGGTTGCGGGCCCGCAGCTCAACGCCGCCGAGGCGTCCCGCCTCGCAGCCGAGCAGGCTTGCGAAACGCTGCGCCATGAGCGGGAGGCGCTGCGCGCCGAGCGCGAAGCGCTGCAGGCCGAACGAGAGGCGCTGTCGGCGCGGCTGAAGTCGGTCGAGGCCGAACTCAAGGTTCGCACGGACATCATGGACATCACGAGCATCGTCTCGGAGGCGGACAAGAAGGGCGACATCCTGTCCATCAATGAGAAGTTCCTGGAGGTGTCCAAGTACAGCCGCAATGAGCTGATCGGTCACGGCCACAACACCACGCGCCACCCCGACATGCCCAAGGAGGTGTTCAAGCAGATGTGGTCCACCATCGGGCGGGGCGAGATCTTCCGCGGCATGGTGAAGAACCGCGCGAAAGACGGCACGCCTTACTACGTGGACGCGGTCATCGCGCCCATCCTGGGAGAGAACGGCAAGCCGATGAAGTACCTCGGCGTGCGCTACGACATCACCGAGCAGGAGATCGAGCGGCAGAACGCCCGCGGCATCCTGGCGGCGGTCGACGCGAGCTATGCCTACATCGAGTTCGACCTGGCCGGCCACGTGCTGCGCGCGAACGACAACTTCCTGCGCACGCTGGGCTACAGCCTGGACGAGATCAAGGGCCGGCACCACCGCATGTTCTGCGACGCGGCCCTGGCTGCGAGCCCCGAGTACGCGCTGTTCTGGCGCGACCTGAACGATGGCCGGCCGCAGAAGGATGTGTTCCGCCGCATCGCCAAGTCGGGCCAGGAGGTCTGGATCCAGGCGGTGTATGCCCCCGTCAAGGACGAGATGGGGCGGGTCGTGAAGGTCATCAAGATCGCCACCGACGTGACGGCGCAGGTGCAGGCCTCGCGCATGCTGGACGACGCTGTCGAGCAGGCGCGTCAGGTGACCAACGCGGCCAGCGCTGGCGATCTGTCACCGCGCATCTCGATGGCGGGCAAGACCGGTCCCGTGGCTGTGCTCTGCGAAGGCGTGAACACGCTGATGGAAAACACGGCGGTCATCCTCGGCGACCTCGGGCGGATCTTCGGCGCGCTGGCGGCCGGCGACCTCTCGCAGCGCATCGACCGCGGCTACGCCGGCACCTTCGGTCAGCTCAAGGACGATGCCAATCGCACCGCCGAGAAGCTCGCCGCTGTCATCAACGACGTCGTGCGCGTGTTCGGCGGGCTGGCCGCGGGTGACCTGACGCAGCGCATGACGACCGACGTGCAAGGCCTGTTCGCCCAGGTCCGGGACGATGCCAACAGCAGCTGCGACAAGCTCGCCTCCATCATCGAAGAAGTGCGTGCAGCGGCCGACGCCTTGACCGGCGCCGCCAACCAGGTCAGCGCGACGGCGCAGAGCCTGTCGCAGGCCGCCAGCGAGCAGGCCTCGTCGGTCGAGCAAACCACCTCGTCCATCGACATGATCTCGGCCAGCATCAGCCAGAACAGCGACAACGCGCGCGTCACCGACAGCATGGCCACCAAGGCCAGCAAGGAAGCGGCCGACGGCGGCGTGGCGGTCACGCAGACGGTGGTGGCGATGAAGCAGATCGCGCAGAAGATCAGCATCGTCGACGACATCGCCTACCAGACCAACCTGCTGGCGCTGAACGCGGCTATCGAGGCCGCGCGTGCGGGTGAGCATGGCAAGGGCTTCGCGGTGGTGGCGGCCGAGGTGCGCAAGCTCGCCGAGCGCAGCCAGGAGGCGGCCAAGGAGATCGGTGACCTGGCGGGCAACAGCGTGAGCACGGCGGAGCGCGCGGGCAAGCTGCTCGACGAGATCGTGCCGAGCATCCAGAAGACCAGCGAGCTGGTGCAGGAGATCGCGGCGGCGTCGCAGGAGCAGAGCCAGTCGGTCACACAGATCGGTGGTGCCATGGGCCAGCTCAGCAAGGCCACGCAGCAGAACGCCAGCGCCTCCGAGGAACTGGCCGCCACGTCGGAGGAGCTGTCCGGCCAGGCCACGCAGCTGCAGCAGTCGGTGGCCTTCTTCAACATCGACGCCGACGGCGGCGCGGCCCAGCCGCACGGCCGCGGGGCGGTGTCGTCGGTGGTCGAGCGCCGCCCAGCGGCCTGGCCGGCTCGAGCCGTGCGCAGCAATGGCCAGCCGGCCTTCAAGGCCAACGGCACGAATGGCAGCTTCCGCCCGTTCTGAACCAGGAGTACGCGCATGAGCATTCCCGCCGATGACGTGCCTGGCAGCACGCAGCAGTTCCTGAGCTTCACGCTCGACGGCGAAGCCTTCGCCATCGATATCCGCACCGTGCGCGAGATCATCCAGCACGGCGCGGTGACACCCGTGCCGCTGATGCCCGACTTCGTGCGCGGTGTCATCAACCTGCGTGGCGCGGTCGTGCCGGTGATCGACCTGCAGGCGCGCTTCGGTCGCCCGCCCGCGACGCTCAGCAAGAAGACCTGCATCGTCATCGTCGATGCCGTGCGCGACGACGAGCGGCTGGAGCTCGGGCTGTTGGTGGACGCGGTCAGCGAGGTGATCTCGCTGGAGCCGTCGCAGATCGAACCGCCGCCGCAGTTCGGCGGCGCCACGCGGCGCGACTTCATTGCCGGCATGGGCAAGCGTGGCGACCGCTTTGTCGTGTTGCTCGACCCGGACCGCGCCTTCGACATCGGCGAAATGGCGTCGCTGTGCGAGGCCAGCCAGATGGCACTGGCCGCCTGAGCCTTGCCATGAGCATTCCGCAGCTCTGCGACGACAGCTTCAGCCGCATCGCCAGCTTGATGCACAGCGCCGTCGGCCTCTCGTTCTCTCAGAGCAAGAAGCCGTTGATGAATTCGCGGCTGGCAGGTCGTCTGCAGCAGCTGGGCCTGCGGGGCTTCGAGGACTATGCAGCCCTGCTGGAGAGCGCTGATGACGGCGGTGAGTTCCAGGTGGCGGTGGACTTGCTGACGACGAACGAAACCTACTTCTTCCGCGAGCCTGCCCATTTCGCGCTGCTGCAGAGCGAGCTGCAGCGCAGCCGGCCGCAGCGCCTGGCCGTGTGGAGCGCGGCGTCTTCGTTCGGTGACGAGGCTTACAGCACCGCCATGCTGCTGTCCGACCTGCAGGCGCAGGGCAGCATCGGCGGTGACTGGTCCATCCTCGGCACCGACATCAGCGAGCGCGTGCTGCAGAGTGCGGTGCAGGCGATCTATCCGGCTGAGCGGCTGCGCGAGGTGAGTGATCAGCGCCTCAAGCGTTATTGCCTTCGCGGCGAGGCCGAAAGCGAAGGGCTGGTGCAGATCCGCGAGTCGGTGCGAAGCCATGTGCGTTTCGGCCAGCTCAACCTGTGCATGCCGATCGACGACATCGGCACCTTCGATGTCGTCTTCCTGCGCAATGTGTTGATCTATTTCGACCCGCCCACCAAGAGCGCGGTCGTGGACCGCGTGCTGTCGCGGCTGCGCCCGGGCGGGCTGTTCTTCCTGGGTACCGCCGAGGGCCGCGTGCCCTGCAACACGCCGCTGACGGTGCTGGCACCCGGCGCCTACCGCAAAGGTCCTGCCAAATGAAGCCGCGCGCTGCGAAGTCTGGCGTTCAAACCCTGCATCCGGGCGATGTGGCCTGCGTGGACCGCGGCGAGTGCCTGGAGACGCTGCTGGGCTCCTGCGTGGCCATCCTGCTGACCGACCCGCGGCGCACCATCGGTGCGATGTGCCACGTGGTGCATGCCGGCCCGCAGCGCGGCGCGCCTGGGCGCGACACCGCCTATGGCGAGGCCGCGCTGGCCGAGATGAGCCGGCGCCTGCTGGCGCGGGGCATCGACGCGCGGCAATGCCAGGCCTGGGTGTACGGCGGCGGCAACATGTTCCCGTCGCACATCGGCAATGCGGCGGCCGAGGGCAACGTCGGCGCCGCCAACGCGCAGTGGGCGCTGGACGCCCTTCAGCGGGTGGGTGTGCGCGTGCTGGGTGCAGAGCTGGGCGGGCAGGCCTACCGCAAGCTGCACTGGACGGTGGGCGCCGAGGCCCCGCAGGTCGAGGCGTTGCCGATTGCGCCGCAGCCGGCACCGACTCGGCCGGAAAGGAAACCGACATGACGCGCGTCTTTGTGGTCGACGACTCCGCCGTCGTGCGGCAGACGATGGCAGCCCTGCTGCAGGGCGACCCGGCCATCGAGCTGGTGGGCAGCGCGCCCAACCCGCTGATCGCCGCGCCGCTGATCCGTAAGCAGCGGCCCGATGTGCTGCTGCTGGACATCGAGATGCCCGGCATGGACGGGCTGACCTTTCTGCGCCAGCAGATGGCCGAGGCGCCGATCGCCACCGTCATCTGCTCATCGCTCAGCACCGAAGGCAGCCGCATTGCGCTGGACGCGTTGGCGGCCGGCGCGGTCGCTGTGGTCGCCAAGCCGCGCCTGGGCCTGCGCCAGTTCCTGGAAGACTCCCGCCGCGAGCTGATCAGCACGCTGAAGGCGGCCGCGATGTCGCGCCCGCGCCTGGCCAAGTCGCCCCCGCGCGCGCCGGTGCCGGTGCGCCAGCCGGCCGCGGCGGGCCTGCGTGCCTTGTCGGTCAACAAGCCCATCGTCATCGGCAGCTCCACGGGCGGCACGCAGGCCATCGAGCAGATCCTGCGGGCCCTGCCCGCTGACGCGCCCGGCATGGCCATCGTGCAGCACATGCCCGAGCGTTTCACCGCCATGTATGCGCAGCGCCTGGACAGCCTGTGCGCCATGCAGGTGAAGGAAGCCTGCGACGGTGACCGGCTGGAGCGCGGCGTCGTCCTCATCGCGCCGGGCGGCAAGCACATGAAGCTGCGCATGGCCGGTGGGCAGTACTTTGCCGTCGTGCTCGACGGCCCGCCCGTCAACCGCCACAAGCCATCGGTGGACGTGCTGTTCCGCAGCCTGGCCGAGCACACCAACGGCGACGCGCTGGCCATCATGCTGACCGGCATGGGCGACGACGGTGCGCGGGGCATGAAGCAGCTGCACGAACTGGGCGTGCGCACGCTGGCCCAGGACGAGGCGAGCTGCGTCGTCTTCGGCATGCCGATGGAAGCCATCAAGCTCGGCGCCGTGGACGAGGTGCTGCCGCTGGACGCGATGGCCGACGCCGTCACGCGCTTCGACGCCCGCGGCTGACCCCCCCCTGCGCGCCGGGAAGGCGCATCCGCCACCAGCTTCTTGTTGCCCGGGCTCCGGCCGGCGCCGGACCGGTTGACGCCGCGTTGCGGGCCGCCGGTCATGCGGGCTCGCGGGGGTGCGTTGGTGATGTTCATGAGCCATCCCCCGCGAATGGTGGGGTCGAGGGAACTTCCCCCTGGAATCGGCTCTAAACCACGTCTGCGACTGCTTTTTAACGGGACAAGGCGCCCATAGAAGCGACATATCGCACCGCTACACTGATTCTCAACCCAGGGCCAGGATGCCCTCTACGCACGACAAGGACCTCGAAAAGATGGCAAAGCGAATGATCAAGGCCCGTGTGTCGCTGGCGGCCGTGGCGGTTGCCGCACTCCTCGCGGCCTGCGGCGGTGACAAGGGCGACAAGGTCTCCCAGACCGCTGCCAAGGTCAACAAGGAAGAGGTCACCGTTCACCAGATCAACTTCGTGCTGCAGCGCCAGCCCGGCCTGAAAGCCGAGCAGGCCGAAGCCGCCAGCCGCCAGGTGCTGGAACGTCTGATCGATCAGGAACTGGCGGTGCAAAAGGCCCAGGAGCAAAAGCTCGACCGCGACCCGCGCGTCGTGCAGCAGATCGAGTCGGCCAAGCGCGAGATCATCGCCCGGGCCTATGTCGAGCGCGTCGGCGAATCGGCCGCCAAGCCCACCGCCGAAGAGATCGCGAAGTACTACGTCGAGAAGCCGGCCCTCTTCAAGGAACGCCGCATCTACAGCCTGCAGGAACTGCAGATCGAGGCCAAGCCCGAGCAGTACGAACTGCTGCGCAGCAAGTTCGCTGAGTCGAAGGGCCTCAACGAATTCGCCGAGTTCCTGAAGGCCAACGACTTCCGCTTCAACGGCAACCAGGTCGTGCGCACCGCCGAGCAACTGCCGTTGGCCAGCCTGGACCGCATCTCCCGCCTGAAGGATGGCGAGTCCGATGTGGTGCCGACGCCCAACGGCAGCGGCCTGACCGTGCTGTACCTCGTCGGCTCGCGCAGCCAGCCCGTGGACGAAGAGCGCGCCCGCCCGGCGATCGAGGCCTTCCTGCTGAACCAGCGCAAGGCCGAGGTGGTGCAGAAGGACCTGAAGGCCCTGCGCGACAGCTCCAAGATCGAATACGTCGGCAAGTTCGCCGCGTCCGCGCCGGGTGCTGCCAGCGCCCCGGCCGCCACGCCGGCGCCGGTCGAACCGGCGGCAAGTGGCCTGGATTCTGCTTCCATCTCCAAGGGCATGGGTCTGAAATAAATGCTGCGTCTACCCCAACTGCTTCTCGTCGCCGCGCTGGGCTTCAGCGTGTTTGGTGCCCAGTCTCAGGCTGGCGCGGCCACCGCCACGGCGGCCGCCGCCGAATACCGGCTGGGCGCGGGTGATGTCGTCCGCGTCAACGTCTACCAAAACGCCGACCTGACGCTGGAGACGCGCGTCTCCGAAACCGGCTACATCAGCTTCCCGCTGCTGGGCAATGTGCGCATCGGCGGCCTGGGTGTCAGTGCAGCCGAGAAGCTCATCGCCGACGGCTTGAAGAACGGCAATTTCGTCAAGCAGCCGCAGGTCACACTGACGCTGCTGCAGGTCAAGGGCAACCAGGCCAGCGTGCTGGGCCAGGTCAACCGCCCGGGCCGCTATCCCATCGAGACGGCCGACATGCGGCTGACCGACCTGCTGGCCAATGCCGGCGGCGTCGCGTCCACCGGCGGCGACCAGCTCGTGCTCACCGGCACGCGCGATGGCAAGCCCTTCCGCCTGGAGATCGACCTGCCGGGCGTCTTCAGCGCCGAGCAGAACCGCGCCAACGACGTGCTTGTGCAGAACGGCGACGTGCTGTGGGTGGACCGTGCCCCCATGGTCTACATCTACGGCGAAGTGCAGCGCCCCGGCCCGATGCGCCTGGAGCGCGGCATGACGCTCATGCAAGTGCTCGCCGCAGGCGGCGGCCTGAATCAGCGCGGCACCGAACGGGGTATTCGCGTGCACCGCAAGGGTGCTGACGGCAAGGTTCAGGTGATGCAGGCGGCGATGGATGACGGCGTCAAGGATGGCGACGTCGTTTACGTCAAGGAAAGCTTGTTCTGATCAGAGGCACAGGATGTCCTTCGCACAGTTTCTTTCTATCCTGCTGGCGCGCAAGCGCCTGTTTTTCGCGGTCATGCTGGGCGTGCTGATCCCGGCGGTCGTGCTGAGCTTCGTGCTGCCGAAGAAGTACACCGCAGTGGCCAGCATCGTGGTTGATGTCAAGCCCGACCCGCTGTCGGCCATTGCCTACCAATCGCTCATGACGCCGGGCGTCATCGCCACGCAGATCGACATCCTGCAGAGCGACCGCGTGGGGCGCCGTGTGGTGCGTGCGCTGAAGCTGACAGAGTCGCCCGAGGCTCGACAACAGTTCCAGGACGAGAAGAACGGCGCCGGCGATATCGAGGGCTGGCTCGTCGACCGCCTTCAGAAGGACCTCGACGTGAAGCCCGGGCGCGAGAGCAGCGTGATCAACGTTTCTTTCAAGCACGCCGACCCGCGTCAGGCCGCAGGCCTGGCCAACGCTTTCGTGCAGGCCTATCTCGAAACGGCGGTGGAGCTCCGCACTGACCCGGCCAAGCAGTACAGCCGCTTCTTCGACGTGCGGGCCAAGGAGGCCCGTGAGACGTTGGAGAAGGCGCAGAACAAGCTCAGCGCATTCCAGAACGAACACGGCCTGATCATGACGGACGAGCGCCTCGATGTGGAGAACCAGCGCCTGAACGAACTGACCAGCCAGCTGGTCATGACTCAGTCGTTGTCGGCCGAAGCGAACAGCCGCCAAGCGCAGGCCAACGCTGGCTCGGGCGACAAGTTGCAGGAAATTTCCAGCCACCCGGTTGTGGCAGCGCTTCGTGCTGACCTGTCGCGTTCAGAGGCGCGCTTGCAGGAAATCAGCTCGCGCCTTGGCGACAAGAACCCCCAGGTCGTCGAACTGCAAGCCAACATCGCCGAATTGCGGCAGCGCCTTGATGCCGAGGTCAAGCGGCTGACCGCGGGCGTCGGCGTCAGCAGCAACATCAGCCGCGCCCGCGAAGCCCAGCTGCGCGCGGATGTGGAAGCTCAGCGCAACAAGGTGCTGCAGCTCAAGCAGGCGCGCGACGAAGGTGCAGTCATCATGCGCGACATCGAGAACGCGCAGCGCAACTACGACAACATCGTGCAGCGCCAATCCGTCACCAGCATCGAAAGCCAGGCCACCTCCAGCAATGCGGCACTGCTGACTTCGGCATCGCCGCCGCTTGATCCCTCGTTCCCGAAGATTCCACTCAACATCGTGCTCGGCCTCTTCGTGGGTGGCCTGCTGGCCGTGGGCGTGGTGACCGCTGCGGAGCTTCGCGATCGGCGCGTTCGCGAGAGTGCGGACATTGAGGAACTCCTCGGCTTGCCGTTGCTCGGCGTGTTGCCGGGGCCGGCAACAAGCAAGCGGTCCGTCGCCCTTGAGGGCGCACATCGTCAGAGGCTGTTGGGCAACCCCGCGCCGTCCAAGGCAGCCTGACGAATCGATCATGCAACACAACATGAATAGCCAATCTGCCCAAGACGCCCGTCCTGCGGCGCTGCATGACCGTTCGATCGGCAACATCATTGCCGAGGCCAACAAGCTCACGCCGGAGCAGGTCGAACGCATCCTGGCGCACCAGAAAAGCCATGGCTTGCGCTTCGGCGAGGCCGCCGTCGCGCTAGGCCTCGCGAAGGGCGAGGACGTGTTGTGGGCGCTCAGCCAGCAGTTCCACTATCCGTATGCGGCCGGCGGCAGCGCGGCCCCGAACGAAGAGCTGGTGCTGGCCGCCAAGCCTTTCAGCGACCAGGCAGAAGCTTTTCGCGTGCTGCGCAGCCAGATCAACATGAAACTGTACTCGGCGGACGGGCCTCGCAAGGCGCTGGCCGTCATCAGCCCGAATGATGGCGACGGCAAGACCTTCTTCGCAGCCAACCTCGCCATCGCCTTCAGCCAGCTGGGTGGGCGCACGTTGCTTGTCGATGCTGACATGCGCGGGCCTCGCCAGCACGAGGTGTTCGGGCTGGGCGATGGTGCAGGGCTGTCGGGCATCCTGTCCGGTCGAGCGGAGAAAAACGTCATCCGGCCGGTGCGTGACCTGCCCAGCCTGTTCGTCATGCCGGTGGGCACCTTGCCGCCCAACCCGACCGAGCTGGTGGAACGGCCCGCCTTTGCGCTCCTGATGCGCGAGTTGATGAGCAAGTTCGATCACGTCATCGTCGACACGCCGGCCGCATCGCACGGCGCCGACTGCGCGGTGATCGCTGCACGCTGCGGCGCCGCGCTGGCCTTGGCCCGCAAGGGCGAGACCCGCGTGGCCGCCCTGCAAAAGCTGGTCAGGCTGCTCGGCAACACGCCGACCGAGCTTGCCGGCGTGGTGATCAACGAGCACTGACGTGCTCGTGCTGGGGGCTCGAATGATGGCAGGTCGCGACAGTCGGGGCGCGCTGGTGCCGTGGTGGATCGCGGCAACCGGCCTGCTGCTGCTCTATGTCCCCACGCTGATCAGCCTGTTTGGCTCCATCTGGGCGTCAGATGCGCAGGGGCACGGGCCCATCGTGCTGGGCATCAGCATCTGGCTGATCTACCGGCGCTGGCCCGAGGTCATGGACACGCGTGCCTCGTCGCCCCGGCCGCTGCTGGCTTGGCCGTTGCTGCTGTTGGCGGCGGTCCTTTATGCGGTGGGCCGTTCGCAGGGCATCTGGCTGTTCGAAGTGGGCTCAGCCATCCTTGTCGTGACCGGCTTGATGTTGTTGCTGCGCGGCCCGGCACAACTGCGGGCCATCGCTTTCGCGATCTTCTTCATGCTGTTCATGATCCCGCTGCCCGGTGCGGTGGTGGACGCCCTGACGCAGCCCATGAAGATGGCTGTCTCCTACGTGGCCGAGAACCTGCTGCACAGCGTCGGTTATCCAATCAGCCGCAGTGGCGTCATTCTGCAAATCGGGCCTTACCAATTGATGGTGGCCGACGCCTGCGCTGGCCTGCACACGCTGTTCACCCTCGAGGCGCTGGGGCTGCTGTACCTGAACCTCGTGCGGCACTCGTCCCTGTTCCGCAACGTCGCCCTGGCCATCCTCATCGTGCCCATCAGCTTCACGGCCAACGTCATTCGCGTGTGCGCGCTGACGTTGATCACCTTCTACTTCGGCGATGAGGCGGGGCAGGGCTTCCTGCACGGGTTTGCCGGCATGGTGCTGTTCCTCAGCGCGCTCCTGCTGATCATCGCGACGGATGGCTTGCTTCGTGTCGGTACTCGTCGTCACCCTGCAATTCGGGAGACTTCATGATCGAAGCGGCATCGAGCGTGGACAACCCGACGTCTTTGCAAACCCGCCGAGCTGCGTTGGCGGCTTTGTTGATGGGCGGGGCAGCGCTGGCAGCCTGGCAACTCACGCCGACGCGCCCCTTGGCGACACAACACGGTGAGTTGGAACTGGAGACGCAGATCCCCAAGCAGTTCGGTGACTGGCGTGTGGATTCATCTGCTGGTGCAGCGTTGGTTAATCCCCAGCAGGACGCGTTGCTCAAGCAGATCTATACCCAGATCCTCACACGGACCTACGTGAACAGCGTCGGTCAGCGAGTGATGCTGTCCATTGCGTATGGCAACGACCAGCGCGATGGCATGCAGTTGCATTACCCCGAAGTCTGCTATCCGGCGCAGGGTTTTCAGCTTCGCTCCAACCGACCCGTCGAACTCTCGCTGGCGGGTAGCAGCGTTCCCGCCCGGAGGCTGGAGACAGTGCTGGGTGGTCAGCGCTACGAACCCGTTACCTACTGGACGGTGATTGGCGATGTCGCCGTGCGTGGTGGCATGGCCAAGAAGCTGGTTGAAATGCGCTATGGCTTTTCGGGCTTGATCCCTGACGGTCTGCTATTTAGGGTTTCGACGATTGGTCGCGAAACGCAAGCAGAGTTCGCGGTTCAACAGGCCTTTGCCGAAACATTGCTCGTTACCTTGCCCTTGCCTCTGAGGGCGAGGCTTGCTGGAAAGCCAGGCACGGCCTGACGGCATCCCATTCGCGCGGTCTACGGGCATATCGGTCCGACAGGGCGCTTGGATCAACTTTGGAGTGAATTGACATGGGTGTCTGGCGTGCACCTCGGCGCAAGACGATGGGTGAGTACGCAATTTCCGGGGTCTTGATCCTCGGGGGGGGCGTGTTCCTGTTGCTATTGGGCGCAGTTTTGGCGCTGGCGCCTGAATTCATTGCGAAGGTGTCTGCTGTTTTCCTGCTGGTAACGGCGCTCATCATTGGCGCGTTGGCCCGCACCTCACGCCCATTGAGCGACGGATTCCTGGGTAAATGGGTCACTTTGCTGCTCGCTGCATTGGCCTTCTGGCCGAGCTTCCTGCTTGTGAAGTCGGGCGGCTTGCCGGCCATCGACGGGCGCCGCATCGTGGTCGGTGGCACGCTGCTGGTGGCGATCTACCTGTTCGTCTCCCGACGTGAAGTGATGGCCCGGTTCCAGGGTGCAAGTGGTGTGTTGAGAGTGGGAGCGTGGCTGGTGGGGCTGTATGGCTTCTGGCGTTTCGCGTCCTGCTTTTCGTCGCCCGCACCCATGTTTTCTCTGGTGCAGGTGATCTGGGAAGTCTTCTACTACTACGCGTTCTATTTCCTGGGCTACCTTTTCTTTTCGTCTGACCGCATGCGCGATAGGCAGCACACCGTGTTGCTGTACCTGATGATCGTCATCGCGTTGTATGCCTGTGTGGAGCGGGTGATTGGCAAGAACATCCTGGTGTCGCTGGCCCCTCGGAATGACGAGTTCTCATCGATCGTCAACTCCATGGGCAGCTCTCGTATCCGCGACGGCCAATTCCGCGCCCAGGGGACTTTCGAACACCCGCTGTTGCTCGCCGAGTTTGCTTCTGTCGCGGCCTGTTTTGCCGTGGCGTATGTCGTCTGGCCCGGCCGATCCACCTTTCTCAGATTGGTGGCCTCCGGCGCTTTCCTGGGTGCACTGGTGTCGGCGTATCTGTCGGGGTCGCGCAGCAGCTACATCTCGCTGGTGGCTGGCATTGGTGCGGTTGTCGTGCTGCGTGTTTTCGGTGCGCAGATCGGCAAATCCCTTTCCAGCATGGTGTTCGCCCGGCGTCTCGCGATCATGCTGCTGGGGGGGCTGACCCTGTCAGGCGCGTTGATCGTTCTGCCGTACATCGCCAAGGGCAATTCGTTTGCCGATCAAGCCAGCTCCGAGGGGCGGCTCGTGATGTTGAAGACGGGCATGCCGGTCATTGCCAGCAGCCCTTTCTTTGGCGAGGGGCCGGGTACTGGAGCTTCCATCGCGGGGCTGCGGGTCCGCGATGACCTCGTGACGCTCGACAACTATCTGCTGGCCGTGACGCTGGAAAGCGGTGTTCCGGCGCTGGTTCTGTTCATTGCGATCTTCCTGTACCCCGCCTGGCGGTGCTTCATGGCCGTCACCGAAGGCGCGGGGAAGGCAGCGCCATTTCTGGCGGCAGTCACTGGGTCCATGCTGGCCGTGCTGGCCACGCGGATCATCCTGTGGATGCCTTTCAACCTCAGTTTCATTTTCCTGTTTGCGGGCGTCGCGTTGGCTCAATGCGAAGCACTGCGCAGAGGCAAGGTTTGATGGTGTCTGCTGCACGTTTTGCGATCGTCATCTTGAACTGGAGAGGTTGGCGCGACACGATCGCCTGCCTCGCCAGCGTGCAGGAACTGTCGCACGAGTCGTTCTGCGTGATCGTGGTCGACAACGATTCGCAGGACTCCTCCGTGGCCGAGCTAGAAGCCTGGCTTCGTGTCTCGGCCCGTCTGCAGTGGCGGGGCACCGTTGAAGGTGATGTGGCGCAGCCATCACCGCTGGCGCATCGGGATGTGCTGCTGATACGCGCGCCGACCAATGGTGGTTTTGCCTCGGGCAACAACTTCGGGTTGCGTCATGCGCTGCGGTGGCCGACGGAGGCCTGCTGGTTGCTGAACAACGACACCGAGGTGGATGCGGATGCTCTCGGAGCCCTGGAGCGACGGCTGAACAGCGGGCCGCAGATTGGCATGGTCGGGTCCTTGCTCTGCTACCACGACACACCTGATGTCGTGCAGGCAGTTGGCGGCGTGCAATACCAGCTGTGGCGCGCCATGGGTCATCAACTTGGCGAAGGCTTGCGTGTGAACGACCCCCGCGTCGCTGATTTGGGCGCTGCCCAGCCCACTTACATCGCAGGTGCGTCCATGCTGGTTTCGCGCGCGTTTCTCGACGATGTGGGTCTGATGGACGAGGCCAATTTCCTGTACTTCGAGGAAATTGATTGGGCCATGCGGGCCCGCGGTCGCTGGGCAACCGCCATTGCACCGGACAGCATCGTTCGCCATAAAGAGGGGGGATCGATCGGTACGTCCAGCCGACAGGTACGGTCGTTGCTTTCCCAGTACTACATGACGCGCGGACTGCTGCGGTTTTATGGCCGGCATCGGCCATGGCTGCTGGGGATCGCGCTGTTG
Organism: Pelomonas nitida; assembly: GCF_043555975.1. Lineage (NCBI taxonomy): Bacteria > Pseudomonadati > Pseudomonadota > Betaproteobacteria > Burkholderiales > Sphaerotilaceae > Roseateles > Pelomonas nitida. The sequence continues at coordinate 187,921 of NZ_JBIGIA010000005.1, read as the reverse complement.
AGGGTTTGCCGTGAGTTGTTCCGGTTCTTGCTGATGGGAGAACGACGGCATGTGGTGATCACCGCCAAAGCCGTTCTCGCGGCGGCATCCGGCGAGACGGGCCGGCGCAAGGGAGCGTTCAATTGAGTGCAGTCGGTGCGGTGCAGCCGCGCATCATGGTGGTGTCCTTCACCGGTGACTCCGGCTTGACGGACTATTCAGCGTCGTTGTGCAACGAGCTGCGGCGGCACGCGCAGGTTGAGCTGGTCACGGCACAGAGCTTTGACCGCGAGAAGTACAAGCCGGCGTACCCGGTGACGCAGCTGTTCCGGCGAACGCGGCACTTCCCCGTCGATTTCTGGCGGTTCGTATGGCATGTGGTGCGAACCCGCCCCGACGTGCTGCTGCTGCAAAGCTGGCTCAAGTACCCGGCCTTCGAGCTTCCGTGGGTGCTGTTCTTCCGCAGCCTGGGCATCACCGTCGCGCTGACGGTGCATGATCTGCTGCCACACTATCCCAAGCCCTGGAGCCGCAGCCTGCTGCGACGCTTCTATTCCAGCTTTGACGGGCTGATCGTCCATTCCGAGGCCCAGTTGCAAGGGCTTCGCGAGATGGGCGTCAATCGTGCGGCACTGGTGGTTCCGCACGGCATCTACGACATCTTCAATACCCTGAATCTGCAGCGGGATCAGGCTCGTGCGCTGCTACCCGATCTGCGCAATGACGCTTACGTCGTCCTGTTCTTCGGCCATCTGGACGAGCGCAAGGGGCTGGTCGAGTTCGTCGAGGCCGCCGAGTTGCTGCGCACCCGGGCGCCTGGCGTGCAGATGGTCATCGCCGGCAAGTCGGACGGCCGTCCTGCCGTCGAGGCCGCGCTGCAGCGCGCGCGTGAGCGCGGTGGCCTCGTTGTCCACGAGGGGCGCATCGCTCACGAGGATGTGCAGAAGTACTTCGCTGCTTGCGACCTTGTCGCGTTGCCCTATCTGGAGGGCACCACCAGCGGCGTGATGAAGCTGGCCATGGCGTTCAAGCGACCCGTGGTCTGTACCGAAATCGGTGATTTCGTGGAATCACTCAAGCACTGGCCTGGCCTGCCTATCCCGCATGCCGATCTGGCGGCGGCGCTTTGTGACGGCGTCATCGCTGCTCAAGCGTCCAAGGATCTTGCGGCCCGAACGTTGGCGGTGTCGGAGACGTTCACCTGGCCATCCATCGCCGGACAGTACGCGCAGTTCCTGCACCAGCGGCGTGGCCACTGAGCCGGTCGTGGATCGCGCCGATCCATTCGCTTCTGCAACGAGACCATCATGATTGTTGTCGTCAACCCGCAGTTCTACGGCGTCCACGGGATCGCCAGGTACCTGGACTCCTACCTGTCAAACCTGCCGGCTGCGCACATGCCCGTCACCCTGATCACCGGCGACGAGCACAAGGCCCCGCGCAGCTACGCGGGCGTGGACATCATCGACATTCCGCTGGTCAACGATAGGCTCAGCCTGACCCGCTGGGGCCTGGCGGCGCGCAAGACGATCCTGGAGATTCATCGCCGGTCACCCGTGCACTGCGTGAATTTCCATTGGCCACCGCTGATTCCGGGGCTCTTCCTGCCCAAGGAGATCCCGCTGGTACTGACGGCCCACACCACCTATCTGGGCATGTCGGGGCGGTTTTATGAGCCTCGCCGCTTCGAGGGGCAATGGGGTGCCACCTCGCTGGCGATCAAGATGTGGATGGAGCGCCGCATCTTTGCGCGCACCTCCAAGGTCATCGCGCTGACCGAGCAGGGGCGGCAGGAGGTGCTCCAGTACGGCTATTCGGGCCCGATTGCCGTCATTCCGAACGGCGCGGATACGGTGAAGTTCCAGCCCGATGCCTCGGTGGAGAAAGACATCGACGTGCTGTTCTCCGGGCGCATCGAAAAGCGCAAGGGCAGCGTGCCGATGGTGGCGCTGTGCAAGCGCTTGCTGGAGAAGCGGCCGGGCCTGCGCATCTGCATCGTCGGCTTTGGCGAAGACGATGCATGGGTGCGCGAGCAACTGGCCGGCCTGGGGGATTCGGTGCGCATGACCGGCAAGGTGCCCTTCTCGGAGATGGTGCGGTACTACGCACGCAGCCACGTCTACGCCTCCACTTCCTACTACGAAGGCCTGCCGGGCACCTGCCTTGAAGCCATGGCTATGCAGTTGCCGGCTGTCGTCTTTGACTTCCTGTTCTATCGCGGCCTCGTCGAGCCGCAGCAGACGGGCCTCGTCTTTGCTCCCAATGACATCGACGCCATGTCCGGCGGCGTGCTGCAACTGCTTGACCAGCCTGAACTGGCGGCGCGCATGGGGCGCGCGGGCCGTGCGCTGCTCGAAAAGGACTATGCGTGGAAGCGGCTCGGGGCTGACGTGCAAGGGGTCCTCGAATCATGAGTCGTCCCCTGCAATCCGTCACAGCAAGGCCGCGAGTCCTGATGCTCGGCCTGCGCGGTTTTCCTGGCGTGCAGGGCGGCGTGGAGACGCATGCCGAGAACCTCTGCCCGCACCTCGTCGATCAGGGGTGGGATGTCGAGGTCGTCACCCGCAAGCCCTATCACCCACCCACCGTGGGTCGCGATTGGCGCGGTTTGCGGCTCACGCCGGTGTGGTCGCCCCGCAAGAACGGCCTGGAGCCCATGATCCATTCCGCGCTGGCGGTCCTGCGCGCGGCCGTGACCCGGCCGGACATCGTGCACATCCAGGCCATCGGGCCGGCGTTCGTCACGCCGCTGGCGCGCTTGCTGGGCCTCAAGGTGGTGGTCACCCACCATGGCCCGGACTACGACCGGCAGAAGTGGGGCGGTTTCGCCCGCCTCGTGCTGCGCCTGGGCGAGCGCTTCGGCATGCGGTGGTCGCAGGGGCAGATCGTCATCAGCCGCACGATCTTCGAGCTCGTTCGCGCCAAGCATGGCGTCGACGCCACGATCATTCCGAACGGTGTGGTCGCGCCGGACATTCCCACCAGCCTTGGCTGCCTGGACGAATTGGGCCTCATGCCACGCCGTTATGTGCTGCTGGTCAGCCGGCTGGTGCCGGAGAAGCGGCACCTGGATCTCATGCAGGCGTTCCTGGCGGCCGACATGCCGGGCTGGAAGCTGGTGCTGGCTGGTGCCGCCGACCACGAATCCAGTTACGTGAACGAGGTCCGGGCGTTGGCTGCCCAGTCGGACCGCATCGTCATGGCCGGCTTCAGAACCGGCCTGGCACTGCGCGAGCTGTATGCGCACGCCGGGGTGTTCGTGCTCCCGTCCTCGCACGAGGGCCTGCCCATCGCCTTGCTGGAGGCGTTGAGCTACGGCCTGCCAGCGCTGGCCAGCGCCATTCCCGCCAATCTCGAGGTGGGTCTTGCCAAAGAGGCCTACTTCGAACTCGGCAACCGTGAAGAGCTGGCGCGCAAGTTGACCCTGGCTGCAACCACAGGCCGTGTGGAGGGCAGCGTCAGCACGCAGCAGGTGCTGGATCGCTACGACTGGCGCAAGGTCGCGGCGTCTACGGCTGACGTCTATCGGCGCTTGCTGGCCGGCCGGCGTTGACTCAAGGCGGCACAGGGACCTCGATGCTGCGCAGCCTTTCCTTCATGGCCGGAGCCACCCTGGCTCGACTCCTCAGCGGTGCCGTGCTGATGGTGTTCATCGCCCGCAGCCTCGGGCCCCAGGAGTTCGGTCACTTCGTGCTGGCACTGTCGCTCGCCATGGTGCTGGCCTTGATGGTGGAGTTCGGCCATTCCACCTACGTGATGCGCGAATTGGGGCGCAACCTGGAGCCGCCCGTTCTGGTGCTGGCTCGCGTGCTGCAGGCCAAGGCTTTGCTTAGCCTGCTGTTTCTCGGTGCCGTGCTGGTGGCCTGGGCGGGGGGATGGGCGCCGCCGGGCGGGGCTGGCGGTTTCCTGGCGCTGTGCCTGATGGCGCTGGTCGTGACGCTCGCCGACTTCCTGAATGTCTGCTTTCGCGGTATCCAGAAGTTCAGCCTGGAAACGCGCAACGTCGTCGCGTCGTCGGTGGTCCATGTGGCCATCGTCGTGCCGGTCGCCCTGGCGTGGCCGCACTGGACCGCAGTGGCCGCCGCCTTTCTCGTTTCTCGCTCCATCTACCTGCTGTTCAGCCTCATCAGCTTCCGGAGTGCCTTTCCGGGAGTTGGCCGAGCCTTGGTGGGCCTTGGCAGCTGGGCTGGCGGCATCCGGCACATCCGCCACTCGGTCATGTACGCCGCGGACGCCGGGCTTGTCACGGTGCGAGGCTATGCAGACGTCTTTCTCATCTCCACCTTCCTCGGCGCTGCGCCGCTGGGCCTGTATCAGGTTGGCATGAACCTCGTTCGTGCGGTGGAGAACCTCGGTCCCATCATCGCCAACGTATTTCTGCCCAAGCTGTCGGGGTTGCTGGATCGACCGGCCGACTTTGCCCGGCATGAGCGTCAACTGCTGTGGCTGATGACGGGATGCGGACTGGCATGTTTTGCAGCGCTGTTCCTGTCACCCATCTGGCTGCTGGCTGCGGTCTTCGGCGAGCGCTTCGCGCCGGCGTTTGCGTTGTTCCCCATCTTTGGGCTCTACCTGCTCGCGCGCTTTATCGCCATGGCGCTTGGCGTGCTGCTGACAGCACGTGGCTTCCAGTCAGGCCGGACGGTCGCCGGTGTCGTGTCACTCGGTGTGTTGGTGCTGACGGCCTGGCCGCTCATGCCTGCATTCGGCGTCACCGCCGTCGCCTCCGCCAGCGTGGTCGCGGCGCTCGTGCTGCTGGTCTGGTTTGCGGTGCGCTTGCGCAGCGGGCCCTGGGGGCTGAGGGACAGCATCAGTCTCGCGGCACTTGTTGGCATCGTTGCCGCGATGGCGTATCTCTTGATAACGGGGAAGTAAATGAAGATTGTTGTCAGTGGTGGCTGGGGGTACGGGAATCTTGGCGACGACGCCATCCTTGACTCCACGATCCGTCAATTGCAGATGCAATTCCCGGGCTCTGAATGCGTGGTGCTCACCTATGACCTCCGCGATTCGGCCATCCATGCTGCCGAGCGCGTGACGTTGCGACACGGCCTGCATGCCCTGACCGATGCAGGTGGTTGCGAGGTGTTCCGTCCGGCCATGAATCAGGACTACGGCCCACACCGCAAGGCTTGGGTGAAGGCAAAGTTCGCGCTGACGGAAACGCTGGCCTGGTTCAAGCATGCCAGCGCTGGCGCGGCAGTGCAGTCCCTTGCCAACGAGGTGGCTTCAGCTGATCTGTTCGTGATGTCGGGGGGCGGCTACTTCAACGAAAAGTGGCTGAACAAGACACGCGCTCAGGTGGAAGAGCTGGGCATGGCCGCACGAGCCAACGTGCCCAGCATCATCCTGGGGCCAACCATCGGGCGCTTCTCCGGCAGCCTGCGGGCGTCGATCGAGGCCTGCTTCCGCAAGGCACAGCTGATCACCGTGCGCGACGAGTTCTCGCTGGCGGAAGCTCAGCAATGGAGCGACCGGGTCAGCGTGGTGCCCGACATTGCGCTGGGCAACTGGCTGCCGCCGGTGGACGAACCCGAAGGCCTGGGCATTGTGTTCACCAGCCAGCACGCAGAGTTTCGCCGTCGTACGGCAAGCGCCATCCGGCGCTTTCAGGATCAATGTGGGCAGGCTTGGCCGGTCCGCCTGTTCCTGACCAGGCGTTGGAAGTACGACCTGTGGGCGGCGATCGCCTTCCAGGAAGATCTGCAAGCCCTGGGTGTCCCTTGCGAGCTGGTGATGCCGTCGAACTTCCGCGCGTTGGAGCAGGGATTGGCGTCGTGCCGGCTCGTCATCAGCGAGAACCTGCATGGCTTGATTCTTGCGGCGAGGAACCTGGTGCCGGTCGTGGCCATCAATGACTATCCGGTGGGTAGCCCCAACTTCAAGAAGTTCATCGCCTTCTTGTCTCAATCCAATTCGCAGGCGCTGTTCTTCAACGCACAAAGTTCGGATGAATCCATTGCGGCAATGCTGACGGGCCTTGCCGCCGCTGCTGACGCCAAGCGCCAGGATTTGCGGGCGCTGCGGGAGCTCGTTGCACGTCAGTACCGCGAAGCACTGGGCAGTCTGAAACTGAATAGCGATAGGGCATAGAAGTTGCCCCAAGCGCCGGTTCCAATGAATAACTGGTGGCCTTGTTTTTTTTGAGTGGTACGAAGGAGTGTTATGACTTCGATCGTCTCTAAAGAATCCCCGCATGGGGAGTATTTCCTTTCTGTCGATGGGCTCCGAGCCATCGCCGTCATTTCCGTGATTCTTTATCACGTAAACGAGCGGTGGATGCCGGCCGGTTTTATCGGCGTAGACATATTTTTCGCGATCTCAGGGTTTGTGGTGGCGGCCGCATCAACGGCGATCGCTCGTGGCAAGTTCTACGACTTTGTTGTCGCCTTCTATGCTCGCCGCATCCTAAGAATAGTGCCTGCATTGCTGGTGTGTCTGCTTTTGACAAGTTGGCTGGCGACACTGTTTATTCCATCTGCGTGGCTAAGTGATTTGAACTCAAAGACAGGTTTGGCTGCCTTCTTTGGGGTGAGTAATTTTTTGTTGGCGGCGGGGGCTAATGATTATTTCTCTCCAAAGACTGAGTTTAATCCGTTTACTCACACGTGGTCGCTCGGTGTTGAGGAGCAGTTTTACATCATATTTCCACTGATATATTTTCTGTGGGTTGGGAAGGCGCGACGTCTTGCGGCCGTGCTGCTGCTTTGCGCCCTAGCCGTGCTCTCAATTTGGGTTGCCTATATGTGGGGCGGCTCCGTGCGTGCGTTTTATCTGATTCCTGCCAGATTTTGGGAGTTGGCGTTTGGAGTCCTTTTGTATATGTCTATCGGCAAATGGCGGCCGTGGCTTGAGAGGCTCCCCCGGCCTGTCGCTGAGGCGGCAAGCTTAATGTTTTCTTTTGGATTGGTTGCTTCTCTGATTTTTGCGGATGCGACTAGATTTCCGTTTCCCTGGGCAATTGCGCCCGTTGTGTGCACTCTTGGGATCATTGCGTTGACTGCTGCAAGGTCTGAATTGATCGCGACACATTTTCTAAGGAGAACGGAGACTCGCTGGTTTGGGAAGGTTTCTTACTCCTTGTATTTGTGGCACTGGCCAATCATCGTGTTGATGCGGTGGACGATTGGTGTTGATCAGGTTTGGCAGCAAATCGTCGCCATCGCGCTGTCGCTGTTCTTTGCTGTTGCGTCATATCGCCTTGTGGAGACGCCATTCCGGAACTTGAAGTTGGTCTCGCACTGGCCGCGCGGGCGTGTGGTCGTTGTCGGGCTGCTCATCGCCACGGTTTGTTCTGGTGCAAGCGCGGCGATGACATTGGCTAAGAGGTCCCTGACCCTTAGCGTCACAAAAGGGCGAGATTGGAATCCTGAAAAACTGAATTTTGAAGCTGAGAAGGACAATAGATGTGGTTTGCTTGCTTCATCGACGCCTTTTGAAGGAGGTTTTTTAAACAGGTACTCGACGGAGAATTGTCCCGCGGGTGGAAAGGTTTTCGTTATCGGTGATTCTCACGCTGTCGGTTACAGCGCAATGCTGCAGTCCTTCGTTTCGCGCACAGGCATGCGGGTTGATCTACTTGGGAAAGGAGGGTGTTCGCTTTTTAATTTGCGAACGCCACACGACTCGGGCAGTAAGGAATGTAGAGAATTTTCCAAGGCTGCGTTCATGTACTTGGCTGCGGAGATCAGGCCCGGGGATATTGTTTTCCTTCCCGCTTTACGGGTTCAACGCCTTCGTGATCAGTGGGGCGGAGCAAACCCGCAGATTGATACCGAGAAGCGAGAGCGGCTGCGTCGTCAGGCTATTGACGATGCCAAAAAAGAGCTGGCTGATATCTCTCAAAAGGGGGCGTTGATTTTGTGGGAGGCGCCAAAGCCGATTTACAAGGTTCCGTTGTTTAGATGCGCTGATTGGTTTAATGAGCGTAATCCAGTTTGCTCGGGAGAGCAGGCTATGGACAGGGAGGAACTGATGAATCTTCGCAGGCCGGCTATGGAGGCGGTGGCAGAGCTGGTTGGAGATTTCAAGAATTCATTTGTCTGGGATCCGTTTCCTGTGCTGTGCCCAAATGCGAACTGTGCTCCTTACATGAAAGGGCGGCCGCTGTATTTTGATGGCGACCACTTGAGTTCTTATGGGAATTACGTTTTGGTGGATAGCTTTTCTGAAAAGATCGGGGAGATGGTTGGGGCTTCTGGGGGTGGTTTAAAAATTTCGGACAATAAAAAAGCACCCGAAGGTGCTTTTTAGTGCTCGGGTGTTAGTATTTAAATTCGGGTGGCGGTGATTTGAGAATTTTTTCTGTGCTCAAGCTTGACTTTGATACGAAGTAAGTTGCGTGTCGCCAATCGGGCGTGGCCTTGAGGAACTGTCCGAGGCCCGATGCCGGTACATAGGCAGCGTTCAAATCAGCGAGCTGCGCACCCACCCAAGGGTAATAGTCTGCTCCGACATTTAGAGTGAAGTTGGCCTTGCTGCGATCGTCCGGTAGTTCAGGGTTTTTGGGTATGAGCCTGAAACGCACCGATACGAGCAGGGCTCCTAGATCAGCTTTGCCAGTTTGGCTGTTCCATGGAGTTTCCACTTGGCCAAGACCGCCGTGAACGATGTGACTCTTTGTGGGCGCGAAGGCCGTAGTGCTTGCCGTGGCTGACTTGTAAGTTTGGAACGCTTGCGACTTGGTGGTGGCGTCAAGACCATACGAGCCATTCCAGGTTGGGTGTTGACCAGTCGCCAACTTCGACCAAGTCCTGTCCTTAAGCGAGTAAGCCCACATTTCAATGCCATTGATTTCCACGGCACTGTTCGTTGCCTGATTTCCCCCAGCGCCTTCATAAATGACGAACCAGGGCAGGACGGACTTCCAAAACGAGTACCGCGTCCCGGTCCAGTTTGAAGGGATCGACTCCGCATAGGGTTCAGTACCCATGACAATGAGTGGCTTGATTCGCCATCCAGTGCAAGGATCGCAATCGGGTTTGAGCTCGTGCTGTGAAACCTTCATGCTCTCAATTGCCGCCTTAAGGCGCTCTACGCGAGCCTGCTGAAGTGATGCAGCCTGGGCGACTGGCGCGGCGTCGCTGGTGAGGTCGCCGGCTGCTGCGGCGGTTTGTGTTGCTGCGGCGACGTCGAACGAGATCGGGCTGATGGCCGGGGCCGTGCCGGCCTCGGCTGCGAGGGGCGGTGTTGTGGTGGACGACATGGCCGCTGCCTTGTCGGCGCCGCCCCCGCAACCTACGGCGACAGCGCACGAAGCGAGGAGTGTGAACAGGGTGGGCATGGCGGGTGTTGGGGCGCGGCGGGCGGGGTGCATTCGGAGGAGGGAGTGGCGGCGACAGCACGAGCGTCGTGCAGGATTTTGTGTCGGGGGCTTGAGGCGACGCCAGCGGGAAGCGTCGCGCGATCAGGGCTCACTCAGCGATAAGAGCGTAAAGACTCGCAAAGTCCAATGCTGACTGTGTGATGAGAGGCAAGGCTGCCGGCTCGCACTACCAGTAGCAGTCGGCCTGCACGTCGACAAGGCACACGATCTGGGCCGCCTGCTGCTGCAGGTTGTGTGGCGCTGTTGGGAGCGTGCGGGTGGCCTGCTTGGCGCTACGGCGAGCTGGCGCGACGCGCCGGCCCCCGGGGATCGAGGGGCTGCGCGGCAGCTCAGGCCAACAGCGAGGGCGGTGCGCCGAAGTTGTTGAGCGTGGGCAGCACGAACTGTTGCTCTGATGCGCTCAAGCCCATCCAGCCAGCCAGGCTCGCCGCCAGTTGTGTGACCGCCATGCTGGGCAGTAGCCGGCCGGAACCGATGTCATCGGAGGTGCCCAGTGCGGTGACGGGGAAGTTGCCGAAAATCTGTCGCCCCTTGACGGCGCCACCGACGACGAAGTGATGGCTACCCCAGCCGTGGTCGCTACCGGAGCCGTTGCTAATGAGCGTGCGCCCGAAGTCGGATGCGGTAAACAGTGTCACGTTGTTCTGCAATCCGAGCGTGGTCAGCGCGTTCATGAAGTAGCCGATGGACTGCGCCACTTGCGCCATCTGTATGGGTTGGTCGCGCATCTGGGCGTTGTGAGTGTCGAACCCACTCATCTGCACCATGAAAACCTGGCGACGCATGCCCAAGGCCTGATTGGCCGCGATGATCTGCAGGACCATGCGCAGTTGCTTGGTGATGCTGAGCTGGTTGAGCGTCGTGGCGGCGGCATTGACTTGCGCGATGGCTGTGGTGGGGATGGCAGGCACGTTGACGCCAGCGATGGCGGCTTGCAAGGCACTGTTGGCACCCATGCCGCGCTGCATCACCCGCGCGTATTCGGATTGCAGGCGCTCGGTGGTTGCGTTGGCAGCGTAGGCTTTTTGCAGCGCGGCAGAGACGCTGGTTGACCCGAACACGCTGGCGGCGGACATGGAGCCGGCCAGCACAGGGCCTTCCGGCCCAACCTGGTACTGGCTGACGTTGCCGCCGGAGAGGAAGACGGCGTTGCCGCTGGTCGAGATCGCGGTGAACACGGGTTGCGCGTTGGCTGACATGAGGATGTCACCCATGCGGCCGCCCCAGCCTGATGCCGCGCCTTCCGGCGCGAGGCTTTGCCAGGTGGAGGCCTGGTCGTTATGGGAAAACAGTTTCGCCGGCAGGCCGACGCCGGCGGCGTAGTCGGCCTTGGTGACGGGGCGCACGAGGGGGCCGACGTTGGCGACGATGGCCGCCTGGCCGGCCTCATAACAGTCGCGCAGCGGCGCCAGTTCCAGAGGCATGCCGAAGCTGCGGCCGCTGGCCTGCCCGGTCGCTGTGATTTGCTGCAGCCGGTTGGAAGCCCAGGCCAGATCACCGCGCGCGCCGGCGTAATCGGCATAACCGCTTGTGTCCATGGGCACGACCCAGTTGTGGGTGTCGCTGCCGCCGTTCATGTAGAAGCACACCAGGGCCTTGTAGCCGCTGGTCGTGGCAGCCTGGCTGTTGGTGGCCAGCGCGGCCATGCCGGCCAGGCTGGTGGCGAGCGTGAGCGCGCGGTGCGGTACGGCGGAGCTGGCCGCCAAGCCCCCCAAAGCGCGGATGAAGCTGCGGCGCGACGCGCCAGTGTGGCTGAATCGTGTCATGGTTGCACCAGATATTCGGGTGAGGCCAGTGCCAGGAAAACGGCAGCACGGGCGCGGTTGAGGTGGCTGGCGGCATCGTTGCCGCTGACGTTGAGCATGGCGTCCATCAAGTCTTGCTTGAGCGTGGCGCTCATGCGGCCGGCGTGGAGGAGCAGGTTCAGTCGATCGACCACGGTACCCAGCTGGCCGGCAGCGACGAGATCGGCCAGCGGTTGCAGCTGGGCAATCACGTCACTTTGGGTGCCCGTCCAGCCTGCACCAGAGCCCGCCATCCGCTCTGCCAGGTTCACCCATTGCGCGGTGGTGGCTTCGCTGACGATCTGCATCGTGGGAACGGTGATGTTGCTGGCGGAGAACACGGTGTTGGGCGGGATGTAGCCGGGCCGGAAATACCCGAACACCGAGGGGGCGAACAGCGGCCGTTGGTTGAGTGCCGTGAGGTCGCTGTCGAGTTGGTATTCACCGGTCGTGGACGTGGCACTCAGGCTGCGCATCCAGTGGCTGACCCGCATCACGGGCTCACGTAGCTTGCTCACGCTACCCGCGCTGGGTGAGACCGCTTCGGTGTCCAGCAGGATGGCCCGCGCCACTGCGGCCAGGTCGCCGCGCACGCCGCTGCCGTTGTTGTCGAAAACGGCGGCGACACGCGAGATGTAGGCCCCGCTCGGGTTGCTCGTCACGAGATGCTGGATCAGCTGGCGGCTGATGAACGGCCCGACGTTGGGGTGATTGAACAAGGCGTCGAGCGCCACCTTCACGCTGTTTTGGGCGTTGGTGCCCGCCGGTATCACGACTGCCTGGGATTTGCCGCTGAACAGTCGAATCTCGCTGGTCGAGTGCTGCCCTGGATAGGCCTTCATGGGCAGGATGTCGATGCGTTGGTCGTTCGCGGCGCTGAGGTCGGGCTTTCCGTAGCGGAAGTTCTGCTCGGTGAGCTGAGAGTCAGGAAACGCCCAGCTCCATCCGGTGAAGACCTTGGAGAGGGCCATCACGTCGTCGTTGGTATACGTTTCGATCGGCTGGCCGTTGCCATTGAGTTTGGCGCTGCCGTCGCTGTTGAGCTCGCGCAGACCGATGGTGAACAGCTGCATCACCTCGCGCGCGAAGTTCTCGTCGGGCATGCGACCCGAAGCGCTGTCTTCCGGCCGGTTGCGTATGTGTGACAGGTAGATGCCCATCGCCGGGCTGAGCGCGACCTCCTGAAGCAAGTCGCGGTAGTTGCCCAGCGCGTTGCGATTCAACGCGTCGACATAGGCTGCGTAGGCGCGCGCATGGTCATGCAGGTTGGTATCCGCCTGCGACACCATCAGAATCTGGTGAAGCGCAAAACCCATACGACGGCGAAGCTGGTCAGGGCTGTTGGCGGCCGCAGCCCAGAAGCGTTGGCCAACCCACCGGCTGGTGTAGTTGGCGCCGCCAGGGCGGTAGGCGTCGCCGAGATCGTAGCGCGACTGCACGGCCGAGACCATGTCGGGAACGAAGGGCAGGGCGATCTGTTCGTTAATCCAGGCTGCCTGGCCGATCTGTGCCACACGCTCGATGTCGGCCATCGTGGGGCCGAACGTCGCCTGTTGCAGCAATCGAGAGGCAGCGTGGTAAGCGGCGCTCGGCGTCGGCGCGGCAGTCGGCACCGTGAATCGCAGTGCGCCGTTCAGGTACATGGCGCCCGTGCTGGCGCTGGTACTCGTGCCGTCCACGGCGTCCTCGCCCGAACCGGCGTCGAACACGACGTTGCTGGCGAACGGGGCGAGGGTGGCGATGCTGGTGCGCACGTACTGCACAAACAGATTGCGGTCGACGCCGTTGACCTTTTCATCGTTGGTATAGACCACATCCACGCGGCTGCCGGCGTTCAGCTTGGGCACGGAGAAGACGTAGTCGGCCGGCGTGGTGCTGCGCACCTCAACGCTGCCGACGATCATCCCGTCCACGCGCAACTGCAGCGTGGCGCCGACGCCGCCTGCCATTTGGGCATAGGCGCGCACCGTGACGGAATCGTTGAGGTTGGCCGCAGGCCAGATGGTGGACAGGTTGCCGGCGACATAGCTGACACCGGCGGACGATGGCGTCACGTAGGTGGTGCCGGCAATGAGGTACTGCACGTTGAGCTGGCGCGTGACGCCGCTGACAGTGCCGGGGTTGGAGAAGGTGACGGCCACCTTGCTGCCGGGCTTGAGGGCGGTGGTGGGCATGACGAAGTCGGCCACGGTGGCGCTGGTGACCTCGGCGGCGCTGACAGCGACACCGTCGACCCACAGCGTCATGAGGGCGCCCATGCCGCCGGCGGACACCGCGCTGGCGCGGATGGTGACGGTGCTGGTGATGTTCGGCGTGGGCCAGGTGGTGCGCAGCGCGCCACTCCAGAACATCTCGCCAGTGCCTGCGACGATGTCCGCGCCGTCGAAGGCGGCAACACCATTGCCTTTGTCATAGGTGTTGCCGGCATCGCCCGGCAGCCAGACGGTGTTGCGGGTGGTGGCGTAGGCGACGAAGAGGTCGCGGTCGGCCGTGTCGTTGGTGTAGACGATGTCGAGCTTGCGGCCGGCGGTCATGGGCGGCACGGCGAAGCGGTAGTCGGCGTTGTCGGTGGACTTGACCTCGGCGCTGCCGACGAGCACGCCGTCGACGAGCACCTGCATGATGGGGCCCACCCCGCCGTCCAGCGTGCCGCGGGCACGCACGATGAGCGAGTCGGTGAGGTTGGCTTCGGGCCAGGCGGCGGCGAGCGTGTTGTCGCTGGCCAGCAGCACGGTCTTGCCGGAGATGGCGTAGGCCAGTTGCAGGCTACGCCCGGCGGCGGGGTTGGTGTAGACGACCTCCACGCGCTGGCCGACCTTGATGGGCAGCGAGGGTAGGGTGACGTCGGTCGGGGTGGTGGAGCGGATCTCGACGGTGCCGATGACAACGCCATCGACGAGCACCTGCGCGATCGGGCCGACGTTGTCGCTCAGGGTGGCGCTGGCGCGCAGCGTGAGCGAGTCGGTCATGTTGGCGGCCGGCCACTTTCCGCGCAGCGCGCCGTTGGTGGTGAGCAGGTTCTGCGTGGTGGCCTGGAAGTTGGTGCTGGTGTAGGCAGCCAGGCCGTTGCCGGCGGCGAAGAACATGGTGCCGGCGCTGGGTTGGAGCACGGTGGTGCCAGACAGAAGGTAGTGCACGCGCAGGCCACGGGCGGTGCCGTCGACGGTGCCGGCGTTGAGCAGGGCGACGTCGACGCGGCTGTCTACCGCCAGCGGGGGCGCTGCGAAGACGTAGTCGACCGGCGTGGCCGAACCGACCTCGATGTCACCGACGACCACACCGTCCACGCGGGCGACCATGCGCGCATCAATACCCCCGGCGCTGATTGCGCTCGCACGCACGGTGAGGCGCTCGGTGAGGTTGGCGGCTGGCCAAACCATGCGCAACGCGCCACCGTTGTAGAGATCGCCTAGGCCGGCGCGGACGTTCTGGCCGTCGAAAGCGGCGTCGCCATTGCCCGCGTCGAAGGTGACGATGGCGGCGGTGGGCAGCACGGCGGTGTCAGCGGTGCTGATCTGCTGCACGTGCAGGTTGCGATCCACGCCGTTGACGACGGCGTCGTTGGTGTAGACCACGTCGACCTGGCTGCCGGACTTGAGCGTGGGCACGGCCAGGCGGTAGTCGGTGGGCGCGGTGGCCCGCACTTCGACGCTGTCGGTGACGACACCGTCCACGCGGACCGACACCATCGCTCCCACATTGCCCGCCAGGTCAGCGTAGGCGCGCACCGTCAGTTTGTCCGTGACGTTGACCGAGGGCCAGTCTGCGTTCAGATTGCCATTGCTGTATGTCGATCCTGCGGCCGTCGGCGTGACGAAGGTGGCGTTGGCGATGAGGTACTGGATATTGAGCTGGCGCGTGACGCCGCTGACGGTGCCGGGGTTGGAGAACGTGACGGCCACTTTGCTGCCTGGCTTGAGTGCCGTGGTTGGCATGACGATGTCGGTGGGCGTGCTGCTGGTGACTTCGGCGGCACTGACGGCGACACCGTCGACCCACAGCGTCATGAGGGCGCCCACACCACCGGCGGACACGGCGCTGGCACGCACGATGACGGTGCTGGTGATGTTGGGCTCGGGCCAGGTGGTGCGCAGTGCGCCGCTCCATAACATGTTGCTGGAGCCGGGCACGACGTCAGCGCCGTCGAAGGCGGCGGCACCATTGCCCTTGTCGTAGGTGTTGCCGGCGTTGCCGGGCAGCCAGGCGGTGTTGCGGGTGGTGGCGTAGGCGACGAAGAGGTCGCGGTCGGCCGTGTCGTTGGTGTAGACGATGTCGAGCTTGCGGCCGGCGGTCATGGGTGGCACGGCGAAGCGGTAGTCGGCGTTGTCGGTGGACTTGACCTCGACGCTGCCGACGAGCACGCCGTCGACGAGCACCTGCATGATGGGGCCCACCCCGCCATCCAGCGTGCCGCGGGCACGCACGATGAGCGAGTCGGTGAGGTTGGCTTCGGGCCAGGCGGCGGCGAGCGTGTTGTCGCTGGCCAGCAGCACGGTCTTGCCGGAGATGGCGTAGGCCAGTTGCAGGCTACGCCCGGCGGCGGGGTTGGTGTAAACGACCTCGATGCGCTGACCGACCTTGATGGGCAGCGAGGGCAGGGTGATGTCGGTCGGCGTGGTGGAGCGGATCTCGACGGTGCCGATGACAACGCCATCGACGAGCACCTGCGCGATCGGGCCGACGTTGTCGCTCAGGGTGGCGCTGGCGCGCAGCGTGAGCGAGTCGGTCATGTTGGCGGCCGGCCACTTTCCGCGCAGCGCGCCGTTGGTGGTGAGCAGGTTCTGCGTGGTGGCCTGGAAGTTGGTGCTGGTGTAGGCAGCCAGGCCGTTGCCGGCGGCGAAGAACATGGTGCCGGCGCTGGGTTGGAGCACGGTGGTGCCAGACAGAAGGTAGTGCACGCGCAGGCCACGGGCGGTGCCGTCGACGGTGCCGGCGTTGAGCAGGGCGACGTCGACGCGGCTGTCTACCGCCAGCGGGGGCGCTGCGAAGACGTAGTCGACTGGTGTGACCGATGTCACTTCCGGCGCGCCGACGACCACGCCGTCGACGCGAACCACCATCTGCGCGCCTTGCCCGCCTGCGCTGATGGCGCTGGCCCGTACGGTGAGTCGTTCGGTAAGGTTGGCGGCGGGCCAGACCATGCGCAACGCGCCACCGTTGTAGAGATCTCCGAGGCCGGCGCGGACGTTCTGGCCGTCGAAAGCGGCGTCGCCATTGCCCGCGTCGAAGGTGACGATGGCGGCGGTGGGCAGCACGGCGGTGTTTGCGCTGCTGATCTGCTGCACGTGCAGGTTGCGGTCCACGCCGTTGACGACCGCGTCGTTGGTGTAGACCACGTCGACCTGGCTGCCGGGCTTGAGCGTGGGCGCGGCCAGTTGGTAGTCGGTGGGCGCGGTGGCCCGCACTTCGACGCTGTCGGTGACGACACCGTCCACGCGTACCGACACCATCGCGCCCACGTCACCCGCCAGGTCAGCGTAGGCGCGCAGGGTCAGGGTGGGCGTTGCGGCGTTGGTGGTCGTTGGCGCGGCCTGGATGACGCGGTGGGCGGGTTGCTCGACGGCCTGCGCCGTGGCGACGTTTGTGCTGTTGCCCGCACCGCCTCCTCCGCACGCGCTCAGTACGAGGGCGCTCGCGATGGCGGCGATAACCGGGCGTGAAATTTTTCGGAGGAGTTGCATGGTTGTTGGGGCACGTTGAACTGCGATGTGCGCCACAAGAAGCGGAGCGGCTGGTTGGGGCGTTAGCCTTGACCTCAATGTAGGCCGCCGACCTGGTTTGAAAAGGGCGCTTCAGACCCTGCGTGTGGATGCGTTCACGGCTGAAATACTCGTTACACCAGGACACGCTGGCCCCATCAGTGATGCTTTTCTCGGATGGCTAAAACACGTGCATTTGTTGGCGTGTAGGAGAATGCTCGACCGACTGCAGCAAGCACAGGGATTCAGCGTGAAGGTTCTCGTCACCGGCGCCGCCGGCTTCATCGGCATGCATGTCAGCCAGCTCTTGCTGGCGCGGGGCGATCAGGTCGTGGGCCTGGACAACCTGAACGACTACTACAGCCCTCAGCTCAAGCACGACCGCCTCGCCCGCCTGACCGACAAGCCGGGCTTCAGCTTCGTGAAGATGGATGTGGCCGACCGCGAAGGCATGGTCCGGCTGTTCGCTGAAGCGCGCTTCGACCGGGTCGTGCATCTGGCTGCCCAGGCCGGTGTGCGGTATTCCATCGAGAACCCGCACGCCTACATCGACAGCAACATCGTGGGCTTCACGAACATCCTGGAAGGCTGCCGCCACAACGGCGTGCAGCACCTGGCCTATGCGTCCAGCTCCAGCGTGTACGGTGGCAACACGCTGATGCCGTTCTCGGAGCACCACAGCGTCGACCATCCCATCAGCCTGTACGCCGCCACGAAGAAGGCCAACGAGCTGATGGCGCATACGTACTCGCACCTGTTCGGCCTGCCGACGACGGGCTTGCGTTTCTTCACGGTCTACGGCCCGTGGGGGCGGCCGGACATGGCGCTCTTCCTGTTCACGAAGGCCATCATCGAAGGCCGGCCCATCAACGTGTTCAACCACGGTCAGATGATTCGCGACTTCACCTACATCGACGACATCGCCGAAGGCGTGGTGCGTGTGCTGGACCGCACGGCCACGGCCGACCCGGCCTACGACCCCGCGCAGGCCGACCCGGCCCGCTCCAGTGCGCCTTACCGGGTCTTCAACATCGGCAACCACGCGCCCATCCAGTTGATGAGCTTCATCGAGGCCATCGAGCAGTCGGTGGGGCAGGAGGCCGTCAAGAACTTCATGCCGCTGCAGGACGGCGATGTGCCGGCCACGCACGCGGATGTGGAGGAGTTGGCTGCCTGGACCGACTTCCGCCCGGCGATGCCGGTGCCTGAAGGCATTCGGCGGTTCGTGGCCTGGTACCGCGATTACTACAAGGTCTGATCCCCATCGACGCGTCATGTGCGTGCGTTAAAACGCCGCGACCGTTTTTGATGCTTTGAAGAAGGACAAGCAATGAAAGTCACCGCCATTGGCACTGGCTATGTGGGCCTGGTCACCGGTGCCTGCCTGGCCGAGATGGGCAACCATGTCGTCTGCCTGGATGTGAACCCCGAGAAGATCCGCATCCTCAACGACGGCGGCATCCCGATCCACGAGCCCGGGCTGGACGAGGTGGTGAAGCGCAATGTGGCTGCGGGCCGGCTGCAGTTCACGACCGATGTCGACATGGCCGTGCAGCACGGCACGCTGCTGTTCATCGGCGTGGGCACGCCGCCCGATGAAGACGGCTCGGCCGACCTGCAGTACGTCGTCGCAGCGGCCCGCTCCATCGGCCAGCGCATGACCGACTACAAGGTCATCGTCGACAAGAGCACGGTGCCGGTCGGCACGGCCGACAAGGTGCGCGCGGCGGTCAAGGAAGAACTGGTCAAGCGCGGCCTGGGCGACATGGCTTATGCCGTGGTCTCCAACCCCGAGTTCCTGAAGGAAGGCGCGGCGGTCGAGGACTTCATGAAGCCGGACCGCATCATCGTCGGCTCCGACGACGATCAGGCCACGCTGCTGATGCGTGCGCTGTATGCACCGTTCAACCGCACCCAGGACCGCATGCTGGTGATGGACGTGCGCAGTGCCGAATTCACGAAGTACGCGGCCAACGCGATGCTGGCCACGCGCATCAGCTTCATGAACGAGCTGGCGCTGCTGGCCGAGAAGGTCGGCGCCGACATCGAGCTGGTGCGCCGCGGCATCGGCTCCGACCCGCGCATCGGCTATCAGTTTCTGTATGCCGGCGCGGGCTACGGCGGCTCCTGCTTCCCGAAGGACGTGAAGGCGCTGGTGAAGGCCGCCGCCGACAGCCAGATCCCGCTGCGCGTGCTGACGGCCGTGGAAGAGGCCAACGAGCGCCAGAAGCGTGTGCTGGTGGACAAGGTCGTCGCGCGTTTCGGCAAGGACCTGAAGGGCCGCCGCTTCGCGATCTGGGGCCTGGCCTTCAAGCCCAACACCGACGACATGCGCGAGGCGCCGTCGCTGGTCATCATCGATGAGCTGACGAAGCGCGGCGCGACGGTGGCGGCTTACGACCCGGTGTCCATGACCGAGACGGCCCGCGTGCTGGGCCAGCGCGACGATGTGACGCTGGTGGAGCGCGCCGAGGCGGCCTTGCAGGGCGCCGACGCGCTGCTGATCGTGACGGAGTGGAAGGAGTTCCGCACGCCGGATTTCGACGGCATCAAGGCCGCACTGAAGGCGCCGGTCGTGTTCGACGGCCGCAACCTCTACGACCCCAAGCTGATGAAGGCGATGGGCATCGAGTACAGCGGCATCGGCCGCGGCTGACACTCGCACTCGCAGCCATCAAGCGCAACGCCCTCCGGTGGAGGGCGTTGTTCATGGTGGGGCGCCCGACAGGTGCGCCGTACCGGCCGGGTGAGCGTCAGGCGAAGGTCTTGGCGTCGGCCAGCAGCGGCGCGGCGAGGTCCTTGGCCGACAGCTGCGGCGTGATGCCGTCCAGCGGCCACTGGATGCCGATGGTGGGGTCGTCCCAGCGCACGGCGCCTTCGCATTCCGGCGCGTAGCGGCCGCTGGTCTTGTAGAGGAAATCCGCCGTTTCGCTGATGACGACGAAGCCATGCGCGAAGCCGGGCGGAATCCACAGCTGGCGGTGGTTGTCGGCGGTCAGCTCCACGCCGACCCACTTGCCGAAGTTGGGGCTGGCGCGGCGCACGTCGACCGCCACGTCGAACACGGCGCCCGAGGTGCAGCGCACCAGCTTGCCCTGGGCATGCGGGTCCAGCTGGTAGTGCAGGCCGCGCAGCACGCCGCGCGACGAGCGGGAATGGTTGTCCTGCACGAAGTGGATGTCCTGGCCCAGGGCGGCGTTGAAGCGCGCCTCGTTCCAGCTCTCCGTGAAGAAGCCGCGTGCATCGCCGAACACCTTGGGCTCGACGATGAGCACCTCGGGCAGGGCGGTGGGCGTGACGGTCAGCAGCGATGCGGTGGACATCAGAAGGCCTTCTCGGTCAGCAGCTTCTGCAGGTACTGGCCGTAGCCGTTCTTGGCCAGCGGCTTGGCGAGGGCTTCGAGCTGGGCGGCGTCGATCCAGCCGGCGCGGAAGGCGATTTCCTCCGGGCAGGCGACCTTCAGGCCCTGGCGTTTCTCGAGCGTCGCGATGAACTGGCCGGCCTCCAGCAGGCTGTCGTGCGTGCCGGTGTCCAGCCAGGCGTAGCCGCGGCCCATGATCTCGACGTTGAGCTGACCGCGCTTGAGGTATTCCGCGTTGACGTCGGTGATCTCCAGCTCGCCGCGCGCGCTGGGCTTGATGGCCGCGGCGATGTCGCACACCTGCTCGTCGTAGAAGTAGAGGCCCGTGACCGCGTAGTTACTCTTCGGGGCCTTGGGCTTTTCTTCGATGGACAGCGCACGCTTGGCGGCATCGAACTCGACGACGCCATAGCGCTCGGGGTCGTGCACGTGATAGGCGAACACGCTGGCGCCGGTGGCCTGGCTCGTCGCGCTGTCCAGCAGCCCGGCGAAGTCGTGGCCGTAGAAGATGTTGTCGCCCAGCACGAGGGCACTGGGTGCGCCGCCGACGAAGTCACGGCCCAGGATGAAGGCCTGGGCCAGGCCGTCCGGGCTGGGCTGCACGCAGTAGCTGATGTTCAGGCCCCAGCGCGAGCCGTCGCCGAGCAGCGACTCGAAACGCGGCGTGTCCTGCGGCGTGCTGATGAGCAGGATGTCGCGGATGCCCGCCAGCATCAGCGTGCTGAGCGGGTAATACACCATGGGCTTGTCGTAGACCGGCAGCAACTGCTTGCTGACGGCCAGTGTGGCCGGATGCAGGCGGGTGCCGGAGCCACCGGCCAGGATGATGCCTTTGCGGTTCTTGGTCATCGTTGGGGCCTCACTTCCTTTCAATTCGTTTGTAGGGCCGAGCGCCGGGCCGCTCCCAAGCCGGCCTGTTTGCCGATGTGCTCGCGGCTCAACGCCGCAGGCATCGGCGTCCCCTCGGGGGCTGAGGCCGGACACAGACAGTCCAGTGGACTGTCTGTGCCTGCCGAAGGGCTGGGGCGCAAGCCCCGGCGCGGTCTGCAAGACCGACTGGGCGTGCCCGCGTTCAGCGAGGCAAGACCGGGCGAGGGGCTCATAGGATCTCAGTCAGCATGCGGGCCACGCCCTGCTGCCAGTGCGGCAGTCGCAGGCCGAAGCGCTGCTGAAGCTTGGCCGTGGACAGGCGCGAGTTCAGCGGGCGTTTGGCCGGGGTGGGGTAGTCGCTGGTCGGGATGGGCAGGATCTGGTCCGGCGCAACCTTGATGGCTTTGCCCTGCTCGCGCGCGAACTCGATGACGAAGCGGGCGTACTCGTGCCAGCTGGTCTCGCCGCCGGCCACGGCGTGGTAAGTGCCCGTTAGCGCCGGGTTCACGCGGGCCGCGCGCAGCATGTGGGCCGTCAGGTCGGCCAGCACGTCGGCACCGGTCGGCGCACCGATCTGGTCGGCGATGACCTTGAGCTGATCCCGCTCGGACGCCAGCCGCAGCATGGTCTTGGCGAAATTGCCGCCGCGCGCCGCATAGACCCAGCTGGTGCGCAGGATCAGGTGCTGGCAGCCGCTGGCGCGGATGGCCTCTTCACCCTCGGCCTTGGTGGCGCCGTAGACGCTCAGCGGCGCGATGGGCGCGTCTTCGTCGCGGGCGTGGCTGCCGCTGCCGTCGAAGACGTAGTCCGTCGAGTAGTGCACCAGCAGCGCGCCCAACCGCTTGGCCTCGATGGCCAGCAGCGCCGGCGTGCCGGCATTGATCTGACGCGCCAGCTCGGGCTCGCTTTCCGCCTTGTCGACGGCCGTGTGCGCCGCCGCATTGACGATGACTTGCGGTGCCAGCGCCTGCACGCGGGCCAGCAGTTGGTTGGGCTGGGTGAAGTCACCGCCGTCATCGTGGTCCAGCGCCACGACGTCGCCGACGACCGCCAGCGAGCGCTGCAGTTCCCAGCCGACCTGGCCGCCCTTGCCGAGCAGAAGGATCTTCATCGCTCAGCCGCCGTACTGTGTGGCAACCCAGTCGCGGTAGGCGCCGCTCTGCACGCGGGCGACCCATTCCGGGTGGTCCAGGTACCACTGCACCGTCTTGCGAATGCCGGTCTCGAACGTCTCGGCCGGCCGCCAGCCGAGTTCGCGCTCGATCTTGCGGGCGTCGATGGCGTAGCGGCGATCGTGGCCGGGGCGGTCCTTCACGTAGGTGATGAGCCGCGCATAGGGGCCGTCGGCCGAGGGGCGCAGCTCGTCGAGCAGCGCGCAGACCGTCTTGACGATGTCGATGTTGGCCTTCTCGTTCCAGCCGCCGATGTTGTAGGTCTCGCCCAGCTTGCCGCCCGCCAGCACGGCGCGGATGCCGCTGCAGTGGTCGGTGACAAACAGCCAGTCACGGATCTGTTGGCCGTCGCCGTACACGGGCAGGGGCTTGCCCGCCAACGCGTTGACGATCATCAGCGGGATCAGCTTCTCGGGGAAGTGATAGGGGCCGTAGTTGTTGGAGCAGTTCGTCGTGACGACGGGCAGGCCGTAGGTGTGGTGCCAGGCGCGCACGAGGTGGTCGCTGGCGGCCTTGCTGGCCGAGTACGGGCTGTTGGGCTCGTAGGGGTTGGTCTCGGTGAACGGCGGGTCGGTGGGCTTGAGCGTGCCGTAGACCTCGTCGGTCGACACATGGTGGAAGCGGAACGCTGCCTTGGCGTCGCCGGCCAGGCCGCCCCAGTAGGCGCGCGCGGCTTCCAGCAACGTGAACGTGCCGTCCACATTGGTCTTCATGAAGGCGCCCGGGCCGCTGATGGAGCGGTCCACATGGCTCTCCGCCGCGAAATGCACGATGGCGCGCGGCTGGTGCTGGGCGAGCAGGCTGTCGATCAGCGCGCGGTCGCAGATGTCGCCCTTGACGAAGATGTGCCGCGCATCGCCGTCGAGTGACGCCAGGTTCTCGACGTTGCCCGCGTAGGTCAGCGCGTCGAGGTTGACGACAGGCTCGTCGCTCTGCCGCAGCCAGTCGAGCACGAAGTTGCTGCCGATGAAGCCGGCACCGCCGGTGACGAGGATGGTCATGTCAGTTCCTATGGTTGAAGGCTAATGTCTTCCCAAGCAGCACCCATGGAACTGGCTTGGCCAGGCCATCGGGTGCGCCCCCTTGAGGGGGCCGGCGAAGCCGGTAGGGGGTGGGCTCATGTCCTTCCGTAGGTGTCCTCGAAACGCACGATGTCGTCCTCGCCGAGATAGGAACCGGACTGGACTTCGATGATCTCCAGCGGCACCTTGCCCGGATTGGCGAGGCGGTGGGTCTGGCCCAGCGGGATGTAGGTGGACTGGTTTTCCGTCAGCAGGATGGTCTTGTCGCCGTTGACGATCTCGGCGGTGCCGCTGACGACGATCCAGTGCTCGGCGCGGTGGTGGTGCATCTGCAGGCTCAAAGACGCGCCTGGCTTGACCATGATGCGCTTGACCTGGTGGCGCGGGCCGTTGTCGATGCTGTCGTACCAGCCCCAGGGGCGGTGCACCTTGCGATGCAGCGCCTGCTCGCCGCGCTGCTCGGCGCCCAGGCGGTTGACGATCTGCTTGACCTCCTGGCTGCGCGCGCGGTCGCTGACGAGCACGGCGTCGGGTGTCTCGACGACGACGATGTCGGTCAGCCCGACGACGCCCACCAGGCGGCTGGTGGCATGCACCAGCGTGTTCTTGCTGTCGGCGATCAGCGCGTCGCCGACAAAGGCGTTGCCGGCTTCGTCCTTGTCCGCGACTTGCCAGACCGCTTCCCAGGCGCCCAGGTCGTTCCAGCCGGCATCCAGCGCCACCATGCGCAGCGGGATGTCGGTGCCCGGGCAGCGCTCCATGACGGCGTAGTCGACAGACTCACTCGGCACGGCAGCGAACTCCGCCTTGCCCGGCCGCACGAACTTGGCGTCGGTCTTGCGGGCGGCCCAGGCGGCACGGGTGGCTGCGAGGATGTCAGGGCGGAAGCGCTCCAGCGCCTTCACCCAGGCGCTGGCGCGCAGCACGAACATGCCGCTGTTCCAGTAGTAGCCGCCTTCGGCGAGATAACGCTGGGCGGTCTCGAGGTTGGGCTTTTCGACGAACTGCGCCACCGCCAGGCCGGCAGCATCGGCCTGCGTGCGGATGTAGCCGTAGCCGGTCTCGGGGCGGTCCGGCGTGATGCCCAGGATGGTGATGCCGCCGTCCGCAGCAGTGCGGACGGCGCTCTGCAGCGCCGCGGTGAAGGCGGCACCGTTCGTGACGGTCTGGTCGGCCGGTGTGACGACGAGGACGGGGTCGTCGCCGCCTTCCAGCGCCGCCAGGGCGGCCAGCGTCAGTGCCGGCGCGGTGTTGCGGCCCAGCGGTTCCAGCAGCACGCTGCTGGGCTCCAGGCCGGTCTCGCGCAACTGGTCCAGCACGAGGAAGCGGTGCTCGTCGTTGCCGACGATGCAGGGGCCGGCCAGGTCGAACTCCGCCGAGGCGAGTGCCGCCAGCCGACGCGCGGCCAGCTGGAACAGGCTTTCATTGCCTGACAGCACCAGGAATTGCTTGGGGTAGCCCGCACGCGACAGCGGCCACAGCCGCGTGCCGGAGCCGCCGGCCATGATGACGGGGAGAACAGAAATCTTGGAAGCCATGGTGCTTTGCATCTCGTTATTCGAAACCCTGGGGATTGCTGTGCTGCCAGCGCCAGCTGTCCTCGCACATGCGGGCGAGGTCAAGCTTGGCGGACCAGCCGAGCAGCTCGCGCGCCAGCGCCGGATCGGCCCAGCAGGCCGCCACGTCGCCCGCGCGGCGCGCGACTATGTCATAGGGCACGGGGCGGCCGCTGGCTGCCTCGTAGGCGCGCACGAGATCCAGCACGCTGTAGCCCTGGCCGGTGCCGAGATTGACCGTCAGCGAGCCGGGGTGGTCCAGCAGGCGGCGCAGCGCGGCGACATGGCCTTCGGCCAGGTCGGTGACGTGGATGTAGTCGCGCACGCCGGTGCCGTCGGGCGTGGGGTAGTCGTTGCCGAACACCGAGAGCTTCTCGCGCCGGCCGACGGCCACCTGGGCGACGTAGGGCATCAGGTTGTTGGGCGTGCCGCGGGGGTCTTCGCCGATGCGGCCGCTCTCATGGGCGCCGACCGGGTTGAAATAGCGCAGGCAAGCCGTCTGCCAAGCCGGGTCGGCCACGCCGACGTCGCGCAGGATCTGCTCGCCCATCAGCTTGGTGGCGCCGTAAGGGTTGGTCGCCGACGTGGGGGCGTCTTCGCGCAGTGGCAACTGCTCGGGTGCGCCGTAGACGGTCGCGCTGGAGCTGAAGACGATGCGCCGGCAGCTGTGGCGCTTCATCGTCTCGCAGGTGTTGACGAGGCCGCCAAGGTTGTTGCGGTAGTAGGCGAGCGGCTGGCTGACGGACTCGCCGACGGCCTTGTAGGCGGCGAAGTGCACGACGGCCTCTGGCCGGTAGCGGTCGAAGATTTCGTCCAGCTGGGCCGCGTCACCCACATCGCCGCGCTCGAATTCGATGGGCGCCGTGGCCAGCTCGGCCAGGCGCTCGAGCACGCGCGGCGAGCTGTTGCTGAAGTTGTCGACGCCCACGACGCGATACCCGGCCTGCTGCAGGGCGAGCCAGGTGTGGGAGGCGATGTAGCCGGCCGCGCCGGTGAGCAGGACGGTGGTCATCGGATGGTCCGAAGAAGAGGGTCAGAAAAAGATCGCCTGGCCCGTGCAGCCATAGCTGCTGGCGGTGTAGACGTAGGTCGACAGGCTGTTGTCGCGATTGACGTGGTCGTACTGGCAGCTGAGGCTGAGGCCGCGCGAGAAGGCCCAGCGCAGGCCCAGCGTGTAGCTGCGGGTGTCGTCCAGGGCGTCGCTGGGTGCGTTGCCGGCGTCGCGGCTGCGCGTCGCGCGGTTGTTGCTTGCCTTGGCGTTGAGGCTGAGCTTGCCCGTCAGTGCATAGGTCGTGCTCAGCTGCCACGTGGTGTAGACGCGGTTGAGTTCCGAGTTCTGCACCATGGTTTCCTGCCCGGTGTCTCGGGCGTACTGGGCATTGACCTGCAGCTTGGCCGTAGGCCGCCAGTCCCAACCGATGGAGCCGGTCGTGCTGGTGAAATCACGCAGCAGATCCAGGCTGTTGCGCTTGCGGCTGCGGCTGATGCGGGTGTTGACCGTGCTGTACCCGCCGACGCTCCAGCGCGTGGTGAAGTCGAGGTCGTCGCGGGTGTAGTCGTTGGGTGACGTGGTCGGCCGGATCTCGCCATCGATGAGCTGCAGGCCTTGGCCGTCCGGGTAGCGCGGGTTGCTGCCGGTCGTGTGGCGGCCCACCAGGCCCAGCCGCACATTGCCGGCCGGCGTGGCGTAGACGCCCAGCTGGGCGGTGTTCTGGCTGAACACCAGTTGCTCGTACTGCCAAGCGGTGTAGTCGCGGTTCTGATGGGTCCAGCCGGCCTCCAGCGTGTAGCGGGTGGCGACGCCCAGCCGCGCCAGCGCCTGGTACTCGTCGTTGGTCACGATGTTCTTATTGAACACCTGCGCGACGCTGCTGGTGTTGAACTCGGCCATCGTGCGGTCGGACTTCGCACTGAGCACGCCCGACAAATTGCCCACCGTTTGCCAGTCCAGTGCGGCGCGCACGTTGTAGGCGCGGTAATTGAGATCGCTGTTGGTGCTGTAGCGGTTGTCCTGCAGCGAGCCGTCCAGCGTCACGTGCTGGCGGCCCAGTCGCTGGTCGATGCCGCCGAGCAGCGCGGCGGTCGTGACCGTGTCGCTGTTGGGGGCGTTGCTGGTGCGGTAGACGTTGGCGACGTGGGTGAGACCCAGCGAACCGCCCACATAGAACGGCGTCGTGTCGTCGGTTTGCGCGTGACTGGCCGGCGCCCAGGTCGCGAGCAGCGACGCGATGAGGAGGGAGAGTCGACGGAGGGGGAGGGAGGTCTCAGTAGGCATGACGGTCGAACACCACCAGCCTGACCGTGCGCAGGATGATCTGCAGGTCGAGGGCCAGCGACCAGTTGCGCAGGTATTCCAGATCGTATTCAACGCGTGCGGCCATCTTCTCGATGGTTTCGGTCTCGCCCCGCAGGCCGTTGACCTGGGCCCAGCCGGTGATCCCCGGCTTGACCTTGTGGCGCACCATGTAGGCCTTGATGAGCTGGCGGTATTGCTCGTTGTGAGCGACGGCGTGCGGGCGCGGCCCGACGATGCTCATGCGGCCCTGCAGCACGTTGACGAACTGCGGCAGCTCG
This sequence comes from Pelomonas nitida, assembly GCF_043555975.1. Lineage (NCBI taxonomy): Bacteria > Pseudomonadati > Pseudomonadota > Betaproteobacteria > Burkholderiales > Sphaerotilaceae > Roseateles > Pelomonas nitida. Next base: position 160,579 of record NZ_JBIGIA010000005.1, on the reverse strand, counting down.
TCGAGCGACGTGCGGCGGATGAACGCGCCGAACGGCGTGATGCGTGAGTCGCCCTTGGTGGCCTGCTTGACGACGGCGCCGTTGTCCTGCGCGCGCATCGAGCGGAACTTGTAGACGATGATCTCTTCGCCATCCAGCCCGTTGCGGCGTTGCTTGAAGATGACGGGCCCCGGCGAGCTGAGCTTCACGCCGATGGCCAGCATCAGCAGGATGGGCGAGATCAGCACCAGGATGATGGATGCGAGCACGATGTCGCTGATGCGCTTCATCAGCTGATTGGTGCCGGTGAACGGGGTTTCGCAGATGCCCACGACCGGCACGCCGCTGAGGTCCTGTAGGCGGCCCTGGATGATGCTGATGCCGAACACGTCGGGCACGAAGAACAGCGAGGCGGTGGTGCCCTGCACCTGCTCGAGCAGCTCGACGATGCGTGGTTGCGAGCCGAGCGGCAGCGTGATGTAGACCTCGCGCACGCCCTTCTCGCGCACGAACTCGCTGAGCTTGTGCAGCGGCCCCAGCAGCTCCGTGCCGGCATCGGGGTGCAGGCGCTCCTGGCTGCGGTCGTCGAAATAGCCCAGGCAGATGACGCCCTGGCCGTCGCGCAGCGCGCGTGTCACCTTGTGGCCGAGCGGGCCGGCGCCGACGATGACGGCCGTTCGCCGTGCGCTGGGGTCGCTGGCGCGCCAGCGCTGCACGCGGCGGCCGAGCTCGATGGCGGCGATCTGGGCGACGGGCGTGATGACGGCCCACCAGATCAGCACCTCGTTTTCGAAGTAGTGCAGGCTCGTCGTGGCGTAGCCGCACAGCAGCAGGATGCCCAGCAGCATCAGCCAGGAGGAGATCACGTCCACCAGCGCACTGGCCGGGTGGTCGTTGAACCGGTTCCGGCCCGGGAAGGTGAGCGCGAAGATGAGCAGGCACAAGGTCAGCGTCGGGCGCATGACCTGCTCTTCGAAATGGCCGTTCACGAGCAGGAAGCTCAGAACGATGATGCCGGGTTCCAGGAAGGCGGCAATCAGCGACTCGACAGACTGCGGCGCGCTGTAGAACGTCCTTTTGTAGCTGCGATCCTCGAACATCTTGATTGTGGGTGGCCTGGGTAGGCAGTGACTTGCAAAAAGCGAACCGGATTCTCCATCAACAAATTTGACAGCTGATGAGCAGGGGTCCCCTGTTCAAGGTCCCCTGCCTACAATCAAGCGCATGTCTGCCCCCTGGCCTTTGCCCTCCCTGTCGCCGCTGTTGATGCCGGCCCTGCAAGATCGACTGGTGTTGCTGATCAACCATGTCGTTTCGAGAGAACCCATCGCCGCGCAGCGGCTGAAACTCCAGGCGGGGCGGGGGCTGGTGGTGCATCTGGCGGGCTGGCCGGCGCTGTTGCCGCCGGTGCCGGACCTGATCCTGGGCGTCACGCCTGCCGGTCTGTTCGAACGGCTGGAAGTGCCGCCGCCCGGCGCGGGCGGCATGCGCATCGAGATCGACGCCAGCAACCCGGCTCGCCTGGCCTTGGGCGCCTTGAGTGGCGAGCCGCCGGCCGTCAGCGTGCAGGGAGATGCCGCTTTCGCCGGCGAGGTCCACTGGTTGATGGACAACCTGCGCTGGGACATCGAGGACGACCTGGCCGGCGTCGTCGGCCCGCTGCCGGCGCGTCAGCTGGCGCAGTTCGGCCGTGCGGTGCGGCAGGCGCTGTCGGGCACGGTGGCACGGTTTGCGCCCAAGATGGCCGGTAGCGGCGCATGAGGTTTGTCTCCCGGCTGCTGTTCATTCTGTGGACGTTCTGGCGCTTCGGGCTCGATGACCTGGCCCTCTCCGGGTTACGGCGTCGCCGTTTTCAGGTTCTGAGGCGTTTCACGCGGCTCGGGCGCCGTTGGCAGGAGCCCCGTGGCGTGCGTCTGCGCCTCGCTTTGGAGCGTCTGGGCCCCATCTTCGTGAAATTCGGGCAGGTGCTGTCGACGCGGCGCGACCTGCTGCCGGCCGATGTCGCGCAGGAGCTGGCCAAGCTGCAGGACCGCGTGCCGCCGTTTTCGGCGGCCCTGTCTCGTCAACTGGTCGAACGGGCGTTCGGCCGGCCGCTGGAAGAGCTGTTCGCCAGCTTCGACGCCGAGCCGGTCGCCAGCGCGAGCATTGCGCAGGTGCATTTCGCTACGCTGAAAGATGGCCGCGAGGTGGCGGTCAAGGTGCTGCGCCCGGGCATGCTCGACGTCATCGACGATGACCTCGCGCTGATGCGGCGCGTGGCCATCTGGGTGGAGCGTGCGTCCGTCGACGGCCGGCGGCTGAAGCCGCGCGAGGTGGTGGCCGAGTTCGACATGTACCTGCACGACGAGCTGGATCTCGTCCGCGAGGCTGCCAACGCCGCCCAGCTGCGCCGCAACATGGCCAGCCTGGACCTCATCATGGTGCCCGAGATGCACTGGGACTTGTGCAGCCCCGAGGTCATCGTCATGGAGCGCATGAAGGGCGTGCCCATCTCGCACCGCCCTGCGCTGGAGGCGGCCGGCATCGACATCAAGAAGCTGGCCCGCGACGGCGTGACCATCTTCTTCACGCAGGTCTTCCGCGACGGCTTCTTCCACGCCGACATGCACCCCGGCAACATCCAGGTGAGCCTGGCGCCGGAGACGTTCGGGCGCTACATCGCGCTGGACTTCGGCATCATCGGCACGCTGACCGAGGTGGACAAGGACTACCTGGCGCAGAACTTCATTGCCTTCTTCCAGCGTGATTACAAGCGCGTCGCCGAGCTGCACATCGCCTCCGGCTGGGTGCCGCCCGAGACGCGCGTCGATGCGCTGGAGAGTGCCGTTCGCGCCGTCTGCGAGCCTCATTTCGACCGGCCGCTGAAGGACATCTCGCTGGGCCAGGTGCTGATGCGGCTGTTCCAGACCTCGCGCCGCTTCAACGTCGAGATCCAGCCGCAGCTGGTGCTGCTGCAAAAGACGCTGCTCAACGTGGAAGGCCTGGGCCGCCAGCTGGACCCGGAGCTGGACCTCTGGGCCACGGCCAAGCCCTTCCTGGAGCGCTGGATGAACGAGCAGGTCGGCTGGCCCGCGCTGACCAAGCAGCTGCAGAAGGAGGCGCCGCGTTTTGCGCAGCTGCTGCCCGAGCTGCCGCGCCTGCTGCACGACGCACTGAAGGCCCAGGCGCAGCGAGGTGGCGATGCCGACATGCGCGCGCTGGTGCGCGAGCTGCGCAGCACCAACCGGCTGCTGTCGGGCTTGCTGTGGGGCGCGGCGGGCTTTGCGCTGGGCATCGGTCTTGCGTCGCTGGCGCTGCGCTTTTTCGGTTCCGCCCTCTAGCGAGGGCTGGCCGGGGCGCCTTCATAATCCGCGCCAATTTTTCTGGTCTCACCCGTTCTGACGTCCATGAACACCACGCTGATCGTTTTCGTCGTGCTCTACCTGCTCGGCACGCTGGGCATCGGTGTGTGGGCGGGCACACGGGTCAAGAACACCTCGGACTTCGCCGTGGCCGGCCGCAGCCTGCCGCTGATCATGGTCGTCACGACGACGTTCGCGACCTGGTTCGGCGCCGAGACCGTCATGGGCCTGCCGGCCAAGTTCGTGCAGGGCGGCCTGGGCGCTGTCGTTGAAGACCCGTTCGGCGCCGGCCTGTGTCTGGTGCTGGTGGGCGCGTTCTTTGCGGCGCGGCTCTATCAGAAGAACCTGCTGACCATCGGCGACTTCTATCGCCAGCGCTTCGGCAAGGGCGTCGAGATCTTCTGCTCGCTGGCCATCATCCTGAGCTACCTGGGCTGGGTGGCCGCGCAGGTCACTGCGCTGGGGCTGGTGTTCAACATCCTGACCGACGGCGCCATGAGCCCGCAGACCGGCATGATCGTTGGCCTGCTGGCGGTGCTGGTGTATGTCGTCATCGGCGGCTTTCTGGCGGTGGCCTGGACGGACTTCATCCAGATGATCGTGCTGGTGCTGGGCCTGGGCGTCATCGCGGTCTTTGCCGCCGACCTCGCCGGCGGGACCGACAAGGTGCTCGCGCTGGCGCAAAGCCGCGACCTGGGGCGCTTCCTGCCCAACCCCAGCTTCACCGAACTGGCCATGTTCATCGGCTCGGGCCTGACGATGATGCTGGGCTCCATCCCGCAGCAGGACGTGTTCCAGCGCGTCATGTCCGCCAAGGATGCCAAGACGGCGCGGCGTGGCGCCATGATCGGCGGCTTCAGCTACATCGCGTTCGCCTTCGTGCCCATGTTCATCGTGCTGGCGGCCGTGGCCGTGATGGGTGACAAGGCGCTGGAGCTGGCCCAGAACGACTACCAGCGCGTGCTGCCCAGCTTCGTCATGGGCCACATGCCGCTGTTCATGCAGATCCTGTTCTTCGGTGCGCTGCTGTCGGCCATCAAGAGCACGTCGTCGGCCACGCTGCTCGCGCCGACGACCAGCTTTGTCGAGAACATCCTCAAGCAGATCCGCCCCGGCATGAGCGACAAGCAGTCGCTCGTGGCCATGCGCGTGACGCTGGTGATCTTCGCCTTCGCGGTGCTGGCCTACGCCATCGCGCTGCAGGGCACGTCCATCTACGACCTCGTCAGCGCGGCCTACCAGGTCACGCTGGTGGCGGCCTTCGTGCCGCTGGTGTTCGGCCTGTACTGGCAGCGCGCCACGACGCAGGGCGCCATTTTCTCGATCTTTGCCGGCATCGCCGTCTGGGTGGCCTTCTTCCCGCAGGTCACGACCTGGGGCGAGCTGTTCCCGGGCCAGCTCGCCGGGCTGTTGGCGGCGCTGGTTGGCATGGTGGTGGGGTCGCTCGCGCCGCAGCTGCTGACCAACCGCCACGAGCATGTCAGCCACCACCTGCAGCCCCATCGCTGAGCGGGCGTCCTTGAACTTGGCCCGGTGGGCCTAAAATCTCGGGCTTTGCCCCCACTTTTGCACCACCATGCCGATCTATGCCTATCGCTGCAGCGCCTGTGGCCACGCCAAGGACGTGCTGCAAAAGCTCTCTGACGCCCCTTTGACCACCTGCCCGTCCTGCGGTGCCGAGGCCTTCGGCAAGCAGGTCACGGCGGCAGGCTTTCAGCTCAAGGGCTCGGGCTGGTACGCCACCGACTTCCGCGGCGGCAGCGGCAGCACGGCGGCGGCGCCGGCATCGGCCCCTGCGGCTGAACCTGCCAAGGCCGAGTCGTCCGGCAGCACGACGCAAGCGTCGTCGTCCACCTCGGGCGGCAGCTGCGGCGGCTCCTGCGCCTGCCACTGAACCGGGATCTTCGTGGCTCCTTCCCTTCGCAAATACCTCGTCGCCGGCCTGCTGGTCTGGCTGCCGCTGGCCATCACCATCTGGGTGCTGGCGCAGGTGCTGGACGTCGTCAACAGCGTCTTCGGCTCCTTGCTGGCGGCGCTCGCGCTGGTGCTGCCGGCTTCCGTGCGCGACGCCGTGCTGGAGCTGCGCCATGTGCCGGGGCTGGGCCTGGTCATCCTCGCGGCTGGCTTGCTGGTCACGGGCGTCTTCGTGGCCAACATCTTCGGCCAGTGGCTGCTGACGCAGTGGGACCGCCTGATGTCCCACATCCCCATCGTCAAGAGCATCTACAGCTCGGTCAAGCAGGTGTCGGACACGCTGTTCTCCAGCAGCGGCAACGCCTTCCGCGAGGCCGTGCTGGTGCAATACCCGCGCGAAGGCAGCTGGACGATCGCCTTCGTCACCGGCACCCCCAGCGGCGAGGTGGCCTGCCACCTGGACGGCGAGCACACCAGCGTCTACGTGCCCACGACGCCCAACCCCACGTCCGGCTTCTTCCTCATCGTGCCCACGTCCGACATCAAGCCGCTGCAGATGACGGTGGACGAGGCGCTGAAATACATCATCTCCATGGGCACGGTGGCGCCACTGCCCCATGCCGGCGCCCAGCCCTGCGACGCGCCCCATCGAAATCAGCCGGGTTGAACGCCCCGGCCGGCGTTCAATCCTGAGGGCCGCCCGCGCCCAACAGCGCCTCCACAGAACACCCCCAAGCAAAGAATTCGGAGAACCTCATGCGTACCTGCTATGCCGGCCAAGTCAGCGAAAAGCTGCTCGACCAGACCGTGACCCTGATGGGCTGGGCCCACCGTCGCCGCGACCACGGCGGCGTCATCTTCATCGACCTGCGTGACCGCGAAGGCCTGGTCCAGGTCGTCTGCGACCCCGACCGCGCCGACAGTTTCAAGATCGCCGAAGACGTCCGCAGCGAGTACTGCCTGAAGATCGTCGGCAAGGTGCGCTCGCGCCCGGCCGGCACCGAGAACGCCAACCTCGTCTCCGGCAAGGTCGAGGTGCTGTGCCACGAGATCGAGGTGCTGAACGCGTCGGTGCCCATCCCGTTCCAGATCGACGAGGACAACCTGTCCGAGACGACGCGCCTCACGCACCGCGTGCTGGACCTGCGCCGCCCGTACATGCAGAACAACCTCATGCTGCGCTACAAGGTGGCGATGGAGGTGCGCAAGTTCCTGGACGAGCACGGCTTCGTCGACATCGAAACGCCGATGCTGACCAAGTCCACGCCGGAAGGCGCGCGCGACTACCTCGTGCCCAGCCGCGTGCACGACGGCCACTTCTTCGCGCTGCCGCAGTCGCCCCAGCTGTTCAAGCAGCTGCTGATGGTCGCCGGCTTCGACCGCTACTACCAGATCACCAAGTGCTTCCGTGACGAAGACCTGCGCGCCGACCGCCAGCCCGAATTCACGCAGATCGATATCGAGACCTCGTTCCTGACGGAAGAGGAAATCCGCTCGATGTTCGAGGGCATGATCCGCCACGTCTTCCGCAAGGCGCTGAACGTCGAGCTGGGCGACTACCCGGTCATGAAGTACGCGGAAGCCATGCACCGCTTCGGCTCCGACAAGCCGGACCTGCGCGTCAAGCTCGAGTTCACCGAACTGACCGACGCGATGACCACGGTGGACTTCAAGGTCTTCAGCGGCCCCGCCACCACGCCGGGCGGCCGCGTCGTCGCGCTGCGCGTGCCCAAGGGCGCCGCGATGAGCCGTGGCGAGATCGACGCCTACACCGAGTTCGTCAAGATCTACGGCGCCAAGGGCCTGGCCTGGATCAAGGTCAACGAAGTCGCCAAGGGCCGTGAAGGCCTGCAGTCGCCCATCGTCAAGAACCTGCACGACGAAGCCGTCGCCGAGATCCTCAAGCGCACCGGCGCGCAGGACGGCGACCTGCTGTTCTTCGGCGCCGACAAGGCCAAGGTCGTCAACGACGCCATCGGCGCGCTGCGCCTGAAGGTGGGTCACAGCGAGTTCGGCAAGACCAACGGCCTGTTCAACGACGTCTGGGCGCCGCTGTGGGTCGTCGACTTCCCGATGTTCGAGCACGATGAGGAGAACAACCGCTGGGCGGCCGTTCACCACCCGTTCACGGCCCCGAAGGATGGTCACGAAGACCTGATGGTCAGCGACCCGGGCAAGTGCATCGCCAAGGCCTACGACATGGTGCTCAACGGCTGGGAACTGGGCGGCGGCTCGGTGCGTATCCACCGCGCCGACGTGCAGGCCAAGGTCTTCGAGGCGCTGAACATCAGCGAGGAAGACCAGCGCATCAAGTTCGGCTTCCTGCTGGACGCGCTGCAATACGGCGCGCCCCCGCACGGCGGCCTGGCCTTCGGTCTGGACCGCATCGTCACGATGATGACCAAGGCCGAGTCCATCCGCGACGTGATCGCCTTCCCCAAGACCCAGCGCGCCCAGTGCCTGCTGACCGGCGCACCGTCGCTGGTCGACGAAAAGCAGCTGCGCGAACTGCACATCCGCCTGCGCAACGCCCAGCCTGCAGCCTGATTGCGCGGCGCCTGCTGCACGTGAAGAGGCACCGTGCTGGCGGTGCCCAGTCGTTCAATCGGCGTGTTGAACGCATGACAAGAGCCCCTCTGCGCAGGGGCTCTTTTTTTTGCCGTGAGCCGGGTGGCCGTCGGCTACCTGCGTTAGCGCCACAGGTTGCGTGAGCGCGTTGCAGCAGCGTTGAACTGCCGTACTTCATGAACTATTGCCGTCGTTGACACGAGCTCGACATCTATAGTGATCCGTTGAATTGACGCGTCAGAAGAGCGCGCTTTCAAGGGAGTGCATGGTTGCAGGTGCGGCAGCCAAGGCGTAGCTGCTCCCGTGAGGTTGAGACGGGAGGGAGAAGGCTTTGGTTTTGCACGACTGGATCTATACGCGTCGGGCGCGCCCAGCAGCTTGGTGGGGGCTCGCCGTGTTGGTGCTCGCGTTGGCGCCGTCATTGAGCCTGGCGCAGTCGCCGCCGCTCGGGGCCTCCGATGCCGACGCGTTGCGGCAGTTGCAGCGGCAGCGAGAGGCTGACCAGCGGCGCACCTTGGAGCAAAGCCCTGACGTTCGTTTGCCGGCGGCACCTGCGGCGGTCAACGAGCGGCTTCGTGACGATGAATCGCCGTGTTTCGTCGTGCGGGAAGTGCGTTTGGCCGGCGTGCGTGACTGGCCTGAGCTCGCCGGCCGTGTCTGGGCGTTCAGCGGTCCGACGGGCGATGACGCGCCAATCGGTCGTTGCCTGGGTGCCGCCAGCATTGGTACGTTGGCGGCCCGGCTTCAGTCGGCGCTGGTCGACGGCGGATTCATCACCACACGAGTGCTGGTGCCGGCGCAAGACCTCTCCACCGGTGTGCTGAACCTGATGGTCGTCCCCGGCCGTGTGCACGCGGTCCGGCTTCGCGAGGGCAGCTCGCCACAGGTGCGCCTGATCAATGCGTTGCCGTTGCGACCCGGCGATCTGCTGAACCTGCGCGGCATGGAGCAGGCGCTTGAAAACCTGCAGCGCGTGCCTGGCGTCAAGGTCGACATTCAGGTGGAGCCCGCGCGCGACTCGACAGATCCTGGCATGAGTGACCTTGTCGTTAGCTACGCGGGCGGGCGCCAGGCCAGGATGCAGTTTCAGGTCGATGACAGCGGGAGTGCGGCAACCGGCCGCTACCCGCTGTCCGCAACGCTGTCGCTGGATCACGCGCTCCTGCTCAACGACTTGTTCTACGTGACGGTCAACCGGGATGTCGACTGGCTGCGGGGCAGCGTTCGGGATCGGCCTCAGCCGCATCCCAGCATCGGTGGCCAGGTCTTCCATTACTCGCTCCCTTGGGGCTATAGCCAGGTCGGCGTCACGTTCAGCCGCAATGGCTATCGCCAGGTCGTTGCTGGGGCGACGCGCGACTATGTCTATCGCGGCACCAGCAGCAATGGGGAACTCAAGCTCTCGCACACGCTGTGGCGCACGCAGCAGCTCAAGGTGCAGGCCTGGGCCAAGCTTTTCGGTCGTGGTTCGCGCAATTTCATCGACGACACGGAAGTCGAAGTGCAACGTCGGCGTGTCGGCGGCTGGGAGGCGGGCCTCAACGTGAAGCGCGTCGGCGGCGATGTGAACGGCGAGGCCGAGGTCAGCGTCAAGCGCGGCACGGGTGTCTTTCATGCCCTGCAGGCGCCGGAGGAGGCATTCGGCGAAGGCACCTCTCATGTGCGTCTGGCGCAGGGAACGGCCAGCCTCAGCGGCGCACTGCCACTCGGCGCCCGCCGGCTTCAGCTCAGCACGCAGTGGCGCGGCCAGGTGGCGCTGCAGCCTTTGACGCCGCAGGACCGCTTTTCCATCGGTGGCCGCTACACGGTGCGCGGTTTCGACAGTGACCGCACCCTGACGGCAGACCATGGCCTTTTGATCCGCAACGAGGCCGAGTTGCCCCTGCTCGAGCAGCTCAGCACCTACGTCGGCATCGATACCGGCTGGGTGGCGGGGCGTGGTGTCGAGCGCCTGGCCGGTCGGCATCTGGCCGGGGCGGTGCTGGGGGCACGCTGGCGCTACGGTGGCGCGCAGCTGGATGTTTTCGCGGGCACTGCCTTGCAGGCGCCTTCCAACTTTCCTTCCGGTCATTGGGTGACCGGTTTCAGCTTGAGTTATTCGCCATGAATCGTCAGCAATTCCGCATCGTCTTCAACCGTCGGCGCGGGTTGCTGATGGCAGTGGCGGAGATCGCCCGTGGGCAGGGGAAGGGCACGGGCGAGACGCGTCGCAGCACGCGAAAGCGCGCCCGTCAGCGTGCCGCCGCCAGCCATGCCGGCTCGACGGGCGGCCAGGCGCAGGCCTGGCGGTCCTGGGCGGCAACGTTCGGGCTGCTGCTGTCGCCCCTGTTCGCGCCGTTGGCAACGGCCCAGGTCCGGGCGGATGCACAGGCGCCGAAGAACCAGCAGCCCACTGTGCTGACGACGGCCAATGGCACGACGCAGGTCAACATCCAGACGCCCAGTGCGGCGGGTGTGTCGCGCAACACCTACAGCCAGTTCGACGTCACCTCACAAGGCGTAGTGCTGAACAACTCGCGAACCGACGTCAGCACGCAGATCGGCGGTTGGGTGCAGGGCAACCCGTGGCTGGCTCAAGGCAGCGCGCGCCTGATCCTCAACGAGGTCAACAGCAGCGCAGCCAGCCAGCTCAAGGGTTTTGTGGAGGTCGCAGGCCAGCGGGCCGAACTCGTCATTGCGAACCCCAGCGGTATCCAGGTCGACGGGGCCGGTTTCATCAACGCCCGCAGTGTCACGCTGACCACCGGTCAACCGCAGCTCAGTGGCGGCGCCTTGACGGGCTATGACGTCCGCAACGGGACCATCAGCGTCAACGGCGCGGGCCTGAATGCAGGCGATGCCGATTACGCCGCCATCCTTGGCCGTGCTGTGGAGCTGAATGCCGGCATTTGGGCGCAGCAACTGCAGGTTGTGACCGGCGCCAACATGGTCGCCTCGGTTGAGGCAAGCGCCACCGGTGTCGAAGGCGTGACGCCCACCACGCCGGCCGGCTCGGACGCCGCGCCCCGCTTCGCCCTGGATGTTTCCGCGTTGGGGGGCATGTATGCGGGCAAGATCACGCTCGTCGGCACCGAAGCCGGCGTCGGCGTGCGTCAGGATGGCCAGTTGATCGCCAGCTCGGGCAACCTGACGCTGGACCACAACGGCTGGCTCAGCGGCAGCGGGCGGCTGCAAGCCAGTGACAGCCTGCAGCTGAAAACGACGGCAGACGCGGCCTTGAGCGGCGTGGTGACGGGGCAGGTTGTCCAACTGCAGAGCGACGCGGCGCTGCAGTTGTCTGGCACGGTGGCGGCAGGGCAAGACCTTCAGGTGCAAGCGAGGAGCCAACAGCTCGGTGGCAGCTTGCAGGCCGGGCGAGACATCCAGTTGCGCGCCGCTGAACAGCTGACGAACAGCGGCAGCGTGACCGCAGCGCGTGTGGTGTCCGTCCAAGCTGGCAGCCTGCTCGACAACCAAGGTGGCAGCCTGCAGGGGGCACGTCTGGAACTGACGGCGCCAAGTATCGATAGCCGTCGGGGGCGCATCGAGCAGACCGGTAGCCAGGCGCTGTCATTGGCGGTTGAACGATGGGACAACGCTGATGGACAGGTGCTGCAACGCGCTGGCCAGGCGGCTGCAACGTTAGGTGGAGCTGGCGCACCGGTGGCAGGCGATGGCGGTGCCTCGTCCGCAACCCCGGCCCCGAGCCCGGGCACTGGTGGCAGCGTGCCGGGCAACGACGCCGGTACTTCGGCTGGGGGCAGTACGTCGGTGCCCGCCGCACCGTCGGTGTTGGCGGATGGCCTGATCGATACGCGTCAATTCGCCAATGCCGGTGGCGTGCTGCGCACGGCGGGTGATCTCGTCGCCGACGTGAGTGGCAGTCTCGACAACCAGGGGGATATCCGCCTCCAGTCCATGCGCCTGGACGGCGCTCGCTTCAGCAACCGTGGCAGTCTCAGTGCCGAGCGTCTGAGCGGCAATACCACGTCCTTCGCCAACAGCGGGCAATTGCTGACGCAGGGCATCCTTCAACTGCGAACACCCACTCTCGACAACAGCGGGTTGATGTTCAGCGCCGCCGGCGTGCAGATCGACGCGGATGATTTGCAGCAAACGGCAGCGGGCACCTTGGCGACGGCTGGCACCAACCTGTTGAGGGCCGGTCAGCTGTCCAACCAGGGCCTGATTGCCGCCGGCATGGCCAGCGATGGGCGGTTGCAGGGAGCTGCCTCGCTGCAGATCTCGTCGGACGGCGTCGCGCAGAGCGCCGGAAAACTCTGGGCGTCTGGTGATCTGCTGCTCGCGGCGGCGTCGCTCAATCTGGATGGTGCAGCCGTCCAGGCGAACAACATCTCGCTCGTTGCGGGGCAGGGCAGAGGAGATTTGAGCGCCGCGGGCGCCCAAGTCCTGGCACAAGGCCAACTCAGCGCGACGGGCCAGAGCCTGAACAACGCGGGGGGCCAACTCAGCGCGCAGCAACTGGCGCTGCAAGTCAGAGAGCTGGACAACCGGGGCGGCAGCCTGGTGCACAGCGGCAGCCAAGCGCTGAGCCTGGAACTCACGAGCCTGGACAACCGGGGCGGCGTGATGGCGACCAACGCCAGCGACGTCACGCTCAAAGCACAAAGCGTGAACAGCGACGGCGGGCAACTGCAGCACGCGGGGAGCGGGAAGTTCCTGCTGCAAGCGGGCCAACTCAGCGCACAAAGCGCCAACGGCAAGAGTGCCGAAGTGCTCAGCGCGGGCCAACTGATCGTGCAAGCCGACGCGGCGCAACTCGGTGGCGTGCAACTCGTCGGAGAAAGCCTGAGCGTGAGCGCGGGGCAACTCAGCGCGGCGGGAGGGCAACTGGCAGCGCGCAGTGGCGCGCTGCAACTCAGCACCACGGCAGCACAAGCCACCGACCTCAGCGGGGCGATGGTGCAAGCCGGGGGAAGCAGCCAGATCACGACGGCGGGAGACCTGCTCACGCGAGGCGCCACACTGAGCGCCGGGGGCGACCTGAGCGTGCAAGTGGGAGGCAGCCTGCAACACCGAGACGGCGCCCAAGCCGTGGCGGCAGGCCAGCTCACGGTGATCGCGGGGCAACTCGACGTGAGCGGCAGCAAGACCGTCACGACAGACACGACAAGCCGGGAGCAATACAGCGGCTTCACGGCGCTGGGCGGGGCGCTGAACGCCCAGATTGCGGGGGCGCTGAACGGGCAAGACAGCCAATGGACGGCGGGGCAAGGCCTGAGCGTGAGCGCGCAGAGCGTGAGCCTGAGCGGCAGCCACAGCCAACTCGCGGCGGGGCAGGCCACGGGGCAAGCGAGTGCAAACGTGGCCGGGCTGAGCCTGAGCGCCAGCCAGAACCTGAGCGCCAGCGACACCCTGCTCGTGGCGCCGGGCGCGGTGAACCTGAGCGCACAGCAAGTCAGCCTCACCCGCAGCCAACTCGGCGGACAAGACATCGAAGTGCAAGCCAGCGGGGCGGACGGCGCCCAAGCCGCACTGCAACTCACGAACAGCCAACTCATCGCCAGCGGGGACACGCAAGTGAAGGCCACGGCGGGGCAAGCGAGCCTGCAAGCCAGCGTCGTGCAAGGCGGCAGCGACGTCACGCTGCAAGGCGCAGGCGGCGCCCGCGTGGACGCGGGCAGCACCGTGCTGGCCCAAGGCAGCGCCAGCGTCAGCGGGGCGAGCCTGGACAACGCGGGCACCGTGCAAGCGGCGGGCACGCTGAGCCTCACCAGCACCGACATCGTCAACCGAGGCAGCCTCATCGGCGGCACGGACCTGCAACTGCAAGGGCGCCAACTCGACAACCGGGCCAGCCTGTACAGCGGCGGATCGGCGCAAGTCACCACCCAGACCCTGATCAACAGCGGCACCCTCGCGGCCGCAGGCGCCCTCACGGTGGATGCGGGCCAAGTCAGCAACAGCGGCAGCCCCGAAAAGCGCCAACAGGCGCAGGCGCTGCTGGAAGCGTCCAACGCCGTCCTGAATGACCCGCAAGCCAAGGCGGACTACGACAACTGGAAGGAAGGCGGCGCCTACCGCGTCGCTGCTCACGCGGTGGTGGGTGGGCTCACCGGCAACGTACAAGGGGCGCTCGGCGCCGGCACGGCGGCGAGCCTGGCGCCCCAGCTCGACAAGCTCCAGGGCAACCTGCAAGACGGCCTGGTGGCGCTGGGCGTGTCTGGCGACAAACCCACCGACCAACAGAACAGTCCGGCTGAGGCCTTGTCCAAGCTGCTCACGGGCGCCATCGCCAGCGCGGCTGGCGGCGTGGTGGGCGGCGCGGCAGGCGCGGCTGCCGGGTTGAACGAGGACTTCAACAACCGGCAGTTGCATCCCTCTGAGCGCGACCTCATTGCAAAGCTCGCCAAGGGCAAGGCTGCACAGATGTGCAACGGCGACATGCAATGCGTCAGCACTGAAACTCGTTACTGGACTGACGCCCTTGAGCGCGTGGCAAGTGGCCTTGTCGACGATCAGGCCGCTGATGAAAACAAGGCCTACCTCACCCAGCTGGCCAAGGCATCAAGCAATCCGTACAGCGCAGGAGCACGCGGCGGCTTACAGGGCTACCTTTACGAGCTGCAGACTGCTCAGGAGATGCTGACGCCGTACATGGGCAAGACCATCACGGTGAACGGCCAGCCGCAGGTGAACTACGGCAGTGCGCAAACTTACTTCAGTGCAACGGCAGCACAGAAAGATGATCCTTACCTTAACAGCCAACTCGGCTCGAAGCGTGATTCGATCGAACCGCTGAAAAACCTGCGCGATGAAGAGCGTGTGGAGCGGTTTGGTGCCCTCAACGGCGCAGCAACGCCGATCTATCCGGTTGAAGAACTGGTGCTGGGCACCTCGGTTACCAACAAAGTACTGGGGGCGCTGGGGCGGCTTATCGGCGTCGAGAGCGAAGTGGCTGTCGTGAAGGGGTCAGCTGAAGGTAAGTCGGCTGCGGTGGCGGATAGCTCTGTGACAAGTTCTCAAGGCACACCTGTGTCGGCTAGCCCTTCAAAGGCTGTGCCTGGAAAAGACTCTGCGACGATGAACGGGGAACTAGTCACGCCGCAGAGTTACGGCGAAGTCTTTCACGGGACCAATCGAGAAGTGCTTGAACTTGGCAAGCTTTCGCTAGATGAAGCGGCAGCGTATGTCAAACGGAACGGACTGCCAGCTAGAGGTGGCAATATTGAGTTGACTGATCACATTAGCGGCTTGCCGGACACAGCGTTCCGCGGCACGACGAATGCTCTCGGTTCTCCCACTAAAGATGCCGGCGCACTATATTGGGCTGGCGATGACGGACTCGTCGTAGAAATCGTGGGGGTGAAGGGCTACGATCTCAATGCAATCCGCGATACCAGCAGTAAGGGCATCGGCCTTAGTGGCATAGCGCAGGGCAAGGCTACAGGTGGTGAATTGGAGATATCAATTCCTGCTCAGATCCCGCCGCAGAATATCGGTCGGATTGGGAAGGTGTGGGTTGACGAGAATGGTAAGAAACAGTTCAAGTGGATAACGCTGCCATGACTAATCCTCTTATGTCGCGATGGGGTGATGAAGAAATTTATCGTTTCATACTGTCCAATGTTGTTTTGTCTAAAGTTGAGCCCGATGGAATGAGTTGGCGTGAGTGGTTTGATTCGACTGCTCCTCGCACGCCGCACTACAAGACCGGCGAGGCGATTCTGGACTGTCGATTTGTCAATATAGACGGATATCGATTTCCTGAGCAGTGGTTAAACTATGTGCTTGACAACGGATCTGCACGAGCATGCCTGTTTTTTAGAACAGGACTTCAAGAAGCAAGTGCTGTGCAAGTGGACTTTAGTCGCAGTCGTTTCGTCATGGCGCAGATGTCTCCTTTTTTTGCTGCTGGCGCGAATTTCTCTTTTTGCACATTTTTGGATAGCTTTGCTACCGGGCACGGTTCGCGAGATCCGGACACGGGGGTCTGGTCCTATTCGCACGCGTTGAGCGATTTTTCAAAATGCAACTTGAGCCAAGTTGTTGCGCGCAGCACCTATTTTGATAGATGTGATTTTCGTGGTGCCAATTTCAGTGGTGCAATTTTTAACGACTGTCATTTTAATTTTAGCGATTTGCGTGACGTGAATTTAGAGGGCTCGGAGTTTACTAATTGCAATTTTGACCGTGCATCGCTTACGGATAATATTTTAAATCGGCGCGTTGTCGAGTTTTTTGGTCAAAACAAAAACCTCGATCAAATCCGCTGGGAGCCTGCAGGATTAAGCGAGGGCACTTGAGGGCACTTGTCCCGTCCACCTGTCCAACGCACCTTTCCGAAGCGCCGGGATGGCACTTTTGAGATGAAGCCCCGCCGCCCAAGCGCCTGATGCAGGCAGTTTTGACGGCTGGCGCGTCCACCTGTCCAACACACCTTTCCGAAGCGCCGGGATGGCACTTTTGAGATGAAACCCCGCCGCCCAAGCGCCTGATGCGCGCGCGGAATTCGGGGTCAGGTCTCAAATTTAAACCCCCTCATTCCAAACCAAGCCATATTTCTCGCCAAGGTCAACAGAATTCGTGGTTGGCCATAAATTTATGTTGCTGAATCTGTGAAATCAATTTGAGATGCGAATTTTGATGCCGCAGTGCCTAAGCCCCGAGCAAGTCCGATGGTGAGCCGCTCGCAGCCTATATCAAGAACTTGTTTCTGCTTGCGTCGCCCGATGAGTGATCTCAAATTTTTGGACTTCATTGTTTTTCAACGCGCTCACCTTATGAAATTCATTGCATCATTTTTCTGCTCAGCATTTTTTTGTGCTCATTCATTTGCCCAGGCGCTCCAAGAGCCCCAGGCCATTGAGGTTCCTGCAACGGCAGAGACAACCGCGTCGGCGCCCATGCCGGACGCACCCAAACCCACCGAACCTTTTCGATACTCCGGTGTGTTGACCATGACCGGGGACACGCAAACGGCGGATGGTCAGATGCTCCCAGATGCTGTTTTGCGGATCGTCAGCCCCGCCGAGCGCAAAAAAGACGTGGCGCTGATGGTGGTGGGCGCGCTTTTGGGCGGTTTTCGCACGGCAGTGCCCAAGGAGGATTACAAAGGGGACAAGGTGGGGGCGATGCCCCATCCGGCCGGCGCCGATCTCACCCAGAAGTTGGAGCCTCTGGTGGATGGCTGGACACAGCTTCACGCGCCCAAACAGACGTTCAAGAACGTGCTGTGGGTTCGCAAGGACAGGTTTCAACTGGTCTATGGCGAGGGTTCGGACGAGGACCTCGGCTACGACCTGAAGATTGAAGCCACGTTGAGCCGCAAACCCGACAGCGCCGGCTTTTTCAGCCAGGCTCGAACGGTCAAGTGTGCGTATCAGGACGCGGGCACGAAGACGACATTGGCGCAGTGGCAAGCGGATGACTACGCGAAGGTGAGGGCCGCAGAAGCGGCCTTTGTGGAGTCCTGTGCGAAGTCGTTCCAAGACAATTTGGAAGTGCTGTTGAGCCAGTAGAGCGCCGCGGCTGAGTCACCGCTCGCAACAGCCAGTTCACGGCCGGCATCGTCTGCGGCGCTTCGGTGAAGCGCGACGCCGGCAAGACCGCACGCACATTGCGCGGCGAAATCACTGTCGCACCTGGGCTTGGTGCGCTTGCAAGCCTTGGGGCTGGCTTGCGAAGTGCATCGGCGGAGATTTGTGCCTCATTGGGCAAATTTAAAGCCCCGGGCGCCATAGAACCTGGTGGCTCGGCGAGGCCGAAATTCCGATCTTCGACTTCCCGAGCAACGCGCCTGGCTTCCAAGTTCATGGAAATTCAGGGGTACCCATGGGCCGATCTCGCCACGTGGCGTCGCCCTCAGGCCCGGGCGGCCATGCTTTGCAATAGCTTGTCGTGAATGCCGCCCTTCGGGCCTTCAGGCCCGGGCGGCCAAGCTTTGCGATAGCTTGTCGTGAATGCCGCCCTTCGGGCCTTCAGGCCCGGGCGGCCAAGCTTTGCGATAGCTTGTCGTGAATGCCGCCCTTCGGGCCTTCAGGCCCGGGCGGCCAAGCTTTGCGATAGCTTGTCGT